>JBAUCK010000249.1:0-2098 GCA_049677525.1 Xanthobacteraceae bacterium
GGAGCTGGCGGCAAGTGGGTTCAGGCCGATCGCGGCGCGCTGCCCGCGCAGGCTGTCTTTCTAGTCGGCACGGAAAGAGACGCCTACTTGGCAGGCGAACCAGTAGACGACGCCCGTTTTGTCGCGGTGTTCGCGCACGCTCTGGAGCATGCTGGTGGGTATGCGCCGGATGAGGCGAAACGGGTGGCAGCCACGCTCCTGCCAGAGGTGATGTCCTATGATCCGACACGGCCTGCGTCTTTTCCGGCCAATGGACGGACACTCACCGACGACGCGGGCGATGCTTTTTTGGCGATCCTCACAAACGGGAAAGTGACCGAGGACAGGGTAGGGCCGCACAGCGATCTGCTCGCCGAATTTCCCTACGTCGGGCCGCCGCACTGTGTGCCCAATATATAAGTGAAGCCAAAGTTCGCAGGACCTACTCTTATTCCAAACTCAATCGCCTCATCTCCGAAGCGGGGTTTCCTAGGCGACACTGCGATGTCCGCGATGGATCATTAGCTGCCGCGTCGCGCTCGTCGGCAGATGGAGCGCGAGCTGGTCGATTAGCGCGGCTGGCTGAAAATGACCACCGGCCCCGGGCTGATCATGCCCACGGCGACGGCGATGAGGAACTGGCGTTCGTCGAGCCAACCATATTGCTCAACGAGTCCTTGTTGGAGAAACGGCACGATCACCAGGCCGCTGCCGAAGGTGAGCGAACCCGCCTTGAGAAAGAATAGCAGAAGCTTGCCGAGCGTGGAGCTCGACGCCACGGGCACTAGCAACACGGGCGCAGCAGCGACACTTAGCTTGGCCGTCGGACTTCTGCGCAGGAGATTGCCGTAATAGAGAATGCCGATGATGCCTGCACCAATGAACAGGAGCGCAACCTCAGCCTGGAGGATCACGGTCACAGCGAGACAGGCGAGCGCAATGGTCCATTGCAGCCAATCCTCCATCCCGAGCTTGGCGAGGCGGTAGCAGGAATGAAGAATGAGCGCGATGACAGCCGGGCTGACGCCGTAGAAGATGGCGGTGACTGGCTTGAGATCGCCGAGATAGACGTAAAGCGCGCCGAGCGCCGCAACGATGATGAAGTTGGGGAAGATAAAAGCCCAGCCACCGATCCAGGCGCCCCAAAAGCCGCCACGCAGGTAGGCGACGTAGATACCAACCTGAATCGCCAGTGGTCCCGGCAGCGATTGGCAGATGGCGATGGCCTCGCGCATCTGCTCCTTGGTGAGCCAGGCGCGTTCGCCGACCAGTTCACGTTCCATCTGGCCAACGAGAGCAACCGGCCCGCCAAAACCAAGCAGACCGAGTCGCAGAAAATACGCGGCCAATTGGGAGAGCGGCATGGGTCTGTCGGTTGTTGGGTCGGACATTCTCGTCGCTACCTTGGTTTAAGACTTGGCATTAGCCATCCGGTCGAGCGCGGCACGCAAACCTTTCGCCAGTTTGATCGCGTCGTCGTTCGCCCAGAAATGCATGAAGAACAGGCGCGGCTGCTCGTCCAGCATGTGGCTGTGCAGCGCCGTTATCTCGATGCCGCTCGCGCGCAATTCCCTGATGACAGGATTTACTTCGTCGGCCGTCATGACGAAATCGCCAGTGATCGCGGCCTTGCCGTTGCCGGTAGGCTGAAAGCCGCTTCCGGTTGCCAGTCCCATTGGTCCTGCGGGAGCGACCGGCATCCCATTCATGGTGACCGGGTCACGGCGCGGGACGCCAAATTGGTACACGCCGCCATTCACCTGTCCCTTCACACCTATAATCTGGTCGAGTTGAGCCGTATCGAGATCGATGGCCGGTGGAGGATTGCTGGCTGCGGGCGGTGCAGATGGCGTGCCGCTTTCCATCAACGCGAGACGGATTGTGGTCGCAAGATTGATCGCATCGCCGTGGCCGCCAATGTGCATGAAGTAGGTCGCGGGACTGGCGCGCAGCAGATGGTTGTGAACGGCCGTGATGTCGAGGCCGCCTTCGATCATCTTTTGCATGACAGGATTGACCTCGCCTTCAAGGAGGACAAGATCGCCCATGACCATGGCTTGGGCTTGCATTTGTTTGAACGCGACCCAGCCACCAAGGGCCAAAGCGGGCTTTATGGCTA
>JBAUCK010000250.1:0-8912 GCA_049677525.1 Xanthobacteraceae bacterium
CGGCTTTGATCGCATCGGCAAGATGAAGGGCAAAGCGACCAGAATCGGCCTCTACAAGTGCTATCAGTGCCGTAAGCAATTCACGGTCAAAGTCTGCACCGTTTTCGAGGACCGCCACGTTCCAATGAACCTGTGGCTGCAAGCGATGTATCTGCTCTGCTCGTCCGAGAAGGGCATCAGCAGCAACCAGCTTTCGCGTACTTTGGGCGTCACCCTCAAAACTGCGTGGTTCATGTCGCACCGCATCCGCGAAGCCATGCGCGTTGTCGGCATAACCCCCATGGGCGGCACTGGCGAAATTGTTGAGGCGGACGAAACTTTCATCGGGCGCATTGACGGCGAAAAGAAACGTCGCGCCGGTTGGGGCACAAGAACGCCGTCCTCACTCTCGTGCAACGTGGCGGCGGCGCACGTAGCTTCCATATCGACAATACCACCGTCTCTCAGGTTCACAACGTCGTGCGCGATACCGTCGCGCGGGAAACTCGGTTGATGACCGATGAAGCGCGCCACTATGACGATGTTGGTCAACGGTTCGCCAGCCACGAAAGCGTCAAGCACCAGTGCGGACGAATATGTTGCGGCGATGTGCATACCAACACCGTCGAAGGTTTCTATTCGATCTTTAAGCGCGGCATGAAGGGCACGTATCAGCATCGCAAGGAAAAACATTTGCATCGCTATCTTGCTGAATTTGATTTCCGCTATTCCAATCGCGTGCGGTTGGGCGTAGATGACGTGGAACGTACTGCACGCGCCGTGAAAGGGATCGTAGGCAAACGCCTCACCTATGCGACGCCTCGTCACTGAGAGGCCATATGGCAAAAGCCGCCACGGCAAAAAAGACGGTAATGCCAAGTAAGAAAAAGCAGTATGAGCGGTTTCAAAAAATCGCTCGTGATCTTGGCGTTGACGACAACGAAGAGCGCCAAAGGATTTGAACGCGCTTTCGAAAAGATGATTCCACCTAAGAAACGCCCTTCTTCCCAGCCTTCCAGACCGATGGCGTTCTCCAACTCTCTGTCATTCTGGACGCCAGCGTATCCATGAAACGACTAACATGGCCCCACCAACTTAATGCGGTGTCAAATTCATACAATCCGCCGCGAGCATGAGAATTGTGCTTCCGGCATACGTCGTTCAACGAACTGATCTCATAAATGGCAGAGTTATAGAAAAGCTTCGCCTCTTCTCGAAGTGTTTTCGAGCGTCTCCACGTATCAATCAGGTCCTTCTTTTTTTCCAGTTCGCCGATGATTTCCCCCCACTGTGCAAATTCCAATGGAATTAGTGATTTTCTCCTGAGAACAATGACGCGGCGATCCCATGCTAAAGCTCGCAAACCTATCTCAGCGACCTGCATGAGATGATAGACCGTGGCGTTATAACGCCCCGAGGCCAAGCATTTACCGGCCTCCACTAGATCCATATTGGCGTTAAATGCTCTCTCTGCCTCCTCGGTGAATAAAGCGGGGGGCTTCTGGACAAGCATCGACAGAGCATTGACCGGGCCGTTTGCAGTTAGTCCCCGGAGTCTAGTCCCGTGAATATCATCTCTGTAATATTTTGTTTTATCTGCCAACAAAGAACAAACAACGAGCAACAAAAAACTTTTCGTCGAGCGTCGCCGCCAGGGCGACTATGCTGTGCGCAGAGGAAATTCTGAGCGAGCTAGCGACGGCCTCCCGACCCAGGGAGAGGCTATCGATCGGGCACGCGAGCTAAATCCGGGTCACTCACCGGATGTTGAACGTGTGCGGCATACTTAATAAGGGTAAGCCAGACCATTGGCGTAAGGCGTAACGCGGCCACATGGTTCGACGATTCAATATGGACCACGCCCGGTGGTGACGCGGGGAGTTATCCCCTTAGCGCCGCTAAATTCACCGATCCCTTGAACAACCCACCAATCAGTTTCAGCGCCTCCGCCGCGCGCTCCTCGCTCCAGCCGCCGTGCTTGGCATTGAGCAAAAACTTCTGCTCGATATCGGCGCGCGTCAGCGGCTCCTGCGCGCCGCCGCGCATATAGGGCTGACGCTCTTCAACGACCGAACCGTCGCGCAAGGTGGCGCGGATGTGGCCGGTGAAATTCTTCGGATAGGGATTGTTCGGGTCGATCTGATAACGAACCTTGGCGGCGACGGCGAGCACGGCCGGATCCTTCACCGCGGCGTCGGTGAAATCGCTTAAACCGACATTGCCGCGGACAAAGCCCGTGGCGATGCAATGAGGCGACGAAAATTTGCCGGCATAGCCGTTGGCCGGATGATGCTTCGATGCGAGCGGCTCCCACAAGCGATGCACGGTGCCCTCGCCGACCTCGCAGACCATGTCGACGATGTCGTCGGCTTTGACTTTTTTCGCGAGCCGCCGCGCGCAATCGATATAGGGATGCGTCATGGTTCCGCACGGATAGGGCTTGAACCCGAGCGTTTCGGTCGCCCAGCGCGTGCCGAAGTCGCCGGCGATGGCGTCGAAATCGCCTGTGGCGGTGTTGGCGAAGGCGTGGAAGAAGCCGTGCACGCCTTCGAACACCGTGCGCGGACCTAAAAAGCCGGCGCGGCCGAGCAACGCGGCGCGCAGCCCTGACTGCGCCGCCCAGCCGGCATGCAGCCGCTTGGTCCAGGCGCCTTCGGCGAGATACTCGATGATGCCCGACGCCATCGAGCCGACGGTGCCGAGCGCGTCGACCATCTGCCGCTGCGACAATTTCAGCGCGGCGCTGACGCCGACCGCGGCGCCGACTGCGCCGAAGACGGCCGTCGGATGAAATCCGGCTTTGTGGGTGAGGGTGGGCGCAACCGTGGTCAAGCGGCACATCGTCTCGACGCCGACGGCGACGCCATAAAGCGCGGCTTCGCCCGAAAGCTTGTGCCGCTCGCAGGCCGCGAGCACCGCGGGCACGATGACCGCGCCGGCATGAATAGGGCCGCCTTCGAACGTGTCGTCGAAATCCTCGCCGTGGATGGCGGTGCCGTTGACGATCGCGGCAGCGGCCGCGCTCAACGTGCGATCATGGCCGATCGCAGTGCACGGACCATCGTCGTCGCAAGCCGAAAGCACCGCCTTCACATAGCCCTCGTTGCGCGCGGTGACGGCGAGGCCGACCACGTCGATGACCAGCTCTTCGCATTTCTCGCGTACGGCTTTGGGAAGCTTTCCGGCATCGAGCGCGCAGACTTTTTGCGCGAGACACTCGGCAATGGCAGTTTTGGGCAGCGCATCGGAAGCCATCGTCACACTCGCTTTGGTCACACTCACTGAACAGCCACATGGGCGCACGGCATGTCGCCGGAAATCCGTATCCCGTCAAGCGATTGCTAAGCGGTTGCCCAGCGGCCCCAATGGCGTTTCCGGGCCGAAAACCTTTTACGCGGCGGTCGCGACTAAGGGGCAATGGCCGGTTTCACCCGGCACCGCCGCATTCCGATGCATGCGCCGCGCACGTCCCGCTTTCGCCGCCGCCTGTCTGTTCAGTGGCTTCGCTGGCCTTTTGGCCGCGCGTGCGGCCCAGGCTCAGGCACAGGCACAGGCACCCGGCGTCACCAATGCCGGCATCTGCGCCTCGACCGACGACGATGCCTATCCGCCGCAGCGGCGCGTCGAGGCCTGCAGCGCGCTGATCGACACGCTCGCCGATCAGCCCACAGCACTCGCCGCGGCTCTGGTCAACCGCGGCACGATTTATTGCTACATCAACAAATCGCAACTTGCGCTGACCGATCTCGATCGCGCCATCGCGCTCGATCCGAAAAACGAGCGGGCATTCCGCGAGCGCTCCAACACCTACCGGACCGTGGGCCGGCTCGACAAAGCGCTCAGCGACGCCAACGAAGCGGTGCGGCTCGATCCCAACGATGCCCAAGCGTTCGAGAAGCGCGGCAACGTCTTCACCAACAACGGCCAATACCCGCGCCATCGCCGATTACGATCGCGCCATCGCGCTCGATCCGGGGTTTGCACTCGCCTACAACAATCGCGGCGCCGCCTATGGCAAGAAGGGCGATCTCGACTGCGCCATTGCCGATTATCAGCAGGCGCTGCGTGTCAATCCGCAATTCGACCAGGCCGCGCAAAACCTCGCCGATGCGCGCGAGGAACGCGACCGGCGCCTTGCGGCCGGAGGCGACAGTCCGGTGCTGCCGACTTTCGATTGCGGCGCCGCGCATCTCGCGGTCGAGAAAGCGATCTGTTCCGATCCCGATCTGGCGCGGCTCGACCGCGAGATCGGGGCAGTTTACAAGACGGCGCTCGTGAACCGCGACGGCAAGGACGGCGCGCAACTGCGGCAAGACCAGCGCGACTTCATTAACGCGCGCAACAAGCTGTTCGGTAATCCGCAATATAATCTCAAGCGCGAGATGCAAACGCGCCTCGACGCGCTGCGCCGCATGAGCGCGAAGGCTTCGCCGTAGATTCTTCGTCGGAGCATGATCTTTTCCGAAAACCGGTTTCCACTTTTCGGGATCATGCCCTAGCGTGCGAGTGAGCCCAGGTCTGCCAGCGGCTTGATCGTCATTGCGAGTCGACGGGTCCGGCCCGAAGCGGCCGGGCTCTATGACAGGCTCCGCGCGATACCGTAATGGAACATTCGCAGAGCGGGTGGCTGCCATTTTCACCGACTCACGCGCGGATTTTCGCCAAATGCTCAACGGGGGCAGTTTTGTACAGTTCGCGGTGCTGGCCCGTTGCGCTAGCTAGGCGGAACGTACGGTTTGGCCTACGTCACGGCGTTATGTGAAAAGACGATGAATTTCAGTAGCTTGATACCGCGTCGAGTGTGGCAACAAATCCACAGGCCGGCGAAAATGCAACGGCGGGGGGCAAATTCACAAATCGGAAGGCACGCTTTCGCGCTGAACGGCTGTATATTCAGCACTCAGATTTTGGGGAGACGGAACATGAAACGCATTCTTTTGGCCGGGACGGCGCTGCTGGGATTGATTGGCGCCGCAAATGCAGCCGATCTGCCGCCGCGATATCCGGCACCGGCGCCCATGGCGCCGGTGGTGGTGGCTCCGAACTGGACCGGCCTCTATGTCGGCGCCGGCTGGGGCTACGGCGTATCAGACACGAATTCGAGCGTGGTGCTGCCTATGGGCGCCTTCCAGGGCACGACCAGTAACGGCGCCAGGGGTTGGCTCGGCATGGCCACGGTCGGCTACGACTATCAGTTCAACGTCGCCGGCTGGAATCTCGTGGCCGGCGTGCTTGCCGATTACGACTTCGGCAATATGACCGGCACGTGGAATTTCCAGGCGGCCAATGCGGTCTTGAGTACGTTGACCGGTGTCGAAAAGGAGAAATCCTTCTGGGACGCCGGTGCCCGCATGGGCTGGCTGATCACGCCGGACATTCTGACCTATTTCAGCGGCGGCTATAGCCAAGCCCATTTCGACGGCATGACGCTGAATCCGCTCGGCACCGCGGGGCTGTCGACTGCTTCGCACAATTACGGCGGCTGGTTCACCGGCGCCGGCATCGAGACCAAGATTCAGTCGATTCCTGGGCTGTACTTCAACACCGAATATCGCTTCACGAGCTACAACAACACGACCTTGGCGGTGAACGGTTCGGGCGCTACCGCGATTGGGCCGTTCAGTCTGAAGCTCTCCCCGACACAGCAGACGGTCATGTCGGGCATCCACTACAAGTTCAATTGGTGGTAAGCGCCGTTCAAATATCTAACTAAGAAACTGCCATCCACCCAAACTAAAACGGCCGGGCTTATCGCCCGGCCGTTTTGATTCATCATCACGTCTCTGCATCACGAAAGGTAAAGACGTGGATGGCCGGAACAAAGGCGAACGAAGCGACGCCGTTCTTCAAACGGCTATGTCCGGCCAAGACGGATCACCAAGATCAATATTTCGCCGAGATCGGCAACTCCTCGGCCGGGAACAGCGAGATCAGCGTGCAGCCCTTGTCGGTGACGACGACCTCTTCCTCGATGCGGGCGGCCGAGTAACCGTCCGTCGCCGGGCAATAGGTCTCAATCGCAAACACCATGCCTTCCTTGATCTCGGTCGGGTGATCCATCGACACCACGCGCGAGATGATCGGCCGCTCGTGCAAATTGAGCCCGAGGCCGTGGGCGAATTGCAGGCCGAAGGCCGCCATTTCGTCGGGGAAGCCGAATTCATTCGCCTTCGGGAACACCTCGCAGATATGCGCGGTCGAGGCGCCGGGCTTGATGCGGGCGATGGCATTGTCGAGCCATTCGCGCGCCATGCGGTAGGCGTCGTGCTGCGCCGGCGTGGCCCGCACCACATTGAAGGTGCGGTAGTAGCAGGTGCGATAGCCCATGAACGATTGCAGGATGTCGAAGAAGGCCTGGTCGCCGGGGCGGATCATGCGGTCGGTGAAATTGTGCGGATGCGGGCTGCAGCGCTCGCCGGACACGGCATTGACCGCTTCCACGTCGTCGGAGCCGTGGGTGTAGAGGAACTTGTTGACCTCGGCGACGATGTCGTTTTCGCGCACGCCCGGCCGCAGCATTTCATTGACGACGTCATAGGCGCCGTCGACCATCGCCGCGGCGCGATTGAGCAGCGCGATCTCGTCGGCCGACTTCACTTCGCGGGCGCTGAGCATGACCTGCTGGCCGTCCTTGATCTTGAGGCCGGCCTTTTCCAGTTCGAACATCATCGGCGGTTCGATGATATCGACGCCGATCGGCATTTTGGCGACGCCGGCCTCCCGCAGGATCGAGGCCATTTCCTCGGCGTGGCGCTTCATCAATCCGAACGCCGGATCCACCGTGCCGCGCAGGCCGACGAGACCGGCCTTGCAGTTCTCGGGCTTGAGCCACGGCGAATAGAGCTTGTGGTGCATGGCCGCCGAGCCGAAATCCCACAGGATGGGATCGCCACCGCGCGTCAATAGCGCGAAACGCGAGAGCTTGTCGCGGGCCCATTCGCCGATCTTGGTCGAGGTGACGTAGCGGATATTGTTGTCGTCGAAGAGCAAGAGTGCGCCGAGATCGGACGCCTCCAGCGCAGCCTGGGCGCGGGCGAGCCGGTAACGGTGCATGCGCCGGTAATCGACGCGTTCCTCGAAATCGACGCCCATGGTGCCGAGCACCGGCAGATGGCGGCCCCAATTGTAGCGCGGGTTGATGTCTTCGGCGGTGATCTTGATCGGATCGCGCTTGGTGATGTCGTCCATGGGAAACTCCTGGGAAGGCTCCTTGAGATTATCCGTCATCCTCAAGAGCGCGCGCGGAGCGGTCCTCGACGAATGCGGGCACGATAATTGTCGCGCCTATTGTAACCTAATTTACGGCTTTGTTGACTGGGCTTTGTCGACTCTCGGGCTTCGAGGCCTTACTTCGGGACTTTGGGCCCTCTCACGGCATCGGGATTGGCCCCATATCCTTCGGCACTTTGTAGCCTTTTTGCACCGCCGGCCGGTCGGCGATGGCGATATACCAGCGCTTGACGTTGGGATATTTGTTGAGGTCGACGGTCTGCCATTCGTAACGCGAGATCCACGGCCACAGCGCGATATCGGCGATCGAATACGCGCCGGCGACGTATTCATGCTGGGCCAACTGCTTGTCGAGCACGCCGTAGAGCCGGTGCGCTTCCTTCAGATACCGCTCCTCGGCATAGGGCGCCTTGCCGGAATTATATTTCACGAAATGATGCACCTGGCCGAGCATCGGGCCCGGGCCGCCCATCTGCCACATCAGCCATTCGATGGTGCGATAGCGATCTTCGCCGCTTTTCGGCAGAAGCTTGCCGGTCTTGTCGGCGAGATAGATCAGGATGGCGCCGGATTCCATCAGGCTCATGCCGTTGTCGCGATCGACAATCGCCGGGATGCGATTGTTGGGGCTGATCTTCAAAAATTCCGGCTTGAACTGCTCGTCCTTGGAAATGTCGACCGGGTGCACGGTGTAAGGCAGGCCCATTTCCTCGAGCGCGATGGAAGCCTTGCGGCCGTTCGGTGTCGTCCAGGTGTAAAGATCGATCACGGTGTTGGTCCTATGCTGGGTTGAAGGAAGTTAGGCGGCGCTCACGGTTGCGGCGTTGGCTTCACGCCGGAGCGCAACGAGATGGGCGGCAATGCCGTCGCGAATTTTCGGGCCGTGGGTTGCCATCTCGGTGAACTCATGGGCTGAGATAAGCGCGTGCAGTCCGGATTTGAAGCTCGGCCAGTCGCTGGCGCGCGCCCACCAGTCCTGCACCCGCGGCCGGTGTTCCGTCCAAAGATCGAGCAGCCGGAGATAATCGAGCCGCGCGGCGAACGGCATCAGGTTGATGTCGGCAAGCGAGGGATCGGAACCGAGGATCCACGGTCCGCCTTCGGCCAGTGTCTCTTCGAGCAACTTGAAGGCGCGCTCGTAGGCGGCGACGGCATGCACCACGAACGGCGATTGCACGCCATGCTCGTAGGTCGATTTGAAGCGGTCGGTCCGGCGCGGGTCGCCGACATTGCGAAAGCGCTTTTGGCGAATCTCTTCCGGCATGGTCTTCATCCGCTCGCGGAACATGGCGGAAAAGCTGATCTCAGTCGCGCCGTCGAACAATCCCTCGTCGACCATCTTGCTCCACAGCCGCATGCGGCTTTGCAGCCACGGATCGGCGGGGATAAGCCGCGGCGACTGCGGAAACGTCTCGTCGATATATTCGCAGATCAGCGTCGACTCGATCACCGGCTTGCCCTCGTGCAAAAGCGTCGGCACGACGCCCTTGGGATTGAGCTTGAGATAGTTCGGATCGTACTGCTCGGCCTTGAACAGATCGACCCTGATCGCCTCCCATTCCAGCCCCTTCGCCCGCAGCGTGATGCGGACCTTCTGGCAGCACACCGAGTTGCCGAAATCGTAGAGGACGAGACTCACGCGACTTTCCTTCCCCACAGCCGCGCCGAGGCGATGTCGGCGCCCTGGCGAATCGCTTTGAGCT
>JBAUCK010000251.1:0-2628 GCA_049677525.1 Xanthobacteraceae bacterium
GCTTCCGCCAGTCAACGGTTTCTGGTCGCTGACGCTCTACAACAAGGAACATTTATTCGAACCTAATACCCTCAATCGCTTTTCACTTGGCACCAAGAGCACGTCGCTTAAATACAATCCGGATGGATCGCTGATGCTCTACTATCAAAACGACTCTCTCGGTGCAGACAAAGGATCAAACTGGGTACCGGCTCCAAAGGACGAGTTCTCGCTTTACGTCCGTGCCTATTGGCCGAAGGCCGAAATCCTTGACGGTCGATGGATGCCTCCGCAGGTGCAACGGGCAAACTGAAATTGAACTAAAGGAAAAGACGAATGTCAGGACGATTTTTAGCGGCATTGGCCGTTGCTCTGGTAATTTCAGCCGCGCCAAAAGTTTCATCGGCACAAGGCGTTTTGCCAACCGAGGCGCAAGCAATTGCTAAGGTCGCCTATGTTTATTCCTACGCGATGATGGAAAACTATCAGACCTTGTATTCGCAAGCAGTCGACAAGACCGCGAACGGATATGTCGGTGGCTTTAACGTGTATCGGCATTTTTCGGAACCGGCAAAACCCGAGAACAAAGACATCGTCTCGCCGAACAACGACACGCCCTACTCCTGGGCATGGCTCGACCTTCGTGCCGAGCCGATCGTGATCAGCGTTCCCGAAGTTCCGAAGGATCGTTACCACGTGATAGGCTGTATGCCGACGAGTGAAATAAGGCGCCGACAGACAGAGAGAGAGAGAGGGCAACATGCAGGAGAGGGTGGGAATTGTTTCGCCGACCGATCCTGACTTTAAACGGCTTTTGGAATCTGGCCGACTTGTGTCCGGTGCCGACATTCAGCCGGCGTGGCACGCGTGGAACACGGGCGAGATTCCCGCGCTGGATGCAGACGAAGGGCGCAATATCGGGAACCGGCATGCTTAGGGACGATAGCGGGAATGGAGGGAGGAGGCCGGCTGCGGCCCGTAATGTGCTGGGCGAACCCCTGGAAATCTGCTCGTTACAGCCGATGACTGGATTTTATCGAGATGGCTGCTGCAACACCGGGCGAGAGGACACTGGCAGTCATATGGTCTGTGTCGTAATGACTTCCGCGTTTCTGGAATTTTCCAAATCGCGCGGGAATGATCTGTCGACTCCAGTGCCGGAATTCGGCTTTGCAGGTCTGAAGCCCGGTGATCGTTGGTGCCTATGTGCACCGCGTTGGCAGGAAGCCTTCGATGCAAACCAAGCGCCCCACGTCGTTTTGCGTGCCACCCATGAGGGAGCTCTGGCTCACTGCGGGCTTGCCGATCTCAAACGGCTCGGCGTCGACTTGTCGTGAATGCGCAGGATTGTGTGTTGAACCCTGTCTACTTCCCTTTAGTTATTAGCGATTCCTGAGAGACCCTGAAGACATAGGAGTCACTTCCCGCTTTCGCGGCGGTACCGGCATTAATATTTGCGGCGTTTCGGAGGAATACCTCTCGCCGAATTGGCAGTCTCACTTGAAGAGCGCCATAGGGCGCACCATGTTAAGGGAAGAGGCTGCTTTTGTATTGCGACTCGCAGCGAGCCTCGCATTTGTCCAAAACACTAGCAGAAACACAGCTCAGGAGGAGCGCATGAAATTTCGCCCGCTACATGACCGTGTTGTTGTAGAGCGTATAGACCCCGACGCGAAGTCCGCCGGCGGCATTATCATCCCCGACACTGCCCAGGAGAAGCCCTCGCAGGGCGAGATCATCGCCGTTGGTCCAGGCGGCCGCGACGAGAGCGGGAAGTTGATCCCGATCGACTTGAAAGTCGGCGACCGCGTATTGTTCGGCAAATGGTCGGGAACCGAGGTCAAGCTCGATAACGTAGATTACTTGATCATGAAGGAAAGCGACATCATGGGCGTGCTTGATGGCGCTGCCGTATCGCCGGCCAAGAAAAAAGCCGCATGACGCCTGTCGTCGATTGCTCGATACTCACTTAAAACAACAATAAATGGAGTTTTCAAATGGCTGCCAAAGACGTTAGATTCTCAGTAGATGCGCGCGACAGAATGATGCGCGGCGTCGACATCCTGGCCAATGCAGTGCGCGTGACGCTCGGCCCCAAGGGCCGCAATGTCGTGCTCGACAAATCGTATGGCGCACCCCGCATCACCAAGGACGGGGTTACCGTCGCTAAAGAGATCGAGCTCGACGACAAGTTCGAAAACATGGGTGCGCAGATGGTGCGCGAAGTCGCCTCGAAGTCATCCGACTACGCCGGTGATGGCACGACGACCGCCACGATTCTTGCACATGCGATCGTACGGGAAGGCGCCAAGTCCGTAGCCGCCGGGATGAACCCGATGGATCTCAAGCGCGGCATCGATCTTGCGGTTGAAGCGGTGGTCGAGGACCTGAAGAAGAATTCGAAGAAAGTCACCTCGAATGAGGAAATTGCCCAGGTCGGCACGATTTCCGCCAACGGCGATACCGAAATCGGCAAATTCCTTGCCGATGCGATGAAGAAAGTTGGCAACGAGGGCGTGATTACGGTCGAAGAAGCAAAATCCCTGGAGACTGAACTCGAGGTCGTCGAGGGCATGCAATTCGACCGCGGTTACATCTCTCCCTACTTCATCACCAACGCCGAAAAGATGCGGGTAGAGATGGAGGACC
>JBAUCK010000252.1:0-3743 GCA_049677525.1 Xanthobacteraceae bacterium
TTAAGATCGTAGGCATACAGGTATGTGCTTCCGTGCAACCATTCGCTCTCCTTCTTTCTGAACTCAGTGAACGCTGCCGTTTGGTCTTCTTTTTCAATCAATGCCGCTGCTCTAGTGACCAACGCCTCAACTGCTTTAGCCTGCTCGGTCGATGGTGGAGCCTCGCCGGCAAGCGCCGGCGCAAGCATCACAGCCAGCGCAATTGCGGAGAAAATTCCGCGCAAGGACTTCATCGCACGCCTCCTAGAAATGGATTGTCGTTTTCTAGCGTTGTGCGAATTGCTCGCCCAAGCACTTCATGCCTGCTCGAACAGGATGAGGCTTTGCGGAGTGGGCGGCAACGGCTTCTCGATCACGCTTGAAAACCCTGCCGCCCGACCCATGTCCTCGAACTCTCGGGCCGTGTACGCCTCACCCTGCGGCGTGGAACCTAGCATCTGAAACGCGAACATGGCCGAAAAGCGTGGCGACACTCGGTCCTCATTCAGCAAGAACTCGACGGCCACAGCGCGTCCGCCGGAGACGAGACTCCTACGAGCCTTTCGAAGAAGGGTCACACAGCCTTCTTGATCGAGTTGGTGGAGGAAGTTGGCGAGTAGCACCAAATCGAACCCGTTGCCCCAATCGGTGTCGAACGCATTGCCCCCTAACGTGTGGTAGCGCCCCGACACACCCGCCGCGTCGGCGTTCTCTCGGGCAACTGAAAGGACAGCTTGCCAGTCCACCGCCGTGATTTGCGCGTCCGCGACGGCTCGAGCAATCGCGATGCCGAACATTCCGTGTCCGGCGGCCACATCCAGCGCCTTGCGGGGAGAGAAGACTGCAAGTTCAGACGCGATTTTTGTTGCAAGGGGAACCCTGGACGGGCCCATGGCCCGCGCAAACTTCACCCAAATCGGATGATCCGGCGCATTGTTTGCCAACCCATTCGAGCCGCCGTTTCGAACAAACGCTGCCGGATCGTCCAAGAAAAGAGCCATCATTTCGGGCGCGGCTAGATACTCGACGACGCTGCCCATCCACGATGGGGCGCTTCGGTCCAAGAATGCGGCCGTAGATTGAGTGAGTCGGTACTGGTTACCTTGCTTTTCGAGATGGCCACGGACGGTGAGGTAATCGCAAAGTATGCGGATGCCACGAACCGCCGCTCGGGTTGTCCGCGCGAGACTCTCGGCCGTGGCATTACCCTTCGCGATCTCCGTAAACAGGTCGAGCTCGATAGCAGCTTTGATGGCGGCAGTCTGCTGATAGGCGAGGACCGCGTCCATAAACAAATCAGGCGAGATGTCGGTCACGTTTATGCCCCTTGGTGGCGTGATGCCCGGGTGTCTTATATCAGCCCGCGCTCGCTGCACCTCCTCGGCAAGGTGGCGCGAACTGCCGCAGCGAAAAGCGAGTTGATAAAGCGGCAGGCGGCGACACGACGCAGGTCTCGATCGCGCTGCGGATGGTGCTGATGTTGGAAAACGTCGAGTGTCGGCTGAAGTAGGCACCAATCATGTTTGCTTCGGCTTCTTGGGGCACCCGACTAAGCGATATTGCATTAGAAATTTGCCTTCTCCCGGAGGGAGGAGCGTCGTGCAACACCCGCAGAATACCGCAGGCACCTCCGCCACCTTTGGGATTTGCACTCTCTTGTACTTGGCCCCGCATTCCGGGCACTCAAAATTAGCTTTCAGAGGTCCGGCCATCTGGCCGAATATCCCGCGTTCAGCTTAGGTCGCAAGCCCTCGTTCGATCTGCCTTGGGACCCCGCGGTTCCTCCACTGCACAAAATGTGTGCTTGATTATTTTTTGCTCGCCGCAAGAATAAATTGCGTTGAGAGCAAGGGTTTGCCGATGTCTGCGTATAGGATTTACGAGCTAACTGCGGACGATCACGTAGCCGCTCCGCCCACGATTGTCGATTGCCCCGACGATGCTGCGGCGATCGAGAAGGCAAAACAGCGGCTCGACTACCGCATCATTGAGGTGTGGCAGGTCGACCGGTGCGTGATCCGCATGCAGCCATAATACGTTTTACAATCGCTCGGTCTATTCCGGTTCTGTTCACGCCGATTCCGGGTTTTCTTGTAAAACGCATCCAATTGAATCTGCGCGCAAAAATGCGTATGAGCGAAAATTAACAAATTCGCGGTCTGCTCAGGCAAGACGAAGGGCGGATGGCGATTCTCGGCGTATCGCACCCGATAGAAGCGCGTGGACAAAGCGCGGCGTAGACTTTGCTGTTGGCTGGGCTTGGCAGCATCAGCTGGGGGACGACGAACCTACATGGTGCAGTCGAAACGGATCGGTGCGCTGCTGCTGGCGGTGAGCCTTGCCGGCTGCGGCAGCTATTCGATGTTCGACACCTCGTCGTTCACTTCGTCGGGCTTTGGGTCGAGTAAATCGTCGGATTGGAAGAACGCCACCGACAATTCGTCGGCGAATGCCGATCCCGCCAGCACCGCCTCTACCGCGCCCACGACGCCAAGCCGGAACGACACCGAGTCTTTGAATTCGCTGTTCGCGCGCGCTGCGCAAAATCAAACCAGCGCGCCACAGGCGGCACCTGCTCCTGCCGCGATCCCCATGGCGAAACCTGTCGTCGTGGCCGATGCCCGCGACACCGCCGTTGCGCCGCCAGCAGCTCAGAGCGTCGATGTCACGCCGCGCGGCCGCGCCTATCTGTTCCGCGGCATCGCCGGGCTGATCTATTCGCGCGGCATGGACAAGCTTGCGGAGCGCATCCGTCAGACCGGCATCCCGGCCAGCGTCGACACCTATCTGATGTGGCGCCCGATGGCCGATCAAGCGCTTCGCGACTATCGGCGCGATCCGCAGCCGATCATCCTCATTGGTCATTCGATGGGCGGCGACGCTGCCTTGGCCTTTGCCGAAATGCTCAATGCGAATGACATTCCGGTGAACCTCGTCGTCACCTATGATCCGAGTCGCATCGCCGACGACGTGCCACCCAATGTCGAGCGCTACATCAACATTTTCCAATCAACGAATGTTATGGGCGGCGGCAACGTCGTGCAGGGCTCGCGCTTCCACGGTCACTATGCGAGCTACAATCTGAAAGATCACAACGAGCTCATTCATATCAATATCGAGAAGGTCGACGGCATTCAGGAGCAATTGGTCAAAAAAATCGTCGAGCTCGCCTCGACACCCGCCAGCGCCGAAGGCGACGCAATTCCAATTCGACTTGAGGTTCCCTCCGACTCTTCGGTCGAACTGTGGGATTCCGGCCAGCCAATGACAGCGCATGCCGGCGATACCTTGAGGACCTTTGCCGACACCTATTACGTGCCGTTATGGTCGCTCGCCGAGATCAATGCGGTGTCGCCACGCACGCCTCTCACCGAGGGGCAACGCATCGTTATTCCGCGTCACCTGGTGCCGATGGCTGCGCCGAGCCTGGCGGCGGCAACCCCTGTTTCGAGCTACGCACCGGTCGGCCGCTAATCGCCAAAGTTACGTCCAGCAGCGCGGTGGCAAAACGTCTAAACTCGCGCTGCAATGAAGCTCCCCCATCCGCCATTACTTGTGGTCACCGATCGCCATCAAGCGCGACGGCCGCTTCCTGAGATCGTCGGCATTGCGCTGGCGGCCGGATGCCGCTTGGGTCAGCCTGCGCGAAAAGGACTTGCCGGAGGACGAGCAAGTCCTGCTGGCCCGAACGCTGTTGCCGATCACCCGCCGGCACCAGGCGTTCCTGATGCTGCATGGTGAAGCGGCGCTCGCCAATCTTGCTG
>JBAUCK010000253.1:0-2634 GCA_049677525.1 Xanthobacteraceae bacterium
ACGGCTGTGAGCCCGTGATCCTCCGACCCGAAAGCACCCCGCAGCCTACGATCCTGTCGCCTCCAAGGCACGCAATCTGATCGAGCGGATGTTCTGTCGCCTCAAGGATTTCCGGAGGATCGCAACACGCTACGACAAGCGCGTTGATGTCTATCTCTCGTCAATCCTCTTGGCAGCCGCAGTTACCTAGTGGATCAATTGAGTCCGGATCCTAGAGCGCGATCTCGAAAATGCGCTAGCCTCCGGCGATATGCGCAGAGAAGCCGATACTGCCCCGTGGAACACGACGCGCGCGCTGCTTTACGGTGCCGCGATCGGGTTTGTCGCGGCAGCGTTCAAATTATTGGCGCCGTGGGATGGACCGCATTCGCCCATCGCCATCGCCGAAGAATTAGTCGGTGCGGCGCTCGCCTTTGCTCTGCTGTGCGGTCTTGCCGCCGCTCTGCGCAATTTCATTGCGCGCCGGCTGATCTGGCGTTTGTAAAGCAAACGGGGCGGCACTGCGCCGCCCCGTTGTCGCCAGTTCATCTGTGGCGGCGTTTACATCGTCGCGATGTCGCGGTCCTTTGTTTCCGGCAGGAAGATCAGGGCGACGACGAAGCTTATTGCGGCCACTGCAATCGGGTACCAGAGGCCCGAATAGATGTTGCCGGTGGCGGCCACGATCGCGAACACGGTGGCCGGCAGGAAGCCGCCGAACCAGCCGTTGCCGATGTGGTACGGCAGCGACACGCCGCTATAGCGGATACGGGTCGGGAACATCTCCACGAGCCACGCGGCGATCGGCCCGTACACCATTGTGACATAGACCACCAGGATGGCGAGCAAGAGGATCGTCATAGGGTAGTTGATGTCATTCGTGTCGGCGCTCGCCGGATACCCGTGCGCTTTCACCGCCGCGCCGATCGTGGCGGCGAGATTGGGCGCATCGGCGGCGATGGTCTGATCGCCGATCTGGACGCTCGCCTTGGCGCCGGCGGGCGCGCTGACGTTGTTATAATTCACCGACAGGTTGACCAGGGCGGCTTTGATAGTGTCGCAGCCGGTGGTGAACTTCTCGACGCCCGTTGCTTTGAACTGGAACGAGCACTCGTTCGGATCCGACGTCACCGTCACCGGTGCGTTGGCAAGCGCTGCTTCCAGCTTCGGATTGGCAAAGTGGGTGATGCCCTGGAAGATGTAGAAATAGGTCACCGCGGCCAGCGCAAATCCCGCCAGCATGATCGGCTTGCGGCCGATCTTGTCGGACAGCGCACCGAACAGGATGAAGAACGGCGTGCCGATTGCGAGCCCAGTCGCGATCAGGATGCTCGCCGTCACCGCAGGCACTTTCAAGGTCTGGGTCAGGAAGAACAGCGCGTAGAACTGTCCGCCGTACCAGATCACGGCTTCGCCCATGGTTGCGCCGAGCAGCGCCAGGATCGCGATCTTCAGGTTCGACCACTGGCCGAACGCTTCGGTCAGCGGTCGCTTGGACCCCTTGCCTTCCTCGACCATCTTCTGGAACATCGGCGATTCGCTGAGCTTGAGTCGGATCCAGATCGACACCGCGAGCAGGATCGCGGAGAGCAGGAACGGAATGCGCCAGCCCCAGTCGCCGAACGCGGCTTCGCCCATCCAGGTGCGGATGCCGAGCACCAGAAGGATCGCCATGAACAGGCCGAGCGTTGCGGTCGTCTGGATCCACGACGTGTAATAGCCGCGTTTGTTGGACGGCGCATGCTCGGCGACGTAGATCGCCGCGCCGCCATATTCGCCGCCGAGCGCGAGACCTTGAACCAGACGGAGCGCGATCAGCACGATCGGCGCCAGGATTCCCCAGGATGCGTAGCTCGGCAGCAAGCCGATGAAGAACGTGCCGACGCCCATCAGGCTCATTGTGACGAGGAAGGTGTATTTGCGGCCGATCAAGTCGCCAAAGCGGCCGAAGATCAGCGCGCCGAATGGGCGCACAGCAAAGCCTGCCGCGAAAGCCAGCAGCGTGAAGATGAAGGCGACATTCGCCGGCACATTGGCGAAGAAGTATTTCGCCAAGAACACGGCCAGCGTGCCGTAGATGTAAAAGTCGTACCACTCGAAAACGGTGCCAAGCGAAGAAGCGAAAATGACAAGTCGCTCTTGGCTTGTCATGCCGCCAGTGCGTGGCGCATTGACTACCATTGTGGTCATGGGTGACCTCCCCCAAGTTTTGTTGTCGCCGGGCTGCAGTTCTGCGTGACGTCGCCTCGCGCGCGGCAACCCATTGCGGACGTTAGACGCGCGTCATGGCGCTGTCTGTCCGCCAGAGGTCGTACGTCAAAAGTCGTGTGTGAAAGCGGGTAAGGCGCCGGCAAATCGCATTGCGTTTTGCTGCAGGGCAGCAGGCGTGTTTGAGCGCCGCCGCTGGGGCGTTGGTAGTAAGCGATTAAATAATTCAGTATCTCTCCTTGCCGCTTATAAACCAATTCGCGCCGCCGCTTCCGTGCTGTGCCGACGGATTTGTGCGGCTGCGGATTGCTTATGCGTCTTGTCTTTGTGGCTTTACTGTTGGCGGTGACCGCGTCACCCGCGCTGGCGCAGCGCAAACCGGAAATTGTTATTCCAGGAAAGCCCGGTGTCCCGGTCATTATCAACGGCATCGACGCGTCCTATGGC
>JBAUCK010000254.1:0-2614 GCA_049677525.1 Xanthobacteraceae bacterium
GCGTTGAAGCCACGTCGGCGTCAAAGGACGTCTCGGGCTCCTGGACAACGCGAACAGAATAGCCCTGACTGAGTAGAATATCCGCGATCGGCTTCCATCCGGAACCGTCGGCGAAAGCGCCGTGGACCAAAACGACAGTCTTGACGGCTGCGTGGGCGGGGGATGACGCCGCAAAAGCGGCGCCTGTGAGGAGAGTCAGAATCAGGCGCTTCATGGTGCAGCTCCGCTAATATTGGTGATAGTCAGTTTAGATGTGGATGGGACACGGAACAATCCGCGACCGATCGCGCACAATGTCGGCTTTGGGTCATTAGCTGCCGCGGCGCGGCCAGATCGTGATGTCTGCTTTACTCCCAAAAGCTGCCGCAGCTGTCGCCGACGGGCGCGGCAGCTAAGGGCCATGAGCAGACATTGTCGGGAGCCTCATTCAATTATGTCGTCGGCGCGCTGCTGAAGCTGCAGTGGTACGTCGAGACCAAGGGCTTTCGCCGTCTTGAGATTGATAACGAGCTCATACTTGGTTGGCGCTTGTATGGGCAGGTCCGCAGGGTTCTCACCCTTCAAAATACGATCAACATAGGCCGCGGCTCCGCGCTGCTGCTCAACCGTATCGAATGCATATGAGATCAGTCCTCCTTTTTCAGCATCACGGCGGAATGGAAAAATGGCCGGCAGATGCAATCGCGCGGCCAATTCAATAATCGCTTCGTTGTTTCTCGAATTGAGCGGATTTGGTGCCACTATGAGACCGCTATTCGGTTCTCGCGCAAATTCAGTGAGCACGCGTTCAATGTCATCGGCACTGTGCAGTTCACTTGCCGCTATCGTCACCCCCACGGCGCCAGAAACAGCCTGAGCCACCCGAAGAAAATCAACATTGGCAGAGATATTTTGATTGTAGACGAGGCCCACGCGGTGCAACTCGGGCGCGATCTCTTTTAGGAGCTGCAGCCATTTTCCGGCGGTTGTAGGCTCAAAATTCTGAAGGCCAGTTATGTTCCCCCCTGGATGCGGCAGACTTGCCACTAACCCGGTTCCGACTGGGTCACCCACGAGTGCAAATACCACAGGGATAGTCTGCGTCGCGTCTTTTATCGCTGCCAGTCCCGGGTTCGACCAGACAAAGATCAGCCTCGGCGCACTGGCTACGAGTTCTGCGGCACCAGCGCGAATTCGGTCGCTGTTCTGAGTTGTGAAACGCACATCGAACTTGATGTTTCGACCCTCGGTCCAGCCAAGTTCCCCGAGCCGTTGCTTGAACGCCGGCCAGAGCTGTCGCACCTGACCATCGTTCTCGTTGTCGAAGGGCAGCAGAACGCCGATGCGCCGCACCTGAATGGGTTGTTGCGCCTGTGCAGGAAACGAAGACGCGACCGTCGCTGCACCGACAAGCGTGATGAACTCGCGCCTTCGCATTCCGCTGCCTTTTTTGAACAACGCATCGTAACCAATCGGCCCCCCTGATTGGAAGTGGTCAAATCGGAGAGCGGTAGGTCCGATTTGGGTCAAAAGCGGCGCTTGGAGTGACTGTCGGCGGTGTCCGCTTTATCCCCAAGAGCTGCCGCGATTGTCGCCGATCTCGGCGGCAGCTAAGGGCCACAAGCGGCCGTGAGCAGATGCAGCAAATGAAGTGGGTTGTTCGCTTAGTCGATCACCTCGTCGGCGATGGCGATTAGCGTCGGCGGCACCGCCAGGCCGGGCAACCGGCCGGTTTCAGCGTTGATCACCAGCTCGAACTTCGAGGACTGCACGACCGGCAGGTCGGCAGGCTTGGCGCCCTTGAGGATTCATTGGGAGACCGAGAATCCGCACTGCTTCTGTTCCATCTCGATCTGCTTCGTGATCCGGATGGCGTTCTGTGCGTAGGCCTCCGTTACGGAGCCCCTATTCACGGTCTTGTCCCTCAGCGGACTCACGGCTGCGCAGAGGTGGAAGACATGCGGCGTCTCGGACTTCTTGGATCCGTTTTCCGGTGCGATCCAGTACACGATATCCCGACCAGCGGGGTGTTCCGCATCCTTCGTCGCCGCGGCCACCGCGGCGGAGTCCGTGGCGATCTCCTGCGCCTGGGCGGCGACATCGGGGGAACAGGCTGTGGTCGGCTGCCCCGCCTTAATCTGGGCCGCGCACGTGTTCATGTCCTGGGTGTACTGCTCGACCGACGGGGGTTTGAAGCTGACCCCGAACAGCGTCGCGATCACGGCCAGCACGACGCCGATGCCGCCGGCAACCTTCTTGGTCTGCGGATCCATGTCCTTGTCGGTCAAGATCAGGAAAACTAGGGGCAAGAAGGCAATCAGCGTGATGATCGCGCCGAGCTGGTTTTTAAAGAAGAACCTGAACCTGTCGGATGCGCGCGCCGGATCGTGCCTGTTGGCCGCCTTCCACAGCAAGTTGCCGGCGATTGCGAAAATCGCGATCCCGACCAGAATGCCGATCAGCAGCGGCAGGTTTCCGTGGTCGAACTTGTGCTGGTAGAGCAAGACAACCCCGGCGATCTGGCCGCCAATGGCAAGGATCCACGAGAGCGCGGCGAAAAGACGGAGACGCGTGGCAGCGGACTTCTGGGCCTGCGTTGCGTGCCAATCCTTGGTGACGTCTGCGGCCGGCTTAT
>JBAUCK010000255.1:0-3150 GCA_049677525.1 Xanthobacteraceae bacterium
GCGATTGGTGAGCGCTTCGACATAGTCGGGCCTGATTGCGACCGCGCGATCATGGCTTTTGAGCGCCTCCTCATAGCGCTTGAGGGCGTAGAGCAGGTTGCCCCGATTGTGGTGCGCCTCGGCGTAATCGGGCCGCAGCGCAATGGCGCGGTCGAAACTCGCCAGCGCGTCGTCGCGACGACCGAGAGCGGCGAGCACATTGCGTTGGAATGCGCTTCGACGAAATCCGGCCGTAGCGCGATCGCCCGGTCATAGCTCTCCAGCGCGTCGCCGAAGCGCTGCAGTGCTGGAAGGCATTGCCGCGATTGTTGAGCGCCAGAATATGATGCGGCGCGACTTTAAGGGCGGCGCCGATTTGCCGAATCGCGGCCGCCGGATCGCCGCGCTGCATGAAGATGACGCCGAGCAGATGCAGGCTGTCGAAATGCCCCGGCTCGCTCGCCAGAATGCGCTGATAGACTAGCTCGTCTTCCGCCAATCGCCCGGCTTGATGCAGCTTTAGAGCCTCGGCAAAGACAGGTGCGACGTCGGCCATTTTCCTTCACCACCCGCAGGCGCCGGTTTGCTACGCTCCCTCTACGCCACCTGTGCGTTGTAAATGATTCGGACCTCAGGTGCCGACTTTCAGGTCGGCGACAAGCCCGCGGAGCGCAGCCACCGTGCTCAAGGCCGTGATCTTGCCGGTGCGCGGATTTTCCGACGACGGCACGTTCTCGATCGCCATCGACAGATGCGCGGAATCCGCGTCGACCTCGATGCGATGGGTGTTGCGGGTCAGCGCCGGATCGGCCCAGATTTCCAGCCGCGTCTTGTCGGGTCCGATGCCGGCGAGGCTGAGCGCGGCCGCAACATTGACATTGGCCGGGAACCCGCGCGCGCCCTCGCGCGCCGTGCCGTCGAACACTTTCTTCGGCGCGGTGAGACCCTTCACCGAAATATCGTGCTCGACCAGATAAGGCGCGCCCTCGAGGCCGCCCGGCGGCTTGCGCGTGATCATGGTGACGGAGCGGATATTGCCTTCGGCGGCGGCGCGCACCGCATCGAGGCCAAGCAGCGCGCCGGTCGGCACCAGAATGCGCGCGCCGTTCACCTTGGCGAGTTCCACGAGATCCCAGTTGTCGAGAAGCTGGCCAACGCTGAGCGGCATGAAAATCCGGCCGCGCGCGATCACCGATTCCGCAAGCGACCGGAACATTTTCGGCGGCAGACATTCAACAACAACGTCACAGTTCTCCGCCAGCGCCTCCGGCGCAACGATCGGGATGCGGCTGCCGGCGTCCGGCAGATTGCGCCGCGCCTTGTCCTGATCGCGCGCCGACACGGCGGCGAGCGCGAGCCCCGGAATGCCGGCCTTGAGCCGGCGGGCCACTTCGAGCCCCACCGCGCCCAATCCCGCCAGACCGACTTTAACAATTTCCTTTGCCACGCCAATATTTCTCCACTCTGGCCGCACCACCAATGGGCGAGTACATTCGGCCCGGGTACATTCGGACTGTCTTTAGGCGGCGGGTCGCAGTAACGCAACCGCTCGGCCGCCGCCCCGGTAAACCGTTAAGGCTGTGGTTATGTCTGACAACAACAAGAGAACGTATATGACGAACGTCAATCCCAGCACCTTCACCACACGGCCGGAGATCGAAGGCACGTTCGGCGTGGTCGCGACAACCCATTGGATCGCGACCGCGGTCGGCATGAGCATGTTGGAAAAGGGCGGCAACGCCTTCGACGCCGCGGCCGCCACCGCGTTCACGTTGCAAGTGGTCGAGCCGCATTTGAACGGTCCGGGCGGCGATGTGCCGGTCATTGTCCATGACGTGAAACGCGGCAAACCGGAAGTGATCTGCGGCCAGGGCGTGGCGCCGGCCGGCGCGACCATCGCGCATTACAGAAGCGAAGGCCTCGATCTCGTCCCCGGCACCGGACTGCTCGCCGCCGTGGTGCCCGGCACGTTCGAGACCTGGATGCTGCTGTTGCGCGACTACGGCACCATGAAATTGGCCGACGTGCTCGCTCCCGCGATCGGCTATGCGCAGAACGGTCATCCGCTGCTTGAGCGCACCAATGCGACGATCGCAACCGTCGCCGAACTGTTCCGCGACTATTGGCCGACTTCGGCCGCGGTCTATATGCCCCACAATAAAGTGCCGGCGGCCGGCCACCTGTTCGCCAATACGGCTCTGGCGGCAACCTACACGCGCATTATCAAAGAGGCCAAGAGCGCCGGCGGCGACCGCATCGCCCAGATCGAGCGCGCGCGCAAATCGTGGAGCCACGGCTTTGTCGCCGAAGCGATCGACCGCTTCTGCCGCACCCAAGACATTATGGATACCAGCGGCCACAAGCATCGCGGCGTACTCACCGCCGACGACATGGCGCGCTGGACGCCGCATGTCGAGGCGCCGCTCACTTACGACTACGGCCGCTATACCGTCTGCAAGACCGGCCCGTGGGGCCAGGGGCCGGTGACCTTGCAGCAGCTCGCGCTATTGAAAGGTTTCGATCTCGACGGGCTCGATCCGACCGGGCCCGACTTTATCCATCTCGCCGTCGAATGTTCGAAGCTCGCTTATGCCGACCGCGAGACCTTCTACGGCGATCCTGATTTCGTCGAAGTGCCGATGACGACGCTGTTGTCGGATGCCTATAACGCGCAGCGCCGCAAGCTCGTCACCGACAAGGCTTCGCTCGAACTGCGCCCCGGCTCGATTGAAGGTTTCGGCGCGGTAGTGAAGCTGCGCCGCGAAAGCGTGGCGATGGCGGCCGGCGCCGGCGAACCCACAGTGGGCCGGCTCGGCGCCGGCGAGCCGACCGTCGGCAAAATGGGCGCGATGCGCGGCGACACCGTGCATTTCGACATCATCGATCAGGCCGGCAATATGGTGTCGTCGACGCCGTCGGGCGGCTGGCTGCACTCCTCGCCGGTCATTCCCGAACTCGGCTTCTGCCTCGGCACCCGCGCGCAAATGTTCTGGCTCGAGGAAGGCCATCCCGCGGCGCTCGCGCCCGGCAAGCGGCCGCGCACCACACTCTCTCCAACAATGGCGCTGCGCGACGGCGAGCCTTACCTCGCCTGGGGCTCGCCGGGCGGCGACGGCCAAGACCAATGGATCACGCAGATGTTCCTGCGCCACGTCCATTGCGGCATGAACC
>JBAUCK010000256.1:0-2819 GCA_049677525.1 Xanthobacteraceae bacterium
GGTTTATCGCAAGTTCGGTGAGGTTGCAGAAGCAGCGCAACTTCTGGAGACACAATTGGGCACCATGCAGCTCTGCTCAGAGGGGGTGGAGCATAGCCTTTTTGCGGGTGACAACGGAGAATTGGCGACGGAAATCTACAACAAGATTGACAAGAGCACGCTCGGCCAGCTTCTAAAGCGGCTTGCGAAATCTTCGGGTTTTTCGGGTGATGTAGCGTTGCTGTTGGCAAACGCCCTCGCGGAACGCAACCAGCTATTTCATTCCTTCTACCGGGAGCACAACTTCCGGCGAAACTCTGACGAGGGCCGCGCGAAAATGCTCGAAGACCTTGACCGCAAGCACGAGACAATTATCGACGCGTACAAGGCCGTCATGCTGCTCTCGGGTATCGATCTAGACGAGGTGACAAAGGTGCCGCTGCCAACGACACACTTGAAGATTTAGCAGGCAAGTATCCCGAGTGCTGGCCTGGCCGTATCCATGTTGAACAATAGTGGTGAGGCTGGGAAATTGGAATTTGGACCGGATGTCGAGTGGTTTACTGAGGAACCGGCTCGCAGTGTTACTGCAAAGTTCGAGGCCGTCCACGCTGCTGCAGAAGGCGACGACGCCCCCGAAGGGCTGGCGGTGCCCCAAACCGATGTTAACCTTCGTGCCCTGCTCGTGGCGGCGCCATTCGAGGTTATCGGCGGGTTGAGGAGCCTAAGTATCTCGCTCGGGTCATGATCGTACTCGTTCCGGGAAAAAGCTGGTCCCTTATGGCGGCAAGACCCAGCTCGTCGCGCGTCTCGTGTTCTTTGAAAAGATCGACGACGTCGAGCATTTTGCGCCGTTCGCGCTCTGAATAGTCCAACCAAACGAATGATGACATCGATGAATTCCATTTCGCTGGTGCATTTTTGCATTGCCAGGCTAATTCGAAACAATATGGACAGCGCGCTTCAGGTTAGCTGTAGAGCCACAGCCTCGGCGTGAGCAAAAAGATTAAGGCGGCGAAGGTCGTCGATCTTGGTCCAAGCGCCCTTCAGAAGCTCGGCGCCGTGAACGACGAGCGCGAGGCATTGCGCCCGGCTCACCGCCACGTTGAAGCGGTTTGGATTAAACCTTTAAGGAGGTTTCAGGCAATGGACAGCAAAGAAGAACAGGGCGTGGCCTTCTACGCGAAAATTAATGCGCACGACATTTTGGTGCGGCTATTGGTCTTTGAGTGCCAGCGCCGTGATCCGCAATTTGCCGAGCGTTGCCGCAATGGATTGGACATAGCCTTGGGAAAGCTGCGCGCCGAAACCTACCCTGCCGACCTTAATCCCCTCGCGGCAGCAATCACAGAAAAGACCCGGACGACGATCCGAGAAATTCTTGATGTTGCGGAAAACACTGACGCTGAACTGAGAAAGGCGCTTGCTTCGGTAAAGCCGCTAACCTTTCGACGGCGGATTTTGAATTGGTTCGAGCGCGGTTAGGCAGCGCATGGAGCCGCGCCATCGCGCGCGACTACCGGATAAACGCCGCAGTGGAACGCCCATGCCGGACAGTCGTTTTATCGGAGCACGGATTGCGCTTCGCCAGACTCGATAACATTTTGCCGCGCGCGATCGATCGAGGCCAGTTCCGATTCAAGACTGTCTATGTCCAATTCAAAATTAGAGCCTGCGACGACGATATTGAGATCATGCATCAACTGGGACTGGGGTCCCACGAATCAAACGCAGGCCATGCAACCCTTCAAATTATGCTGACTTGGACAATGTCCCCGCCTCGGCTTGTGTCTCCTATTGGCCCTTAGCTGCCACGCCGGTCGGCGACTTTCGCGGCAGCTTTCCGGTGCCGACATCGCGGCATGACGGCGCCGCGGCAGCAAGTGACCCAAAGCGAACTTTCGCCATCGCCAATTACCGCAGTACGAAAGGGCTATTCGATCACGCTCGTCGGCGACGGAGAGCCCAGGCTTGCCGAACTGTCATGGTGTTGCGATAGGCTCCGCAGTCGACTGTGGACCTCATCGCGATGACCCAACAAGACACCCACTTCAATCTTGAACTCAGTCGTCGCAGGCTGCTCGCCGCTGCTGGCGTCGGAGGAGGAGCTATAGCCGCGGCGACGCGGACGGAATGCCGGTGGGATGGTCGACGACTGTCACGAAGACAGATTTTGAAGACGATCAGGGGACAATGCCAGCGGTTTTTGGCACCGCATTCAAATCCGCCGATCATCGTCGCGGCCGCGTGGCTGAGAAACAGCCAGCGCCCGCAGTTCTTTGAGGCAGCCGCGTAATGCTAACCGGATTTTCAGGCTCGGCAACGTCTTTGCGTCGATCGACTGCTCTGTGATTTGTAAATCAACAATCACCTGCTCAAGCACGAATGGTAGGTCCCTTGTTCGCTTGTCAGACGGAACAAGGGTTACCTGATTCGATTAACGACCGGTTAGCCTATGCCACATTCGCTCTTTGGAAAGCCTCCGCTTCGCCGCCCGCGAAAGGCTCAGGGAGCTCAACCACAGCCGCTTGCTTGGATTGGTCGTTCTTAAGAAGCTCCGCGGTATCGGAGGCTAAAGCTTCGGTTTGCGATCCCGCCGCCTCCATGGCCGGAGTAGGTCCGATTAGGAGATCCGACGGCAACACGTGGGCCGTCTCTATGATAGCGGCAACCTCAGTCAATATGACTTCAGATGCTTCTCGCATTGGCGCTGACTGGATGGGTGACGCCCCTTCCGCCTCGGCTTCCGGCTCTCGCGGTTCGGCTTTCGGCTCTAGCGGTGCCGCTGATTGGGTGGCTGACACAGTCTCGGCATCCGGCTCTAGGGGCGCCGCCGATTC
>JBAUCK010000257.1:0-22861 GCA_049677525.1 Xanthobacteraceae bacterium
CCCGAACACGACGCGCTTCAGGTCCTTCTGGAGATTGATGAGAACCTCGGCGTCACTCTTGGTCACCGTCTTGGGCGGGATGCGGGCCATCGTGGCGACGGTCGCCTCGATCTCCTTCACTCCGATCTTTTTCTTGCGCTTGCTCTCAACCACCAGCATCTGCGAAGCGCCCGTCTCGTCGATCACGTCGATCGCCTTGTCGGGCAGCTTGCGGTCGTGGATGTACTTGGCCGAGAGCTCGACCGCCGTCTTGATGGCGTCGTTGGTGTACTTCAGCTTGTGGAAGCTTTCGAAATAGGGCTTCAGGCCCTTGAGGATCTCGATGGTGTCCTCGACCGAAGGCTCCTTCACATCGATTTTCTGGAAGCGCCGCACGAGCGCGCGGTCCTTCTCGAAGTGCTGCCGGTACTCCTTGTACGTCGTCGAGCCGATGCAGCGCACGGTGCCCGACTGCAGCGCGGGCTTCAGAAGGTTGGACGCATCCATGGCGCCGCCGGAGGTCGCTCCAGCGCCGATCACGGTGTGGATCTCGTCGATGAACAGGATCGCTCCCGGATAGGCCTCGAGCTCCTTGATGACCTGCTTGAGCCGCTCCTCGAAATCGCCGCGATAACGCGTGCCGGCGAGCAGCGTGCCCATGTCGAGCGCGAACACCGTCGAATTACGCAGCACGTCCGGCACTTCGCCGTGGATGATGCGGCGCGCCAAGCCCTCGGCGATCGCGGTCTTGCCGACGCCGGCTTCGCCGACGAACAGCGGATTGTTCTTCTGGCGGCGGCAAAGCACTTGGATCGTGCGGTTGATCTCGGCTTCGCGCCCGATCAGCGGATCGATCTTGCCCTCGCGCGCCTGCTTGTTGAGGTTGACGCAATAGGCGTCGAGCGCATCGCCCTTCTTCTTCTGCTCGTCGCCGGATTTGCTGTCGCCGCCTTCCTCGTCGGAGCCGCGCACCGGACGCGATTCCGACATGCCCGGCCGCTTGGCGATGCCGTGGCTGATGTAATTGACCGCGTCGTAGCGGGTCATGTCCTGCTCTTGCAGGAAATAGGCGGCGTGGCTCTCGCGCTCGGCGAAGATCGCAACGAGGACGTTTGCACCCGTTACCTCCTCGCGACCAGATGACTGCACATGGATCACCGCGCGCTGGATGACGCGCTGGAAGCCGGCGGTCGGCTTTGAATCTTCGGCGCCGTCGGTGACGAGATTGTCGAGCTCGGATTCGAGATAGGCGATGAGGCTGCGGCGCAGCTTTTCCAGATCGACGTTGCAGGCGCGCATGACAGCGGC
This sequence comes from Xanthobacteraceae bacterium, assembly GCA_049677525.1. Lineage (GTDB taxonomy): Bacteria > Pseudomonadota > Alphaproteobacteria > Rhizobiales > Xanthobacteraceae > BOG-931. The sequence goes on from JBAUCK010000257.1 coordinate 1,288, forward strand.
CGCGTCCTGATCCTCGATCAGCGCGAGCAGCAGATGTTCGAGCGTCGCGTATTCGTGATGCCGCTCATTGGCGAGCGCCAATGCCCGATGAAGCGACTGTTCAAGGCTGCGCGAGAACGTGGGCATTCTTCAATTTCCCATCATTTGTATTGGACGTGTTCCCTGCCCCGGAATCACTTCTTCTCCATGATGCACTGCAAAGGATGCTGATGTTTGCGGGCAAAGTCCATAACCTGCGTCACTTTGGTTTCAGCAATCTCATAGGTGAAAATTCCACATTCACCGATTCCGTGCTGATGCACATGCATCATGATGCGATGCGCGGCTTCCTGGTCTTTGTTGAAAAACTGCTCCAGCACATGCACCACGAATTCCATCGGCGTGTAGTCGTCGTTGAGCAGCAGCACGCGATAGAGGTTCGGCCGCTTGGTCTGCGACTTGGTCTTGGTGATGACCGCAGTGCCGGGTCCGCCGTCGCTCTTGCGCTTGCGGTCGTCGTCAGCGAGACGCGCTGGCATTCCCGAATCTGCAGATACCAGGTCCGCAGATATTTCGGCTTCGAACACTTCCATCGGCGGCATTGGTGCGTCTGACTTCAGAGATATCAAGTCTGTCCCAGTTTGTAACGGCTACTCAGTTTATGGCCGCCGAATGCCCACCCAATATCCAAAGGCTGGGTTCCCGGCGCAGCAACAAGGCTAGTGCGATTTGCGTGTCAAAGCGAGAGCGAAGCACTGCTCCCTGCGCCGCCGTCCGCCGGCGCCGCTTCGGTCACAATTACGCGGCTTTTGCCGGACGGGCGGCCGGACGCGGGTGACGTCACAGCGCCGCCGAGAATGTCAAATAGGGTGTAGGCTTAGCGACACAAGATGCACGCCGCTGGGCCGCTTTGCGCCCAGCCTCTGGCAGCATCGCGCAACGGTAACCGATTGGTGGTTGCGGCCGACCCGGGCTATATCGCGGCCACCAGAGGGGCACGACAGGAGATTGAGGATGGTCGACCCACGGCGGGCAAGACTCCTCCGCGAGATGGAGCAGGAATTCGTGCCGGATTACGATGCGACCAGCATGCCGTCCACGCACAAGCGCGCAGCCTACGCACTTGAACATATCGCTTTCCGCGTCGGGCGGATCGAGAACTTACTGACCCGGGTCACCGCGATCGAATCCGCGATTCCCAAAACTTAAAGACGCAAGCCTAAAGACGCGAAGCCACCGCCCATCGCCGGACGCGGCATTCGCCGCGTCACAGGATGAGTGTTGCGACTTACTTCATTTTGGCCATCACGCCTTCGAACGGCTTATAGGCCTCTTTGGCGAGATCGACATAAAGCTCGCCGAGTTTGGTCGCTTCGGCGACGAAGTCCTCGTACGACGACTTCAGGAACGCGCTCTGCACTTCCATCGCCTTTTCCGGCGTCTTGGCGCCGAGGAGTTTCTCCCAGGCGGCTGCGGAATCTTCGACCGACTTCTTGGAATAGTCGGCGATCTCAGCAGCAATAGCCTGCGCGCTTTTTGACCACGCGCCGAACGACGTCATTGCCATTTCCATGCCTTCTTTGCCGAACTTCTGCATATCTTCCGGTGCCATGATGAACCCCTTGGCGCTACCAATTGGCGCTGCGAATGGGCGGCTTAGCTTGGTTTTCCCAAAGCCTTAGCAAAGCAATCCCGACCTATGCCATGAAAAGGCCTTCTGCAGCGGTAAGAATAACTATAGTGCAGTGCACAAAAAACTGCAACGGGCAACAGCAGAATGCTCAATCGGGCGGCTGCTTCAAATCGTTGCAGCGGTGAAAAAAGTACAAAAAACGTACAAGAATCGCGGACGACGCAATACCTACTTAACCCTTTTGCAAGGGGCCTCGTCATAAGATTCTTGACCGTGTTGCCTGGGTAACGACTGATTCGGGGCAAAGCCTCTCTCGGGGAGAGGCGAATACCCGGGCGGGGCAAACAGGGGCGGCGTCCAAACAAGGCTTACGGGCGCACGTTCAGGGATGGGGTAAAATGGCCTGGCTGAATCCGAAAGCCCGTCGGGGGCTTCGCAGCGGTACTGTGGGTCTTACGGCCGCGGCAGCGGCTCTCACCATCACCAGCGACGCTGCGGACGCGCGGCACCACCACCGCATCCACGTCTCTTACGTCCACGTCTCCCACAAACGTCACGCATCTTCGGGTCACGTGCGGCGGCATTCGCACTCCGAGGATTATTCGCCTCCTGGTTCCTCGATCGTGGTCGACGGCAATACTGGCTCGGTGCTCGAAGCCGCGAACCCCGACGCGCCTCGTCATCCGGCCTCGCTCACCAAGGTGATGACGCTTTATCTGCTGTTCGAGCGGCTCGATTCCGGCAAGATGCGGCTCGATACGCCGCTGAAAGTATCGCAGCACGCGTCCGATCAGGATCCGACCAAGCTCGATCTCAAGCCCGGCTCGACCATCACCGTCGAAGACGCCATCAAGGGCATCGTCACGCGCTCGGCCAATGATGCCGCAGTCACCATCGCCGAAAATATCGGCGGCGACGAAGACAGCTTCGCCAAGATGATGACGCAGAAGGCGCGCGCGCTCGGCATGACGCGCACCACTTATATGAATGCGTCCGGCCTGCCCGACGACGACCAGAACACCACCGCGCGCGATCAGGCGCTGCTCGGCCGCGCCATCCAGGATCGCTTCCCGCGCTACTACAAATATTTCTCGACCGAATCCTTCGTGTTCCACGGCGAATCCATCCACGGTCACAATCACCTGCTCGGCTCGGTCGACGGCGTCGACGGCATCAAGACCGGCTTCACCCGCGCCTCCGGCTTCAACCTTCTGACCTCGGTGCATCGCGACGATCACTTCATCGTCGCCGTCGTCATGGGCGGCCATTCCGCCTTCGAGCGCGACGCCCACATGCGCGATCTGATCGGCGAGCACATCAAGGAAGCCGCGCTCCGCCGCACCGCGCCGATGATTGCCGATTCCGGCGCGACTCCGATGCAGCCCGTTGCCTTCGCCAAAACTCCCATGTCCTCCGCGCCGATGTCCTCCGCATCAATGGCCTCTGCGCGGGCGGTAGCGCATGCCGATCCGACGCCGACCGCGACGGTGCAGCCGGCGTCACTCGCCGCGCGCGTCGCTGCGGCTAATGCGGTGGCGGGCACCAACGACATGCGCCCGACCGCGGGTTCGAACGATCCGATCCGGCCGCTCCTGGTGCGGACCGTGACCTTCCGCACCGCGCCGGTGCAGACGGCGTCGATCTCGCCGATGCCGGCGCTGGTTCAAGTATCGGCGCCGGTGGCCGCACCTGTGGCGGTCGCAGCGCCTGTCGCTGCTGCGCCGGTGTCGATGGCTGTGCCGGAACAGGTGCCGGTGCAACAGACCGCGCAGCTTCCGGCTCCGGTTCAGCTCCCGGTTCCCGCTCCTGCCCAGCAGCAGCGCACCGTCGTCGCTTCGGCCGATCCTGTCGCTACCGTGCAAGTTGCCGCGCCGCCGGCTCAAGTCGCTGCCCAAGTCACTTCACCGGTCGGCACCAATGTCGCGACCGTCGCGGTACCGGTCGTGCAACCGGTTGCCGCGCCTGTGATCCAGCCGGTTGTGACCGGGCCGGTCCAAACCGCATCGGCAGCGCCCGTCATGGCGACCGCCGACGCGCCGATCGCCGCAACGATCCACGCCCATGACACGCTTCATGGCGGCTGGATGATCCAGATCGGCGCTTTCGACGACGAGGATCAGGCCAAGCAGCATCTGAGCGATGCGCAGGTAAAGGTCCGCACCGCGCTTGCCGCCGCCGACCCGTTCACCGAACGGGTGCAGAAGGGCGACAAGTCGCTCTACCGCGCGCGCTTCGCCGGCTTCGACAAGACGACTGCCGAGAGCGCCTGCAAAGAGCTCAAGCGCAGCGATTTCGAGTGCATGGCTCTTAAGGACTGATGGCTCTTAAGGACTGATGGCGCTTAAGAACTAACGGCGCCTACAAAAACTGACGCGCTTGCGGACAAATCCCGCTTAAGTCCGGGAAGCGCCGCAAGGCCGCCGCTCTTCAACCCTTCGCTAACTTTGATGAGGCAGGATGCTGTTTCGCCAGCATGCGGCAACGCATGTTCGAGGGCACGATCCCGAAAACGGATCGTGGTCAAAACAGCGCCGGCTTAAGGGGTGCGTCGGGGACGTTGAATACGGACGGGAAGCCCTCGCGAGGTTTTGGTACGGAGTACCTCAGCGATGGCGGCGAAGAAGGACGTCCTTGGCCTCATTGACGCGGGCGGCGAGATACGTCGTCCCCCCTTGGTCGGGATGCAGTTTCTTCATGAGGGTGCGGTGAGCGCGGGTGATGTCCTGCGTGGTCGCGCCGGGCTGAATGCCAAGGATCTGATAAGCTTCCTCTTCAGTCATTTTGCCGCTCCGCGGCGGCCCGCCCCACCCGCTCCCCGCGCCCGCATCCGCTTGCGCGTGCTCACGCCAGCCGGCATCCCGGCGGTCAAGATAAGCTGCAAGTAGCGAGCGGCTGTCGTCGTCGATTTCCTTGAACAGGCCCGCCAGCGCGGGCATGTCCAGCGCATCGAGCGAAACACCTTCATAACGGCCGGCGAGAACGCGGCCGCGCATCTTGCCGCTGTCGTGATCGAGCTGCATGTCGAGGAAGGCGGTGCGGACCTGCGAGGTCTGGCCGGTGCTCTTCTGCGCGCGCGAGCCAAAGGACGGCATCCAGTGCGTCGACCAGCCCAGCAGGCCGAAGCCGAACAGGCCGACCGGTATCGCGACCGCGATTTCGCCGCGCAGCACCATGAACCCGGCAGCGATCAGCGCCAGCGCGCCGCCAAGCTTGCGGAGCAACGCCGCAACTTGCTTGGGATTGGCCTTGGTGAAGGAATTGCCGGCCAAGAGCAGCAGCACAAGGACGGCGACGCCGAGGATGAATGGCATGGCGGAATTATAGGCTATTTAAGCTGCGCGATCAGCTTCACCGCGCCGGATGATTGCCGCGCCGAGAGATCGGCCAGCGCCTTCATGCCGCCGGCGGCATAGGCCGCCGCGGCGCGGAGCAGTTCCGCGAGTTCATGCGCCGAGCCCGGCGAGAACTGGCAGAACGCGCCATGCGTCAGGCGGGCGACTTCGCGGAACGCCTGTTCGCAGACCGGATCGTAGCCCTCCTGGAACATGAAGGCGCGGACATTGCGCAAACCGAGCTCGCCGGCCGCGGCGCAGAGCGCGTCGAGCGATTCCTCCATGGCGTCGCCGATGAAGACCAAGACCGCGACCTTGCCGCGCTCGTTCTCGCGCCGCGCATGCGCCAGCACTTTGCCGATCTGGGTCTGACCGCCACGGCAATCGATGCGCGACATCAATTCGCGCAAGCGCTCCGGCTGCGCCAGGAAGGACGAGGCGCGGCATTCGGCAAGTCCGCGATAATAGACGAGCTGGATATCGAGCCCGCCGATGGCCGCAGCCTCGCTGAACATATCGGCCTGCAGCCGGCAGGCGGTGTCCCAGGTCGGCTGTCGGCTCATTGTGGCGTCGAGCGCAAAGATCAGCCGGCCGCGTTCGCCTGCAGCCGTCGGGCGGCCGAGCGATTTGACCCGATCGAGGAACGCGTCGATTTCGGCGCGCGGCGAGCCCGCCGGAACCTGGCCGGCACCGGGCGCAGGCGGGCGATCGGAGCCATTATTATCGGCGCCATTATTCATGGCTGCTAAGGTGGCGTTCTGCGAGCCATGACGCAATGAGCAGTGACGCCATGAGCCGTGGCGCAATGCGCCGGCAAGGGGCTGATAAGCGCGGCTAAAGGCGCGCCTCGTTAACCATCCGCCAACAGGTCGCTATCCACCAACAAATCGTGGAACTCGAGCGGCTTGCCCGCCTGCGCGACCCATTCGGCGCGAGCCGCCGCGCGGCGCTTGCCGCGCTCGTCGATCGGCAGCCGCAGCGCGTCGATCACCGCTTTGACCTCGTCGCGCGCGGTCTCGTGCGAGATTGTCGGCCGTAGCCCAAGCGTATCTTCAGCCAGATCGTCGAGCGCGGTCAGCCCGCGCGGGAAGAATTCGCGATAGACCACGCGCTCGGCGAAACCGTCGATGCCGCGGAAGCCGAGCTGCTTGGCGAGCCCCTCGACGCCCTCCCCGACCAGCCGCCGGTTCCGCGAACCCAGAGTTGACAGCCGGTTCCGCACCACCACCCAATCGGTCAGCCCGCCGTCGACCATGCGGCGCTGGCGGCGCGCCTCGCGCACCATTTCGGCGTAATGGCTGACGCCAGACACTTCGAATGTGCTCTGGTCGATGACGCCGAGCACGTCGAAATCGACAAAGCTGTCGTTCAACGGCGTTACCAGCGTATCCGCCATCGAATGGGCGAGCCGCATCAGGTAGGAATCCGACCCCGGCGTGTCGATGACGATGAAATCATGGCTTTGCTCGACCGTGCTGACGGCCTGCGCAAAAGCGGCGAATTCGTGCTGCTCGATCTCCTCGAGGCTCGTGCCGAAGCCGCGGGCGACGCAATAATGTTCGGGAACATCGAGCTTTATCCCGCTGCGCATCACCCAATCGCGGCGGTTTTCGACGTAATGGGTGAAACTCTTTTGCCGGGAGTCGAGATCGATGGTAGCGACGCGCTGACCGGCCTGCAAAAGCGCGACCGCAATGTGCATAGCGGTCGTGGACTTGCCCGAACCGCCTTTTTCGTTACCGAGGACGATGACATGCGCCGAGAAGGGCCTGCCGACATCCGCCTGCATCAACATGGGAGACGTAACCCCAAGTCTAAGCCTAATGGTCGACGCATTTCCCGTCGCCGCGATCGGTCCGGCAAACTCTCCGGGTTGCAACGCGTCCGGTCAAGATACAGCATGACTCGCGACAAGTTAATCGTTAACCCGCAGGCTTGCGATAAATCGCAGCCGGTGTGATCGCCCGGCAACGCGACAGCCAAAACGACGACCAAGAACGACGACCAAGCACGACCAAGAACGGAAGCGTCCTTTGCGCGTCATCAAGACATTGCCGCAGCTCAAGCGCGCCATCGCCGATTACCAAGCGCAGCACGAAACCATTGCGCTGGTTCCGACCATGGGCGCGCTCCATGCCGGCCATTTCGCGCTGGTCGAGGGCGCGCAGAAGCGCGCCAATCGCATTATCGTCTCGATCTTCGTCAACCCGGCGCAGTTCGCCCCGCATGAAGACCTCGCCACCTATCCGCGCACCTTCGCCGCCGACCGCAAGGCGCTCGAAGCGATGAATGCCGACGTGATCTGGACGCCCGATGCCGCCACAATGTATCCGGACGGCTTTGCCACCCGCATCGTGCCGGAGGGCGCGGCGAGCGTCGGCCTCGAAGACAAGTTCCGCCCGCACTTCTTCTCCGGCGTCGCCACCGTCGTCGGCAAGCTCCTAATCCAATGCGAGCCCGACTTCGCGCTGTTCGGCGAGAAGGATTTTCAGCAGCTCAAGGTCGTGACGCAAATGGCGCGCGATCTCGGCCTGAAGACCAGGATCGTCGGCGTGCCCATCGTGCGCGAAGCCGACGGCCTGGCGCTGTCCTCGCGCAACCGCTACCTCAGCGACGCCGAGCACGCGCTGGCGCCTGCGCTGCATCGCGTGCTGATCGAATGCGCCAGCGCCATCTCGACCGGCAAGCCGATCACCGCCGCGCTGCGCCACGGCCGCGAGGCGCTGACCAAGACCGGCTTTGCCGTCGATTATTTGGAAGCGCGCGACGCCGAGACACTGATGCCGGTCGGCACCTCGACGGGCGGCAAGATCAGGCTCTTGGCGGCGGCGCGGATCGGGGGGACGCGGTTGATTGATAATGTGGGGGTGTAGGATTCCCGTAGGATGGGTTGAGCGAAGCGAAACCCATCACCTCAGGCCGCGCGCTATGCTCCCGCGATGACCAACTACCGGCGCAACTTCGTTCCGGGCGGCAGTTTTTTCTTCACCCTGAATCTGGCCGAGCGCCGCCGGCGCTTGCTCACGACGCACATTGATTTGCTACGCCAAGCATTCAGGAAAGTGCGGCGGCGCCACCCGTTTCAAATCGAAGCAGTTGTCATTCTTCCGACCATCTGCATGCGGTCTGGACGCTGCCACAGGACGATGCCGATTTCGCCCGGCGGTGGCGGCTGATCAAATCGACCTTCTCGCACGGCGTGGCCTCAGGCGAGCGCATTTCGGCGAGCCGCGCGCGTAAGGGCGAGCGCGGAATTTTGGCAACGCCGCATTGGGAGCATACGCCGCGCGACGAAGTGGACTTCGCGCGTCACCTGGATCACATTCATTTCAATCCGGTGAAGCACGGTCATGTCCACCGCGCGAGGGATTGGCCACATTCATCCTTTCATCGCATGGTCATGACCTGCCACTGAGTTTTTCCTCTGCGCAGAATGGAACATCCAGCATCGCCGACGAACACGCACTTAATGACCCCGGCAGGAACGCTCGACAATTGGCGCTCCTTCTTCTTGAGGGCTTTGTACAGCAGATTGTCTTCGAGGTGATAGGCTACCGCGGGCATGCTGCAATGGGTTCGAAACAGCGGATGAACCGACTGCCGGTGGCTAATCTCAACATCGATCTTATCGCTGGTTAGTCGGATCTTCTTTGGTTCCGGCCAATCGGGCGATTTCAGCCACAGCGAAAGCTGCCGCTGCAGCTCCGGCGTCAATGAAAAATCGCCGCTTACACAACGAACTCTGTGGAATCGATCCTTGTCGTAATAACTGTGCTCCGCAAACTGAAAATATAGATGGCTCCCTTCCTTCTTTCGGACTCGATCTACAAACTGCACAATAATGTTCGCTGCGCGGTCCATATCCGCCTTGCCGGAAAATGTATTCTATCTGAGATTTTTGCCGAGGGAAGACAGGCTCCACTTCAAGATCGGCGACCTGAGCCAGACCCCAGAGAAGCCCAACTTCGAATTCAGCCGCAAGGGCCGTTTGTGCATTGCGGTGTTCAAGAGAAGCCAAAACATCGCGCGCTTGTCCAGCGTCAAACGTGGATCGAGTTCATCAAGCATTGCCTGAAGGCGACGGCGGCTAAAAATAGACATTTTACATCACCGAGTCGGTGCATGCAGCATACAAGCTCAACCGCGTATGAGGCGCCGCAGATCGGCCAGAGAGACGTCCTTATTTTTGCGACGACCATTGACAATTATCACCGTTTCAGTTACATTATGCGAATCTCGCTCACGTCAGGGAAAAACTATCCAAGCATTCGGATCCCACGAGTCCGATGCGTCTTCCAAACAGCCAGAACCTACTGATGCTAGATGTCCGCTTTGAAGCATATCGCGGACCGACCAGTCATTTTGCTCGAGGCATTGAGGGACAGACCGCAGATCGGGATCAATTTCATTTCACGGAGGTCATCCTAGAGAGTATGCCAGCGACTCGTCAGGAGTGCGCGAGCATCCTTGCGCCGATGCTAGATCAGCTCGCGAACGCGTCCGGACGCGTTTCCGCGGATTGGCTTCAAGACGCAAAAAACTTCTCTTTATGATCTTCTCCTTATGATCTTCTCCTTATGATCTTTTTCTGGCCGCGTCGGTCGGCGGAAGCTCCGACCCTTGACCAATTGGCAACTTCAGTAGTTGGAGGTGGCCTACTTTGTTGGCATACCCCCTTTTTGATACAATGGCTGTCGACCCCCGTTAGCGCGTATGGAATGCTGGGCCGCGCCAATTCACATCCTACCTTGGCTCAACCTCAAATGACTTAGCATTGCAAGAGGCATAAGCTCGGGCGTTTTGAAGGGGCGCAAACTCAAGAGAGGGCTTTGAGTTTGGCGTTGAGAGTTCATGGATACCCGCACAATATCGGATGCGTCCGACTTTTCGATAGCAACCGCGCCGCCTACGGCAGGCCAGCGTCAGGCGTCGCTCATTGTCGCCACGATTGTTCTCGCAGCCACTGGAGCCATGACCGCGTTTGGCGCGACGCAACTGCAGCAGATAGACGGCTTTATTCCGGCTACCGAATTCGTGATCTTCGTTAGTGATTTTTTTACTGCCGCTCTATTGTCAAGTCACGCAGGGATCATCGGATCCCATCGCCTGCTAGTGCTCGCGAGCGGCTATTTGTTCAGCGCACTGATGGTCGTTTCGCATGCCTTGACTTTTCCAGGCGCATTTGCACCGTCCGGCCTCCTTGGCGGCGGTGTCCAGACTACACCGTGGCTCTTTATCTTCTGGCATTTGGGATTTCCCGCTTCCGTAATTGTTTATGCCTGCCTGAAAGACGAAAGGCGCACCTTACCCCCGTCAACTATTTATTGGAGTGTAGCGTTAGTAGTTATTCTTGCTCTCCTACTCACGTGGTTCGCTACGGTGCATGATGACATTCTGCCGCCTCTCTTCGACGATCGGCGTACCATTAGCTCCTTGGGGAACCACGTTACCGGAATAGATTTTTTGACAAGTCTAGTTGCATTGGCACTCCTGTGGCGTCGTCAAAAGTCGGTACTTGATCTATGGCTCACCGTTGCGGTCGTTGCATTGGTGGCCGAGCTCTGGGTGACCACCTTCGTTATCGGTACCCGCTTCAGTCTGGGATTTTACGTAAGCCGATTGCTTTCGGTGACTGTTTCAGTAGTTGTTTTAATTGCACTGCTCACCGAAAGTACGGCTCTTTATGCGCGTCTCTCCAACGCGATCGCGCTATTGCAACGCGAGCGCGCCAATCGACTTATGAGTGTGGACGCAGCGACAGCCGCAATCGCGCATGAGATCAACCAGCCACTGGGTGCGATATCGATAAACTGCATGAGCGCCTTGAGGTGGCTCAATAGAGCCGACCTTGAGGAGGTACGCGCCTGTTTGACGGCCACGATAGATGACACCAAGCGCGCCAATGACATAGTTGCCAGCATTCGCGGGCTGTTTAAGCCTATCGCTCATCACAAGACACTCGTTGAAGTGAATAGCGTTGTTCAGCAAGTGTTGAACATGGTTGAAAACGATCTGCGTGTTTACAGAGTATCCGTTTCGACAGAATTTCAAGACGACCTTTCGCAGATAATGGCCGACCGCGTCCAAATGCAGGAAGTGATCTTGAATTTGGTCAAGAACGCGATTGAGGCAATGGTCGCCGGTCGCACAGCCATAAAGACCCTTCGGTTGGTAACGACCCAAGATCGGAATTCGGTTTTGAAACTTTCTGTCCAAGATACTGGACCCGGACTAAATCCCGAAAACGCCACTCACGTATTTGATCCGTTTTTTACGACGAAGCCTTCTGGAATGGGATTGGGGCTTTCCATTTCCCAAAGGATCATCGAGGACTTCGGCGGTGAATTGCGTCTCACGAAAGCCGGTTCAAACGGCTGTACTTTTGAAATCACTTTGCCAGGTGTCGCTCCGGGCGACGGCGGAGAACTCAGGCAATGCTAAAGGCCGTTTTTTTCCTCAAGCAATCTTGCTCGGTGCGCGAATTCACGCGCGACAGCTTCAAAGGTCGAGCGAAGTTTCGCATTTCTTTCGGAGCGAGCCTTGGCACGATACTCTGCCTCCTTCTGCAGGCAGGTATCTATGTCGTGTATTTGTTCGTGCTCGTCCACGCGGGCCGGTCTCTTCCGGGAAAACGATGAAATGGCACATGTCGGGTAAGGCTTTAGACGGAGATTGTCCTGTTATTTCCCGCCAAAAGTTTGTTAGCATTTGCCACGAAATCCGAAGTTCGGGCTTGTCGCGCCGGTCGGACGCAATGGGGTCGAACGACTGCTCGGCGTTGTGGCCGATTCCAGTGACAAGCGATTGCCCGAGCTGACCCGGGCGTGCAGCCATTGGTATTACTATTCAAAGGCGCGCGATCTCATGCTGAAGGCGACCGACAGCAAACGCGCGCCCTGGTATGTCGTGCGTACCGACGACAAGCGCCGGAGCCGGCTGAACTGCATCGCGCATATCTTGTCGCGCTTTCCGTACAAGAAAATTCCGCACGACAAGGTCAAGCTGCCCAAGCGCGCGATCAAGAACAAATACGACGACCAGGCTTCGCTCAAGGGCCGGCGTTTCGTTGCTGAGCGATATTGACGTTGGCAGCGAGGACAAGTCTGTTCGATCTGACGAGCTAAAACATTGCATCCTTCAGGATAGCCACAGTGTCACGCGCACGACTCTGGCCTCCCGCCGGCATGCATACGTAATCCGCTCTTCTTGAACACGGTCAGCATCGGTGCGTTTTCTGGCAAGACTTCGGCCACTAGTTCCTTAAGCCCGGCCTCGCGGGCGATCGTCGCGAGATGTCGCATCAGTATCGCGCCGATGCCTTTTCCCTGGTATTGGTCGACAACTGCGAAAGCAATCTCGGCCTGACCGGGCTTGGTCAAAACGTACCGCCCGCCGCCGACGATGACCGGTCGTCCTTCTTCCTCCACGACGGCGGCCAAGGCGACGTGATTGACAAAATCGACCTTCGAAAAAAACTCGATCTCTTTCTCGCTAAGTTCGCGCTTTGCGGCAAAGAAGCGGCGGCGGAGGGACTGCGGGCTGGCGCGGTTGAATGCCTTTAGGATACCGTCCCGGTCACCCGGCACGAGCGCATCGACTTCGAGGCGGCGTCCATCGCGCAGCCTCTCGATCGCGGAATAGTGAGCCGCCTCCGTCACGAAATGCGAGCCTCTGATCACTCAGACGATATTTGCCGACATCTTGCCAGCGAAGGTCCTGCGAGAGACGATGGTCAATATAGCGAGGATGAGTGAATCAGAAAAGCACGTCCGATCCGATCAAGCTGCCTCAATCTGAAAACAGATCCTCCGCATGGAGGGGATGGACAAGAATTGCTCGCGTCTTGCCGCCGACGCAATGGTTGGCGGAATACCGCGCCGCATGGCTCGGCGCTGACATCGTCGCCGGCATCACGCTGGCGCTTACGCTATCCGGTATCTCTCGCCTATGCGGGACTTGCCGGCTTGCCTCCGCAAGTTGGCATCTATGGCTATATGCTCGGCGGTCTTGCGGAGCTGGACTCTACGGGCTCATCAGCGGATACATCGGAAATCAAACCGACAAGACATTTCCTGTCCCGATCATGTAGGGGTTCAGTCCGCGTTAAACCGTCAAGTACAGGCTCCATTTCATATGTGACAGATACGCTACGGCCGAAGTTCCCTCACAATGTAACCGGAGCACGTTTTTGCGATCTTCTAACACGCCATCGCCGTCCCGGCCATCATTATGCCAGGCTTGGCTGCGTTTCGAATGATTGTACTTTTCAATCGCGGTGAAATGCTTGACAGTCTTCAGGCGTCTGCTACCTGCGCATTCGGTATCGGCGCGCTAGCCGCCGGATTGGCGACGGTGCGCCTTTTTCAGCCAGGGATAGTGGCCGGGGTCTAAGTGATACCGGTCTCCGGCAGCAAGCCAACAATTTGACAGCGATGACTTTGACGATCGTCATCGGCGGCAAGATCATAGCATAGTCGATATCGGGGCTTTCAGTCGGTGCCATTCGCGTCGGCACATCTCGGGCGAAGCAGGCACTGAGCTCCTCTTCAAGATTTGGATGGCATCGAGGTATTCGATAGCAAGCAAGGAGAGAGCGCATGGATCCCCAGCAGGCAATGGCGCAGCAACGGCTCCGGCCAAAGACGGAGATCTTCGGGCTCGATGCATACGCGCCCAGTGAAATTGCCGAGAAGGTCGAGCAGACCGGCGTGGCGAAGGCGAAATTACCTCTACTGCCGATGTTCATGCTCGGCGTGGTGGCAGGTGGTTCCATCGGGTTAGGGGCGCTCTACTACACTATTGTCGCGAGCGACGCTTCTTTAGGCTTCGCCGTGAGCCGCGTATTGGGCGGCCTCGTGTTCTGCCTGGGCCTCGCGCTCGTGATCGTCGGTGGCGCGGAGCTCTTCACGGGCAACAACCTCATCGTGATGGCTTGGGCGAACGGTCGGATCACGACGGTGGAGCTGTTGCGCAATTGGGTTGTCGTGTTTATCGGGAATTTAGTGGGCGGAATCATCATGGCAATGCTGGTCTTTCTATCGCACTACCTCGACTTGAATGACGGCAAGGTAGAGCTTGCGGCCCTCAGCGTCGCCAAGGCAAAGATCGAGCTTCCTTTTATTGTCGCCTTCTTCAAAGGCGTAATGTGCAACATTCTGGTTTGTTTGGCGGTATGGCTTGCGATGGGAGGCCGGTCGGTGACCGATAAGATCCTGGCAGTGCTGTTACCGATCTCAGCTTTCGTTGCCGCCGGATTCGAGCACTGCGTCGCCAATATGTACTTTATCCCGCTCGGCATCATTGCCGCATCCATGGGCAAGGTGCCTGCCGCATTCGACGCCTCGTCGCTGACGCTGGGCGGAGCGATCCATAATCTGATCCCGGTTACGCTCGGCAATATCGTCGGGGGCAGCGTCCTCGTGGGCTTGGTATATTTTTCGATTTACAATAAGACACGCGGCACAGCGCTAAATGGGAACATGAACCAAACAACCTAATCGGATTTCGGACAGACCGCCCGCGAGGCGGTCTTTCTGTTTATGCGTGCCGATCAGTTGCAATGCATGAGTCCGGCGTTGGCACTAAGCGGACGTTCGGTCGGAGCGGCTTGAAGGTCCGCTTATGACCCATAGCGGACATCAAACACTTATGCGACGTAATACGATCAAGCGCGCGCACAGGGCGTTACAGAAGTATGCTCTTTTACATCGGGCGGTTCAGCGAAACGGACCTCTCATCGCTATGCTAGTTCTATCGGGCCTTCATTATCGGTATGCGCGGATATGATTTTCGGAAAGGACACGACCAAAACCCTCGTTACACCGAAGGAAAAGAACCATGGCGGCCGCTGAAGAGTCGGGAGAGCGAACCCCCCTTGTTGCAACCTCGCTAGAGAATGATATCGGCACCGTCACACTAAATAACTCCAAGAAGCACAATGCTATCAGTGCCGCATTGATCGCGGACCTGTTGGAAGCAGGACAAAAACTGAACGCCTCGGGTGTCAAGGTGGTCATTTTGCGGGCCGCTCCGGGCGTCAAGGTTTGGTCTGCGGGCCACGATGTGAACGAGCTGCCAACCAACGGTCGCGATCCATTGACGTACGACGATCCGCTGCGACAGGTGGTGCGAGCGATTCACGAAACGCGAATGCCGGTTGTCGCGATGGTCGAAGGAAGTGTCTGGGGCGGAGCCTGCGAGGTGGTCATGGCCTGCGATATAGTCGTTGCCGCGGAAGGAGCGAGCTTCGCGATAACGCCGGCAAAGCTTGGGGTGCCTTACGACATCGTGGGCGTGCTGACCTTCATGCAGAGAGTTGGCCTGCCGATTCTCAAAGAAATGCTTTTCACCGCCCAGCCGATCTCTGCCCGGCGAGCAGTGGACGTAGGACTCGTCAATCAGGTGGTCCCAGGTGAGCACCTGGAGGAGGCGACCATGGCGCTTGCCCAGCAGATCGCGCGGAATTCACCGCTTGTAATCTCGCTGTTAAAAGAACAGCTGCGCGTTCTGTCCGAGTCGACGCCGCTTAACCCGAACACGTTTGCGCGAATCCAGTCGCTGCGCCGTCAAATCTATGACAGCGCTGACTACCAGGAGGGCATCCGCTCTTTCTTCGAGCGGCGCCCGCCCCAATTCCATGGGAGATGAGACGCGCATAGCGGCCCGAAAGCTAGTGAATTTCTGTTGTCGGTTACTGGCTGGCAGCTATCAGGATGGAGTATGGCGGACACTTCATGCCGCCCATCGGTACCTGAAGGCCAGCGAATCGTTTCTGGCCAAGGCGCGCATGCGCGGTGACGGGCCGCCTTTCATCAAAGTTGGCCGTTCAATTCGCTACAGCGAAGCTGCCCTTCAGCAGTGGATGAAGTCGCGCCAGCGCCTCTCGACGAGCGAGCAGTGAGGGAAAAAATGGCCGATGTGTCGGGAAATGAAGATCAATCTCCATCAACAACAATACATGAAGCAGAACTTCGGTAAACAAGTATTGGGAAGTATCTAGATGTATTAGATACCCAATATACTATTGACGTCTTCCCAATCTACACCCAATACATGATGGGGAAACCCAATCCATCAGGAGCGCCAAGGACGCTCGCCTAATGACCGAAACGAAGCTTTTAGAACCCTCGAAAGGGATCTTGAGCTGCTGCAGGAGCCAAGTCCAGGTTCAACCGCTTTGTTTATACAGAGCAACTGGTCAGGGCTGGGCTTACGCTCGTCGTAGAGGCCAAGGAATATACGGATCGCGAGTTCAAGCGTGCACGCGGAATTCGCAACGGCCTGATGCTCGCGCTTCTTGCCTTGAATCCCGTCAGGCTCAAAAACTTTGCGGCGTTGGAGATCGGCACGACTTTCAAACAAGTCAAAGGGCGGTGGTGGATTTCTGTGCCGGCCAGATCAACCAAAACAAGGCAACGGCCAGAAGAGCGACCGGTCGCAAGCTGGCTAAATCCATACATCGAGCTCTATCTGAACGAGGCGCGGCCGGTACTGCTAACCGGATCTGAGAATAAGGAGACAAAAGCGCTCTGGATTTCGTCCGTTACCCGCAGTCCAATGGCCAAGCAAAGCGTCGGATTGCTCATTACTCAGATCACTCTAGAGACTCTAGGAATATCGATCTCGTCGCACCTCTTCCGGACCGCGGACGCGACCACTGCTGCAGATGCAATGAGCGACATGCCGCATTTCGCCAGCGCGTTATTGGGACACAGCAGTCCGCGAATTACGGACGAGCATTATAAGCGGAATTCTAGCCTCAGTGTCGCGAGCGACTATGCGCAAATCATTCGGCAAAAGTTTCTCGGATAGGGTCGGAATGTACCTGTACGGCAGGAGCATCGTTCGCGGGAGTTTCGCGGCGTGGCACGGCACAATTACACATCTTCCTCCGGCGGCCATTCCCGTCGTCTCAGCTCATAGTCGGCTTCGGAGCGGCGCTGCTCGGCCGCGATGCTGCGATCCAGCGTCCTAATGTACCGCTCGGCAAACGCGCGCACTTTCGGGCGCTCGTCGGCGAGCCATGGGGCCAATTCTTCCTTCTTCCGCTGATACGCCTCGAGCAAAACGGACATTCGGATAGAGCGCGCGAATGACCCACGGTGTCACACGAGACTTCGCTGGCACGCAACATGCGAAGCGTGCAGCTGACAGCCCAATCAAAAGAGGACCCGGCTTGCGCCGCCATAGGCCAGTCCCGCTTACATCGGTGCGGACTTCGTCAGCGCAACTGGACCGGGGATTCGACAAAGTTCAGATGAACGCGTTATATGGCTACGGCCATTAACAAGCCAAGAATCAGCCACGTTTGGCAAAAGACATCGCTCGGTCTCGAATCGGCGTGGTCACCGCAACACGATAGCGAAAGCGAACTCCGCAATGAATTTCGCGGTTATCGATGCTGGGCTCGTGGTCAAGCTGCTTCTGCTCCTGCTGGTCGGCATGGGTCCCAAGCTCGCCCTGGTGCCATTCCTCGAGAAAACCAAGCACTTCGACGCGTTGACGCAGAGGGCTGTGGGGCGGCGGATGGTCGTGACAGCGGTGGTCACGGCCATCGTATTGTTCGCCACTGGTTGGCTGCTCCTGCGCATGCTCCATATCAGCGGCGGCGCCGTTGCGGTCGGCGGCGCGATCGTGCTTGCGATCCTCGCCATTAACATGACGACCGGGCCGGCCCAGAAGGTCGAGCAGGTGGTCGAGATCCGGGAGGAACGCACGCCGGAGCAGATCGCGGTCTACCCGCTGGCGGTGCCCTATCTGCTGAACCCGGTCGGCGTCACGATCCTCATCATTGCGTCCGGCGAGATCGTCTCGGTCGCGAGCGCCGCCTTGGTCCTGGGGCTCGTCCTGCTGGTCGGCGCGGCCGATTACCTGGTCTTTGCCAACATCGATACGCTGTCCAAGCGCCTGAACCCCGTCAGCTTGGTCATCTCCGAGGTCGTGTTCGGGATCCTGCTGACCGCAGTTGCTGTTCAACTGACGGTTTATGGCCTGGGCGAACTCGGCATCATATCGGCGGCCACTCACTAGCAACGGCGAGCCGAGGAACCCATGGCGCGGGAGAGCAAGCAGCATCGGATCCGCCCGGCGCACACGCCGCCTGTCGCCCAGGCACAACGTTAGCCGCCGCGCGCGGTCATCCATAGAGGCAAAAAGGGTGAAACGCAGACGCGGGAAGGCTTGCGCGCTGAGTGTCTCGGCCTTTTCAACAGACTATTGTTGTCGCTTCCGCCTGGAAAAGGCGACGTAATCGCGAACACGAAGGACAGAAAATTCGTCGCTGAGTGCAATGGCGGAATTCGTCAACACGACTCACTCAGGTGGGACACTTGGCCGACTACTCCCAGCTTGAGCTGCTGGGCGGCACGGTATGCCGCGCGCCTGGGCATAGCGGCATAGGTGGGAAATGAGAGCGGAACCCGGGCCAGGTCGTCCACTCGCATTCCTGCGGCAATGGCGACCGCAACCACCTGGACGATCTCGACCGCCCGCTCGCCAACAACGTGGCAGCCCAGGATCGCGCAGGTCGCGCGGTCGGCGATCAGCTTGCAGAACCCGGCCGTCCGGCCGTCGATAATCGTGCGGGTGGTCTCGTCGAAGCGCACCACGGCAACAACCGCATCGTGGGTTTCGCGGGCCTTCGCCTCGGTCAGGCCTACTTGGGCATATTCCGGGTCGGTGAAGCTACCGATTGGACTTACCAGGTCCACAGGAGTCGTCGTCGCGCCGCGCACGGCGTTCGTGGCTGCCACCAAGCCGCCCTCGATCGCCTGCGGAACCAACATCAGGCGGCCGGTGATGTCGCCCGCTGCGTAGATGTGCGGCGCAGAAGTCCGCAGCGAGGAGTCCACGCGCACATAGCCCCGCGCATCGGTTTCGACGCCTGCCCTCGCCAGATTGAGCCCGGCGGGGTCGGGGCCACCCAGCCCGCCGCGACGAAGGCGCCCGCGGCCTCAGCACTGTCCCGCGTGTCCTCCTTCGAGAAGACCATTCGCACGCCGCTCGGCGTCCTCTCAAACGATTCGATGGTGCCGAAGCCCTCGCGCACCGCGATGCCAGCGCTGCGGAAGGCGGCAGCGACGGCCGCCGACACGTCTTCGTCCTCAGTCGGCAGGATGCGCGGTCCGGCCTGGAAAAGCTGGACCTTTGAGCCTAACGCGTTGAAGATCGAGGCAAGTTGCACTCCAGTCGCTCCCCCGCGACGTGTTTCCGCCATCTGCCGGTCACCGTCGAGGCGAAGACTCCGTGGGTTATTTTACGGGGAACAGAAAGGCTAACGTGGCGCGCAATTGCCAGTCGGATGTGCCGGTGGGACGCACCGCATTGTAATAAGCCGCGATCTGCGCATTCACAGGTTGATCACCCAATTTGAACACTCGACCGAAGCCACCGCCGATCGGGACCGTCCATTGATTGCCGGGCGACGCGAGCCAGTTCGCGGTGAAGATTGGTGATGTGGTCAAATACCAGCCGCGCTCCATGTTGTAGTTTAGGAACGGCTGACCGAGGAAAGTGTTCACGGCCGGACGCAACGGATTGCCGCCGACCGACCATTGATTGTTGAGCAACACACCGATGACCCAATGTCCCGGAGTGGTGAGCAGGACGGCCGTGGGGCCGAACAGCACTTCGCCGGTGCCAAGAATGGGATCGGTGGCGCTTGGAATGGTGAAGACCGGCCCGACGCCCCAGATCAGATCGCCGGGGTGAGTGGGCGACAGAAACAGCGATTGGGTAATATCGCCGACGCCATTGGTGTTGCCGTTTAAAATCGGACTGGGTTGGCTAATTACCGGAATGATGGTGCGTGAGATCACGTTCCAATCGCTGTTTAGGTGCATCGGCACAACCGGCTGGATGTTAAGGACCTCTTGCGTACGATTGAACGGGCCGGTGTTGAAATTGGTGTTGCTCTGGAACGGCACGCTGACGAGATCCGCTATCGGGTTCTGTGATGCCTTCTGTAAGTCCTCCGAAGGTTCGGCAGAACGACTGGCTCTTGACGGTTCATCGGCAGAAACTCCGCTCTCAAATTTATAATTGATGCCAGCCTTGATCATTTGAACGTCGCGGCTCAACGCCGCCGCGGGGACTGTGATGGAATTCCATTTAGACTGGGTGAGATAATCGTATTCGAGGTTGACCGTCCAATGTGCCTTGAAGCCGTATTCGATGCCGCCGCCCGTCAGCCAGCCAGCGTCGGTGTTGGACCCGTTCCAACCCGGACCGGGACCGTTCAATGTCGCCGTGCTTTCGATCCAGCCGCCGCCGACCTTGCCAAATACGAGCCATCGGTCGTTCACCAAGCCGAAGCGGCCCGCAACTGTGCTGATCCAGTGCTGACTCACAGAACCCAAGGTCGGAATTGGCAGAGTCGGATGATCAAAGCTTGCCCAATCGAAATCGCCTTCGATACCAAGGAGAAGATGACCGGCCTGGAAGTTGTAACCGGCCTGGAAGCCGCCGATGAACTCGGTGATGCCGCCATAGAAATTATTGCTGGGCATGTTCAGACTGCCGCTGGTCCATGCCCCGCCGAAGTTGGCGCCTACGTAAAGTCCTGACCAGTTGTACGGCGGCGTTGAACTCGTTGTGTAAGGCGGAGCCTTCGTCGGCAAGTCAGATGCAAGCGCTGAGGCGCCGAACAATCCGGCAATAGCTACGCTCCCAAGCAAAAGTGTTTTCATCAACGCCCCCTAGAACACTAACAAATCGCCTCGCGACTGCGATTTGCTAATCTCCTGGACTCAATTCAATTCTCGGTGCCGTGCTATATCTGCCACAGCTTGTTATGAGAACTGACGGGGACTACTCGAACGTAAATATGCGGCTCCAATCGTTCTTCACGCTGATGACGGTCCAACCGTTCTTTTTTGCTTCGCCATAGAGCGGCTGCGTAAATGTGCCGACCTTAGTGTCGGGAAGACCCTGAGCGGGGCCATAAGCGTATTCGTGTAGCACCAGCATCATTGGTCGCGCTCCGTCGGCCGCCCCTGTGTATTCCAGCATCTGCCGGTCACCCGTCGAGTTGCCGAAAGCCGCATTGGGGGGTCTGCCAATCTCCAGATGAATACCCTCGGGCTTTCCGGCGTCGTTGTCATTGAGCATCAACTTAGGTTCTTTGATGAGGATCGGTTTGCCGTCCTTCGCATAAGCATACTTGACCGCCAGTGCCGAGCCGATCACCTGTTCGGGCGGGATGCCGTAAACTTGCTGAGAGTACACGCGCACAAAATCCTAGCCGAAGCCCGTGACAATGAACGTCCGGTAACCGTTCGCGCGCAGGTAAGTCATCACCTCCAGCATGGGCTGATAGACGAGCTCGGTATAAGGTTTTTTCCAGCACGGGTCTTTGGCGGTGCCAACACACTTTTTCACTTCTGCGTTGAACTCGTCAGTCGTCATGCCAGCGAGCGTGGCGACGATGATTTTTTCGAGGTCCGGCAATGTTAATTTGGCAATTGCCTCTCGGTTACCGGAGAGCACGGTCTTGAATGGCTCTGCATGTTTCAATTCCGGCTTCTCGGCAGCAAGTACCGGGACGCGGTCGAAACAATACATCAGCTGGCTGTAGATCGGATGCTCCACCCAAAGCGTTCCGTCCTGGTCGAAGGTTGCAATGCGCTCCTCG
>JBAUCK010000258.1:0-2428 GCA_049677525.1 Xanthobacteraceae bacterium
GCGGCGTCACATAGGGCGACATCGCCGCATTCTCGCCGTGCTCTTTGATATTGGCGGCGACTTCGCCGAAGAAAGCCCGCAGCGCCCGGCCGCCGTCCTTGGGCAGTTTGCGGCCGACCAGATCGAGCGCCTGAACGCCGTTGGCGCCCTCATAGATCATGGCGATGCGCGCATCGCGCACGAACTGTTCCATGCCGTGCTCGGCGATATAGCCGTGGCCGCCGAGCACCTGTTGCGCGGCAACCGTATTGGCAAAGCCCTGATCGGTCAGCACGCCTTTGATCACCGGCGTCATCAGGCCGAGATGATCGTCGGCCGCCTCGCGGTCCTTGGCGTTTTGCGCGCGATGCGCGATATCGCTTTTCAGCGCCGTCCAAAGCACCAGCGCCCGCGCCGCTTCGTTGAAGGCGCGGATATTCATCAGCATGCGGCGGACGTCCGGATGCACGATGATGGGATCGGCCGGCTTGTCCGGGAATTTCGCGCCAGTCAGCGCGCGCCCGGCGAGGCGTTCCTTGGCGTAGGCGGCGGCATTCTGATAGGCGACTTCCGACAGCGCGAGCCCCTGCAGGCCGACATTGAGCCGCGCCTCGTTCATCATGACGAACATGGCTTGCAGCCCGCGATTGGCTTCGCCCACCAGCCAGCCGGTTGTGCCATCGTAATTCATCACGCAGGTGGCATTGCCGTGAATGCCCATTTTCTCTTCGAGCGAGCCGCAGCTCACCGCATTGCGCACGCCGATGCCGCCGTCTGCCGCCGGCAAGAATTTCGGAACGATGAACAGCGAGATGCCTTTGGTGCCCGCCGGCGCGCCGTCGATTCGCGCCAGCACCAGATGCACGATGTTCGGCGCCAGATCGTGCTCGCCGGCGGATATGAATATCTTGGTGCCGGTGATCTTGTAGCTGCCGTCCGGCTGCGGCGTGGCGCGGGTGCGCACCAGGCCGAGATCGGTGCCGCATTGCGGCTCGGTGAGATTCATGGTGCCGGCCCATTCGCCGCTGACCAGCTTTGGCAAATAAAGCGTTTTCTGCTCCGCCGAGGCGTGGGTGGACAGCGCCGCAATCGCGCCCTGGGTCAGGCTCGAATACATCGAGAAGGCCATGTTGGCGGAGCAGACGAATTCGCTGACCACCTGCGCGATCATCGTCGGCAGCCCCTGACCGCCGAATTCCGGCGGCGCCGCGAGGCCGAGCCAGCCGCCTTCAGTGAACTGTTTATGGGCGGCTTTGAATCCGGTCGGCGTCGTCACGCTACCGTCGGCGTTGCGTCGGCAGCCTTCCTTGTCGCCGACACGATTGAGCGGGGTGAGCACGTCTTCGCAGAACTTCGCCGCTTCGCCGAGCACGGCTGCGATCAGATCGGGCGTGGTCTCGGCGAAACCGGGCAGATTGTTGTAGCGATCGATATGGAACACGTCGCTCAACAGGAACATGACGTCGTCAACCGGAGCTTTGTAGCTCGGCATAATGTCGTCCTCTCGACGCCCGCGGCCGGCTCATAGGCTAGCCGATTCACGACAGGGCGACGACGGCCGATTGGGCCGGCTTTGACCTCGGCGCAAATCTGGATTCGGCCCCGGTTCCCGCCCCGCGATTAACGCCAAATGGCGCATTCTTAACCGGTCCGGCCCGGTCTTTAACCGCTTGTTTAGGAACTGCGGCAAGCTAGGCGTGACGAGGCGCGCGCCGAGGAAATGCGCCAGGCCACGGGGGCGCGCGCGGAAATGGGCGAAGTCCACGCCCGGCTCGACAGGCTCTCGCAGCAACTCGAGCGCCTTGCACGGCCGGAAAGGCCGAGATCTGAACCCATACGACCTGAAACGCCGCGATACGAGCCGCGCCTGACCGGCGCTCCACCGGCGCCGCATCGCGACCGGACAATGCCGATGGCCCGGCCGCAAGGCGCGGGCCGCGCCGCCTCCGCGCTTTCAGTCGATGACGCAATCGCTGAAATCACCGAACGGCAGCGCACGCTTTACGGCGAGACCGAGACGGCGGCTCCGCTGGCGCCGCGCGAACCGGTCCCATTTATGGCGCCGCAGCCGCAAGCGGCCGCCGCACGCAAGATTCGCTCGAAGCGGTTCATGGCGCCGTCGAACATGTCGTCGATCGGCTGGCGATGATCGAAAGCGGCATGCACGAAACGTCCGAGCTGCCGATTGCGGCTTCGCCGCCGGTGCAGACGGAGACGGCGGATACTGCAAAGACGGACTCGGCAAAAACAAACTCTGCAAAAGCAAGCCCCCGCCTGCACCAGCAACAACGACATCAGTAGCACCTGCACCACCAGTGCCGGCCGCGCCGGCCGCGATCGCGCCTGCGCCGATCAGCACTTCGGCGGCGGACGTGCTGTTGGGGGCGGGCGAGAGCTCGTTCGACGCTGCACCACGCCGCATGGTCGCCGCTGCGCCGCGCACGCCGCT
>JBAUCK010000259.1:0-26276 GCA_049677525.1 Xanthobacteraceae bacterium
GCTGAAGTTTTGAAGGAATTGGCGAGGACATGACGACGTAATGCAGACCAGGTCGTTGCAGGGATCGGGAGAACCCGTTTGGGTCATCGCACTTTAAAGTGCGTGCTAACGGGGACCCGATCCGCGCAAAGCATTATGGCCAGCGGCCATATCGGCCGCACAAACAGGCCGGACACATAACCGCACCCGACCAATGCTGCAGCAACGTCAGAAAGTTCTTGCCAAGGCGTGCCGAAATGCACCGCACCAAAACCCGTCACAGATCTGTTGGTCTACTGATCCTGGCCTCAGGAGTAATCCATGCAGAAGCATCGGTTATTACGCGCCCGCAATAGTTGTGCCGTGCGGATCTGGGAGGAGCGTTCGCAAGAAAACCCTCGTCCGTCAGTGGAATCGGCTAACGCGTGCCAACAGCAGTAGGCGAGGCTTTGCTTCGATTTGAGTCATCGATGCGCTTGGCCTGGGAGACATCGGCAAATGCGCGCGTCAGATCGCCCATGCGATGGTACACGATGCTGCGATCGATATAGACGCCCGAGGCGCTGGGATCGAGAGAGATCGCCAAATCGAAGTCGGCGAGCGCGAGAGTTAGATCGCCATTGCGATACGCTGATATACCTCGCTCGCGATAGTATTTAGCATCCTTGGTTTCAAGGTCGCGCGCCGGGGGAGGCTTTGCGCTTAAAGCGGCGCTGTCAGAAGTCTCTGGAGGTGCGGCGGCGCTCGGAGTCGTGGCCTCCTTCGGGATTTCTTGATTCTCCAGCTTCTTTGGTATTGCGATATCATCAAGCTTTTTGTGGGGGCCATCTCGTCCAATTGTGTCTGATAGCTCACTCGATATAACGAGACCGGTCTGCTTCGCTTCTCGTTCAAATACTTCAATCACATGTGCCGGAGCGAGGGGAATCTTGGAAACATTTCCAAGAAGCAAGTACGCTCCGGATAGCACTACCAAAAGGAAGATGCCGCGCTTTGCTCCCAAGCCTCGCTGCCGAAGGGCGATTTCGAGTAGGTGGTCATAATGCGCTCGTTGTCGCTCATCTCTGAGGATGGAATTAGCGCGCAGGATCCGCCTAAACTTTTGCGGAGCGTCCGGATCGCCGTGATTTTTGTCAGGATGGTTCGCGTTGGCGGCCTTACGGAATGCGGTTCTGAGGCTCTCAGCGTCGTCGTCCGGAAGTGCACCGAGTAAATCGTAAAGGGTTTTCATAATTACTCGCGCGACTGCTAGTCGTCCTGAGCAATTCCTCTCATAAAACCCACGATTGACGGGGCCAAAATCAAAAGAAACCTTAAGAGATCATCCAAAAAACTGGGGCCCTAGTGTGGCAAAAAAAGACTGAAATGTGGCGCGCTCTGACGGACCAGTCTCCGTTGCTGAATGGGCTCAATCACTCGCTTGCTGAATGGATGCCTGGAGCAAGTTAAGGCGGTCACGCGCCGCCTTCTCAGCATCTTGGTAACACTGCCGCTCGTATTCCGTTTTGAGGCGGTCCCACTCGTCCGAATCCACCGTCTTCAGGTCGGATCTCTTGTACTCGCAATCGGGTGGGGGCTGGGTCGTGAGCAGCGCTGGATCTAGCCGGCGAATTCGCGGTTGGGCATAACGGTGTTGTTCGGAGGATCGCCGGGTGCCTGGAACGACGCGGACAGCTGCCGCTGTTTTGAGCTCATGGACGGCCGGATCAAATTCGCGCTGCGCCGCATTGCGCGCGCAACCGGTGACTAACATCGCGCACGAAATGGCGCAGAGGGTCAAAATTCCTAGAGACAGGAATGTGAAGCTGGCGGCACGCGGTCGTGCATTCTCAAACTCGTGGAAAGCGAGAGCACGAGCCGCTTGATCCGCGAGCGCCATTCTTATAGTTCCGGTTCAGAGTGAGGCTAATTGGAGCGTCCATTACAACGCGAAATACGCAACGCAGTGATAATCGATGGAAAATTTGAATCTCTTTCTAACGAGTGTGATGAATCAAATGTAAATCGACTTAATTTCGGCCGAATGGGTGATGGGCCCAGCTAGCGAGCGTTCGGGCCGCAATGTCTGCGTTTGGCCCAAAGCAGACGCAACGGCCAGCGAGCGTCGCGGCAGCTTTTGGGTGAAAAGCGGACATCTCCATTTGGAGGCGTCGTACTCGGTTGCCGAGGGCGTCACCGCCTATCCAAGCAAGGGCGGCCACAAGCCCTGGACACTCGAGCAATGCACCGCGGCCGAGACGCACCTCACCGGCATGATCCGGCGCGCCTATTTCCTGGCCCGCTATACCGGCCAGCGCTCGTCGGACGTGGTCAAGCTCGGCGAGACCTTCATCGACGACGGCGGCTTTCGCATCCGTCAGATAAAGACTGGCGACAAGATCGGCGACATTTGGTGTCCAATTGAGGACCAATTGGCTGCCGAGATAGCGACCTGGGAACGCGCGCCCGGTCCGTACCTTCGCCAGAATCACTGCAAGGTCTATTCCAAGCAGCTTCTCCACGACCACTTCCTGAAGGCGCGCGAGACAATCCCGGCGCTCGCCGGCACGACCTTCCACGGCTTGCGCGCCACACGCGTCGTCGAGCTGCGCCATCGGGGCGCCACCACGCTGCAGATCCAGGATCAGGTTGGAATGTCGCCGCGCCATGATCGAGCGCTACTTCCGCTTTGCCGACCGGAAGGCGAATGGAAAGGCCGCCGTGCTCGCGCTTGCGGAACGGCGCAAGAACAGCGCGCATTTGTAAAACATTGTAAAACGCAGACGAAAAACTGAAGAGATTCAAATGACGAAAGTAATTGCGACAATTACCAGACGCCGTTTTAAGGGCCTTTCGCCGCTCCCGCAGGCAAACCGCTAAGGTTCAAGCGCCCGGCGCTGGGCCTCAGTGCGCTTGGGGTCAGCTGCCGCCGGTCCGGTAGACCTGGATATCCAGGTCGCGGATTTTCTTGCGCAAGGTGTTGCGGTTGACGCCGAGCAGATCGGCGGCGCGGATTTGGTTGCCGCGGGTCGCCGTCAAAGCCGCCGATAACAGCGGGCCTTCGACCTCGCGAAGAATGCGATGATAGAGGCCGGGCGGCGGCAGGCCGTCGTCGAAGCCGGAGAAGTAACGCGTCAGATACCGCTCGACGGAGCCCGACAGGTTCTCGTCGCCGCCCTTGTTCTCGCCGGGCGCCACCAGGGCGGGCTGCGCCAGTTCGGCATCGACCACAGCCGCGGTGATCGTTTCTTGTGGATAAAGTGCGGCCAGGCGCCGGGCGAGATTTTCCAGTTCGCGCACATTGCCCGGCCAGCGGTGGCGCTTGAGGCGCTCGATCGCGGCCTGATCGATCTGTTTCGGCGGCAATCCCTCGCGCTCGACCATCGTGAAGAAATGCCGGATCAAATCCGGAATGTCCTCGGTGCGCTCGCGTAGCGGCGGTAGCCGCAGCGGCACGACATTGAGGCGGAAGAATAGGTCTTCGCGGAACAGGCCCTGCTGGATGAGTTGCCGTAGGTCTTTGTTGGTCGCGGCGATGATACGCACGTCGGCTTTGATCGGCGTGCGGCCGCCGACCGTGGTGTATTCGCCTTGCTGCAGCACGCGCAGGAGTCGCGTCTGCGCTTCCATAGGCATGTCGCCGATTTCGTCGAGAAACAGCGTGCCGCCCTCGGCCTGCTCGAAGCGTCCGGAGCTGCGGGTATTGGCGCCAGTGAAGGCGCCCTTCTCGTGGCCGAATAATTCCGATTCGATGAGGTCGCGCGGAATCGCCGCCATATTGATCGCGACAAACGGCCCGCTGCGGCGCTTGCCGTAATCATGCAGTGCCCGCGCCACTAGTTCCTTGCCGGTGCCGGATTCGCCGGAAATCATCACCGTCAGATCGGTCTGCATCAGCCGCGCCAGGACGCGGTAGATTTCCTGCATCGCCGGCGAGCGGCCGACCAGCGGGATGGATTCGAAATCCTCCACTTTCGCTGGCGGCCGCGCCTTTTCCTTCGGCTCCGACAGCGCGCGGCCGACGATGGCGATCAGTTCCTTCAAGTCGAAGGGCTTCGGCAGATATTCGTAGGCGCCGCGCTCGGAGGCGCGGATCGCGGTCATGAACGTGTTCTGCGCGCTCATGATGATGATCGGCAGATCCGGCCGCGTTTTCTTGATGCGCGGCAGCAGATCGAAGGCGTTCTCGTCCGGCAGCAATACGTCGCTGATGATAAGATCGCCGTCGCCCTGGCTGATCCAGCGCCACAGCGTTGCGGCATTGCCGGTCGAACGCACTTCATAACCGGCGCGCGAGAGCGCCTGATTGAGCACAGTCCGGATCGCCGAGTCGTCGTCGGCAACGAGAATGCTTCCCGCGGGCATCAATGATCCTCTTGTGATTTCGCGGCGCCGTCCAGCTCGGCGCCCTCACCGCTGTTTGGTGCGGTGAATTTCGGCATGAGTATGCGGAACATGGTGCGCCGCGGTTGCGACTCGCATTCAATGATGCCGCCGTGGTCGCCGATGATCTTGGCGACGAGCGCCAGACCCAGGCCCGATCCGCTCGGCTTAGTGGTAACGAACGGATCGAACAAATGCGGCATCAATTCATCGGGCACGCCCGGCCCGTTGTCGCGCACGCCGAATTCGAGCGGCAGCGAGACGCGCGCATTGGCGCCCGGCAGCGACAGCCGTACGCCGGGACGGAACGCCGTCGAGAGCACGATCTCGCCGCCGGCCGCATTCTCGCCGATCGCCTCGGCGGCGTTCTTGATCAGGTTGAGAAATACCTGGACGAGTTGATCGCGGTTGGCGAGCACCGGCGGCAGCGATGGATCGTATTCTTCGATGAATTTGATTTGGCGCGCGAAGCCCGATAGCGCGAGGCGGCGGACGTGATCGAGCACGACGTGAATGTTGATCGGCTCGCGCTCGACCGGCCGCTCGTCGCTGAACACTTCCATCCGGTCGACGAGTTTGACGATGCGGTCGGCCTCGTCGCAAATGAGCCGCGTCAGCGTGCGGTCGTCGTCCTCGACTGATTGCTCGAGAAGCTGCGCCGCGCCGCGAATGCCGGACAACGGATTTTTGATCTCATGCGCCAGCATGGCGGCGAGCGCGATCACCGAACGCGCGGCGCCGCGATGGGTCAGCTGGCGATCCATCTTGTCGGCGATGGTGCGCTCCTGCAGCATCACCACGACATTGTTGGGTTGCTCAGGCAGCGGCGCGACGTGCAGGTCGACCAGGCGGTCGCCGGGATTGCGCGGCGTACCGAGGTCGACTTTGTATTCGTTGACGGCGGCGCCGCGGCGGCGCACCTGCTCGATCAGCGCGATGAGCGGGCTGCCGAACGGCACCAGGTCGCGCAGCAGGTGGCGCCGCAGGTGTGACACCGAGACTTCAAAGAACGATTCCGCGGCGACATTGGCGTCGACCACTTTGCCGTCAGGTGACACAACGATGACGGGGTGCGGCAGGGCGTTCAGAACTGCATCGGCCGCCGAAGAGGTCAGCAAAGGCTCCACCGCGCTCATCTCGCGGCCCTCGAAGGTGCGCGGTAACCGGCGCCGTTGCCATGACAGAAAATATGTGAAATCAGGTACTTAGCCATAAAATGCAGGAGCCAGCTTATCAGCCAAACGTGCATGCACACGCAATAGGCACTATCCAACATCTGCATAGAGTTTAGCCAAATCGTCGTGCAGTGCAAGTGCTGCACTGCAATATCCATAACCTGTCAACGTTCGGCCGGCGGGCAACCCGCACATCCCTGCTGGCGCTCACCTTGGTGCCGAAATCGGCTGCAATGCGGCGCCGACATGCGCTAAGCCATGCCCTAGCAAATACCCCTGGCTTGGCCGCGGATCGTCGGCTGCGGTTTGATTGTGAATTGGCGCTGTGTTGACTGCCTAAATTGAGATCAGGTGCTTCATGACAAGTCTGGTAGCCGCTGTGATCGTCGCGGCGGGTCGCGGCGAGCGCGCCGGTGGCGGCATCCCCAAACAATATCGCAACGTTGCCGGCGAGCCGATGATCCGGCCGACGCTGCGTGCTTTCCTGCAGCATGCGCGGATCGGTCTGGTGCAGCCGGTGATAGGCAATGCCGACGCCGAAGCGTTTGGTGCTGCCACGGCGGACTTGAAGACCGACGTGAAGACTCTTGCGCCGGCTTCGGGCGGCGCGACGCGTCAGACCTCCGTGCGCGCCGGGCTTGAGGCGCTCGCTGCCCGATCCCCTGCCCTCGTTCTTATCCATGACGCGGCGCGGCCGTTCTTGACTTCGGACCTGATCGACCGCGCTATCGCTGCCGGAAAAGCGAGCGGCGCTGCGGTTCCGGGCATCGCCGTTGCCGATACCGTGAAGCAGATCGACGCCGCGTCGATCGTGACCGAAACGCTCGACCGAAACCTCTTGCGCATCGTGCAGACGCCGCAAGTGTTCGGCTTCGATCTGATCTTGCAGGCGCACCGGCGTGCCGCGGCGGCAGGTCTGGACAGCTTCACTGACGATGCCGCGCTGGCCGAATGGGCCGGTCAGCGCGTGAGCGTGTTCGAAGGCGAAAGCGGGAATGTGAAAGTTACGACCAACGAAGATTTCGCGCGCGCCGAATTGGCGCATCTCGCAATGCTGGGCGACGTGCGCACCGGCAACGGCTTCGATGTGCATGCTTTTGCCGATGGGGATCATGTCATGCTCGGCGGCGTGCGCATTCCCCATTCGCAGGGCGTCACCGGGCATTCCGATGCCGATGTCGCGCTGCATGCGCTGGTCGATGCCATTCTCGGCGCGCTCGCCGACGGCGACATCGGCTCGCATTTTCCGCCGAGCGATCCGCAATGGAAAGGCGCATCGTCCGATCGCTTTCTCGCCTTCGCCTGCGAGCGCGTGCGCGCCCGCAAAGGCATCATCGCCAATCTCGACGTAACTGTGGTCTGCGAAGCGCCGCGGGTTTCGCCGCATCGCGATGCCATGCGCGCACGCATCGCCGAGATTGCCGGCATTGCCGCCGATCGTGTCGCCATCAAAGCCACCACCAGCGAGAAGATGGGCTTTACCGGCCGCAGCGAAGGCATTGTCGCGATGGCGACGGCCACGATCCGTCTGCCGTGGTCGGCGTAAGATGAAGCGCGGTGCGACCGTCGCTGACCTGCGCCGGCAGGCGCGGCACGTTCTCGATCTCTGCCGGGCGCGAGGCTTGCGTGTGGCGACAGCGGAGTCCTGCACCGGCGGGCTCGTCGCCGGAGCACTGACCGACATCGCAGGCTCCTCCGATGTCGTCGATCGCGGCTTCGTCACTTATTCCAATGAAGCAAAACAAGCGATGCTCGGCGTGCCGGCGGTGACACTCAAACAGCATGGCGCGGTTAGCCGCGAGACCGCGGCCGCGATGGTCAAAGGCGCGCTGAAAAATTCGCTGGCCGATATCGCGGTCTCGATCACCGGCATCGCCGGTCCTGGCGGCGGCACCAAACAAAAGCCTATCGGGCTCGTCTATTTCGCTGCCGCGCGCCGCGGCGGCAAGCGTCTCGCACAACGGCGGCTTTACGGCAACATCGGACGCAGCCGCGTGCGAGCGGTTTCGGTTTTACAAGCGCTTGCGATGCTCGAAACCTTGGCCAAGGATGCGAGACGATCGTCGCGCCCAGGTAAGCCAGTTAGCTAAACGCAAACAGGCGAGTTCATCGGCCCCAGACGCCTTCGGGCGGATCTCTTGTCGCCGAAGCCAGGATACGGGTACCAGCGGCCCGGTGCCCAATAGATCAGCGGGCCGCCGCCATCGTCTCCATTCAAGCTCCCATAGACGCTGCCGGACATGGTTCCGTAAGTGCCGCCATACATGTTCCCGTAGAGGCTTCCATAGGCGGCCGATCGATAGCCGGAGTGCCGCCCATCGACGACGCCCCGCCCTTCAGGTGAAGGAGGCGAAGAATTGTCGGCGCCTTGCGCAGTTGCAGGTTGGCCGCCTGGGTTCTGAGAACTGAGCCATCGCCGTCGTTTTGGCCGTGGTCTTGCGCGCGCCATTGGCCGAATGACCATTATTCGCTCCGTGCCGCGCGTCATCGACGTGCGCCAAAGCGAAGCCAAGAACGACAGCCGCAGCGGCAGCCAGTAATTTGTTCAAGATCATCGCGCTCTCGGGCCGAAATCGTGAAGCGCCATTATCGGCCTGCGCATAACGATTTCGACCGGTTAGCCGCCTATTCGGTAGGATAGTTAAGCGAAAGCAACCGGCTTCTTCCCAATCATGAGATTTCAGGTACGGTTTCCCGGCGCTAGGCCTCGAGCTGATGAATGGTGCGATTGGCGGTGCGCAAACGCCCGCTCAATTCACGTCCGATGGCCATCGTGAGTTGGATGGCTGCCGACCGGCGGTCGCATCGGACATGCCTTTATGCGGGATGAGCGCCGTAGACGTCGTCGGCGCGGCGCTCGAAGGCCGCTGAAAAGCGGCGGAAGGCAGTTTCGAACATCGTGCCCATCAAAACGCCGAGCGTGCGGCTTCGAAACTCGTAAGCGATAAAGAATTCGACATCGCAAACGTCATCGCCGGCCGGCTGAAAATTCCATTTATTGTTCATCTGCTGAAACGGCCCTTCGAGATATTCAACCAGAATCTCGAGCTTGCCGCGTTCGAGCGTGACGCGGCTGGTGAAGGTCTCGTGGATGAATTTGTAGGCGACCGTCATGTCGGCGACGATCACCTCCCTGCCCTCGCCGGCGCTTTCACGCCTGCGGATGCGCAGCGATTGGCAGAGCGGCACGAATTGCGGATAGCGCTCGACGTCGGCGACCAGATCGAACATCTCGGATGCGGAATGCCGCACGCGCCGCTTGGTGGAAAACTGCGGCATCACCGCGCCGTCCGCTGAGCCTTGAGTCTCGCGAAATCCTCCCCCGCATGATGCGAGGAGCGGGTCAGCGGGCTCGCCGAAACCAAGGAAAATCCCTTGGCGTAGGCGATCGTTTCCAGCGACTTGAACTCGTCCGGCGGCAGGAAGCGCAGCACCCGATGATGTTTGCGCGACGGCTGCAGATATTGGCCGATGGTGAGGAAGTCGACATCGGCCGCGCGCAGATCGTCCATCACCTGCAGGACCTCGTTCCGCTCTTCGCCTAGTCCCACCATGATGCCGGATTTGGTGAACATGGCCGGGTCGATTTCCTTGACGCGCTGCAGGAGCCGGATCGAGCCGAAATAACGCGCGCCCGGACGGACGGTGAGATATTTCGACGGCACGGTTTCAAGATTGTGGTTGAAGACGTCGGGCCGGGCCGCAACGACAGTTTCGACCGCTCCATCCTTGCGCTGAAAGTCCGGCGTCAACACTTCGATCGTGGTTGTCGGGCAGTGCGCGCGAATGGCGTGGATGACCGCGGCAAAGTGGGCGGCCCCGCCGTCGTTAAGGTCGTCGCGATCGACCGACGTGATGACGATATGCGACAGGCCAAGCTTTGCGGTGGCTTCGGCGACATGCTCCGGCTCGGCCGGATCGAGCGCGCCTGGAAGCCCGGTCTTGACGTTGCAGAACGCGCAGGCGCGCGTGCAGGTGTCGCCCATGATCATGAAGGTGGCGTGCTTCTTGTCCCAGCACTCGCCGATATTCGGGCAACCGGCTTCCTCGCATACCGTATGCAGACCGTTTTCCTTCACGATCTGCCGCGTCGCGTTATAGCCCGGTGACACCGGAGCCTTGACGCGAATCCAGTCGGGCTTCTGCAGTATAGGCTGATCCGGCCGGTGCGCCTTTTCCGGGTGGCGCGGGCGAACGGCAGTGTCAGCGAGCGTATCGATTAGAACAGCCATCGATCGAAAGTTGGGTCTGGCCGGCCTCTTCATGAGGTGGCCCAGCACCGCATACTTACGGCCGCGACTGCTGCGCCGCAAGGCTTCGGCTCCTACCGCTGAACGCGGCCTGCAATGACCACGCCGCATGAACAATTCGTTAGGCTTTTGCAGGGTTTTTGCCGCGTCTCAACGTAACTTTCGCCACAATAAAAAAGCATCGTGGCCGACGTCGCGGCGCTTAAAGCTTGCAGGAAGAGTCGCGGAGGAAAATGACGATGACCGCTCAAGGTCAAGAAGCGGCAGCTCTGGCGCTCCATCGTTTCGGCTTCGGTGCCGTCGGCGACTCGATCTCCGCCATTGCCAGCGATCCACGCGGCGCCTTGCTTGCCGATCTTGAACGGCCAGGTGGCGGTCAGATCGCCGCCGTGCTGCCGTCGAGCGCGGACGCCGCGCGCCAAGTCGCCGACTTTCGCGCCGAGCAGCAGGCCCAGCAAAAGCTCGCGCAGCGCGCCAAGCAGGAGGCCGACGCCAAGAGCGCCGCAATCGCCGATGGGCCGACCAGCATGGCGAACGCATCCGCGAAAATGTCGGATGCGGCCAGCATGGCACCGCCTGCGCCGGCCCTGCCGCCGCCGAGGCCCGCCAACCAGCCGCCGCCGTTACCGCAGCAGCTCCTGCTCAGCGAGGCCAAAGCCCGTTTCGGTGCCGCGGCCACGGCCGATGTCGGCTTTGTGGAGCGGTTGGTGTGGTTCTGGTCGAACCACTTTTGCGTCTCCGCCGACAAGGTCGTCGGCATGGCCGGCCCCTTCGAACGTGAGGCGATCCGCTCTCATGTGCTTGGCCGCTTCGCCGACTTGTTGCTTGCGATCGAAAGCCATCCGGCGATGCTGTTCTATCTCGACAATGTTCAGTCGATGGGCGCGGATTCGGTTGCCGGCATCAACCGCGACAAGGGCCTCAACGAAAATCTGGCGCGCGAGACGCTCGAACTCCACACACTGGGAGTTCGCAGCGGCTATACGCAGGCCGATGTGACGAGCTTTGCCAATGTGCTGACCGGATGGTCGTGGATCAACCCGGCCGAGCCCGAGCACGGCGGTGAGTTCGCCTTCATCAAACGTCTGCATCAACCGGGCGATCAAGTGGTGCTCGGCAAACGCTATCCCGATATCGGCGTCGAGCAAGGCCGTGCCGTGCTCGCCGATCTGGCACGCCATCCGGCCACGGCGCAGCACATTGCCGAGCAGCTTGCGTCCCACTTCGTCGCCGACACCCCGCCGCCGAGCTTGGTCGGCAAGCTCGCCAAAACTTTCCAAGATAGCGACGGCAATCTCAAGGAAGTCGCCAAGACGCTGGTAACAGCGGACGAGTCCTGGGCACCGCAGCGGCAGAAGCTGAAGCTTCCCGCCGAATGGATCGCTGGAGTCGTTCGGCTCAGCGGCACGCAAGCGATCATTCCCATCGGCCGGATCATGTATGCGCAGGCGACGCTCGGCGCGCCTTTGTGGCGGCCGCCGGCCCCTAACGGCTGGCCCGACACGGAGGCGGCCTGGATCGACGGCATCCCGCATCGCGTTGACATCGCCAGCGAATTTGCCGGCCGGGCGCAGGGCGTGGATCCGCTTCTGCTCCTCAACATCGGGCTCGGCCCGCTCGCCTCGCGCGAGACGCGCGATACGGTGGCGCGCGCGGAGACGCGGGCGCAGGCCTTGGCGCTTCTCGTCATGTCGCCGGAATTCCTTCGGAGATAGTCATGACACTGCATGCTCCCTCACGCCGCGAAGTGTTGCTCGCCTCAGGCACGCTATTCGCCTGGGCGCATCTGCCGAGGCTTGCTTATGCCGAAGGCCGGGATCCGCGCTTTCTTGCCATCATTCTGCGCGGCGCGCTCGACGGGCTCGCCACGGTCGCTCCGGTCGGCGATCCGGACTGGGCGGCGCTGCGCGGCGACAATGCACTCACACTCGGCAGCAAGGTGCCGGCGTTGAAGCTCAACGATTTCTTCGCGCTCAATCCGGCGATGCCGAACTTGCTCCATATGTATCAGGCCAACGAGGCGATCATCGTTCATGCCTGCGCCACGCCATATCGCGAGCGTTCGCATTTCGACGGCCAGGATCTGCTGGAGAGCGGATTGCCGAAAGTAGCCCCGAGTGATAGCGGCTGGCTTAACCGCGCGCTGTCAGGTTTGGCGCCGGGCGGTCCTGTCGATCCGAAGGGCAGCAGAATATTCGCGGTGGGCCCGGTCACGCCGCTCGTCGCGCGCGGCCCGGCGCCGATTTTGTCCTGGGCGCCGCAACAGATCATGCCGGCCAGCGAAGACACCATGGCCCGTCTGCTCGATCTCTACCAGCACAGGGATGCGAAGCTCGCGAGCGTGCTTGACGACAATTCCAAGCTGACCGCGATCGAGCATCCAGGCGATATGGCAAACAGCGCGGCAAAAAAGCCGGGCGCCGCGCAAGTGCGCGCTTATTTCTCCGAGGCCGCTGGCAACGCCGCGAAATTCCTGGCGCAGCCCGACGGACCGCGCGTCGGCGCGCTCGCGCTCGACGGCTGGGACACTCATGTCAATGAAGGCATAGCCACTGGCCGGCTGTCGCAATTGCTCGGCTCGCTCGACGACGCGCTCGGCGCAATCAAGACCAATATGGGGCCGGCCTGGAAGGACACCGTGGTCGTGCTCGCCACCGAGTTCGGCCGCACCGCACACATCAACGGCACCGATGGCACCGATCACGGCACGGCGACGGCCGCGCTTCTGGTCGGCGGTGCGCTCAAAGGCGGTAAGGTCATCGCCGACTGGCCGGGCCTCAAAGCCACCGACCTCTACGAGAACCGCGATCTCAAACCGACCACAGATCTGCGCGCAGTGATCAAGGGCGTGCTGAAGGATCACCTTCGTGCCGACGATCGCGTGCTGGCACAGAGCGTGTTCCCCGGTAGCGATAGCGTTAAGCCGATGGCGGGACTGCTCGCTTAACGGCTCAAGTCGGCACCTTATGTTTTGGCGAACCAGTCCTTCAGGATCGGCTGGTGCTGCACCGGGTTGAATTCCGTGATCCGGCAAAAGCGCATCTTCTTGGCTTTGGTGAACGGCTCGTCCGCGAGAATTTCCTGCAGGTTCTCCGGGCTTTCCGCACGCGCCAGGAGGAAGCCGCCCCGCGCTGGAATTTGCGGGCCCGAGCACAGGAAGTGTGCCGAATTTCCGGATGTGCCGAATCCGGGACGCAAGGTCGCGGAAGCCAACACGCGTGAAATGCGGCAGCGTTTCGTCGCCATCGCCGAGGCGCTTAAGGCGCGAGACCCCAAGCAACTCGCGGATGGCCTTTTGCTCTTGGTCGAAGGCGCCTATGCCGTCAGCCAGACGCTTGGCGGCGCGAAGGGTCCGAGCCATGCGATCGTGTGGGCCACCGAGGCGCTGGTCCATGCCCAGGCAAAACCGTCGCGAGCGGGTACCTGAGGCATAAAGTTCACTTCACCTGGATCTGCACCGGCGCGCCATGCTCGTCGGCGGTGCCGGGTGCAATTACCAGATAGCGGCGCTGGCTCGTGTCTTCGCCGCGCACCAGCTGGCGCACCGGACCCACGGCGTTGACGATGGCGCCGCCTGCCGGATTGGTCATAAAGCCCGACAGGCCCTGCAGCTTGCCGCTGCCGTCGGGATGCTCGGAGAGGGCCAGCAGATAGGGCTGCTTCGGCTCGAGCCCTGTGACCGCCGCTTCAAGCACCTGCGCCAGTCCCTGATCGTAAAGCGCCACGCTGGTCGGTGGCGCGTCTTGCCCGGCCTTCGTGCCCGACGCCGCAAGCGTCAGATGCGCCGCCTGCCCCGCGAGACCGAGCGGCATTAGATTGTCGGTGCCCGCGCCGTCCGGCACAGCATTGGGCACGTAAGCAATCGCCTGCGGCGCCTGCCCGATCGGAACCGAGACGATGACCTTGTTGGTCAATGTGTCGATCGCGGCCATCTGGTCGTCGCCCTCAAGCCCGACATAGACCCGCTTGCCATCGCCTGACGGCCACACGCCATGCGGCAGCTTGCCGACCGGGATAGTTGCGACCTGCTCGAAATTGTCGGTGCGAAAGACTTTCACTTCGTTGAGGCCGCCGATCGTAACATAGGCGAACGTGCCCTTGGCGTTGCGAACAATATTGACGTGATTGGTGATCGCCCCGGTATCCATCGTCTTTAGTATCGCGAACGGCGGATGCGCATCGAAGACCTGCGTCTTGCCTGTATCTTTCAACGTGATCCAAACCTGCGAACCGTCCGGCGTCGCCGCGATATTCGGGCAGAACGGACTGGCCTGTGTGACTTTGCCGACGATGGTGTGGTCGACAATGTTGACGACATCGATTTCCGGATTGAACGAAGAGCAGACGTAGCCGTATTTGCCGGCCGGCGAGAAAATCTGCATGCCCGGCCCGTTCGGCGTGGTGATGCGCGTCTTCTCTTCGTAAGTCGTGCCGTTCAGCACGGACACATAATTTTCGCCGCGGACGGTAACCCAGACCTCTTTGCCGTCAGGCGTGAAAAAAGCCTCGTGAGGCGCGCGGCCGACATACGTGACATGTTTGACTTTATTGGTCGCCGTATCGATGAAGCTCACGGAATTCGAGCCGATCGAGACGATGGCGAGCGTGTGATGATCCGGCGAGAAGCCCATGCCGTGTACCAGGACCTGTCCCTTGTAGAGCGGGCTCAGATCCGAGGGCGACGGATCGCCGAGCCGGATCACGCCAAGGAGCTTGTTGTCCACCGGATCGATGACTGAGACGGTGTTGGAGAATTGCTCCGCCGCATAGACGCGGTCGTGATGACTGACTGCAATATCCGGATCGGCGGCGCTGCCGGGCGCCTGCCCTGCGAGCAGTGGAGTAACATTCGTGAAAGCGGCAGTGCTCAAAACGAGGCACAGGACAAAAGCTGGTCGCATCTCACGGCTCCTTATCGGCTTATTGGACCGCGGACTTGGTATTGTCGCTTCTCGTCATCGGTTGCTCAGTGACGGGTTGCTGATCGGGTGCTGCTGTTGCCGGCGGCAGTGGTTGACCGACCGCGAGCCGCATCGCGGCGATTTCCGCTTGCTGCGTGACGATGATTTCCTGCGCCATGCGCCGAAGCTGCTCGTTTTGGCCGTAACGCAACTCGGCCTGCGCCATATCGATCGCGCCCTGATGGTGTGGCACCATCATTGCGACAAAGTCGCGGTCGATGTCCCCCGATGGGGTGATGCCCATATCGACCATCATCTTCGACATGGCGCTGACATTGTCGGCGAGGAACGGCGCTTCCTCGCGCGTAGCGTCGCGAAAATGAGACGCGCAGATCGCGGCGATATAGTCCGCCAGCGATTGCGATTTCTGTGAGCAGGCCGCCAAGACGAAGCCAGCGCACAGCACGGCAGCGCCAAGCGGTGCAGGCCAGCAGCGACCGGGCTTATAACGCGCGATTTTCTGACGAGCTAATGGGATGGCGAAATGCGGCATGACCCGCCTCCGCTAGAGCTAGCGCACCCATCGCCCCCGACCGATTATGTCCGATCAGACTTAAATATTCAACGCGCGTCCGTAAGCGTCCAGCACCGCTTCCTTCATCATCTCTGACAGAGTCGGATGCGGGAATACGGTGTGCATCAGCTCTTCCTCGGTGGTTTCGAGATTCATCGCCACCACATAGCCTTGGATGAGCTCGGTGACTTCGGCGCCGACCATATGCGCGCCGAGGAGCTGTCCGGTTTTTTTGTCGAAAATCACTTTGACCAGACCCTGGTCCTCGCCGAGCGCAATGGCTTTGCCGTTGCCGACAAACGGAAAGCGGCCGACGCGGATGTCGAGTTTCTTGTCCTTGGCCGCCTGTTCGGTGAGGCCGACAGAAGCGATCTGCGGCGTGCAATAGGTGCAGCCGGGGATCATCAGCTTGTTCATCGGATGCGGATGCAGTCCTTTGATCGCTTCGACGCAGATGACGCCTTCATGCTCGGCTTTGTGCGCAAGGAGCGGCGAGCCAGCGACATCGCCGATGGCATAGATGCCCGGCACATTGGTCTTGCACAAGCCGTCGATGACGATGGCGCCACGCTCGGTTTTCACGCCGAGTTTTTCGAGGCCGAGATTTTCGATATTGCCGACGACGCCGACCGCCGCGATGACGCGATCCACGGTCAAGGTCTGCGCGCCGCCTTTGCCGTCATTGATGGTCGCGATGACGCTATCTGCTTTCTTGTCGAGTTTCGTCACCTTGGCGCCGGTGAAGATCTTGATACCCTGTTTCTCAAAGCTCTTGCGCGCAAAGGCCGCGATCTCGGCGTCCTCGACGGGGAGGATTTGCGGTAGCACTTCGACCACGGTCACGTCGGAGCCAAGCGTGCGATAGAACGAGGCGAATTCGATGCCGATCGCGCCAGAGCCGACGACGAGCAGCGACTTCGGCATTTTCTCCGGCACCATGGCCTCGAAATAGGTCCAGACAAGTTTCTTGTCGGGCTCGAGCCCCGGCAGAACACGCGGCCGCGCGCCGGTGGCGATGATGATGTGCTTGGCCTGGTAGGTACCCGCGCCGAGCGCGCCTTTCGGTCCTTCATTGCGGCCGGGCTTCACCGTGATCTTGCCGGGCGCGTCGATCACGGCCTCGCCCCAGATCACGGTGACCTTATTTTTCTTCATCAGGAAGCCGACGCCGTCATTGAGCCTCTTCGACACGCCGCGCGAACGCTTCACCACAGCAGCTGGATCGTAGGTCACCTCGCCGGCGGACAGGCCATAATCCTTGGCGTGCTGCATGTAGTGATAGATCTCCGCCGAGCGCAGCAGCGCCTTGGTCGGGATGCAGCCCCAGTTGAGACAAATGCCGCCGAGAAATTCGCGCTCGACGATCGCGGTCTTGAAGCCGAGCTGGGCGGCACGGATCGCGGTGACGTAACCGCCCGGGCCGGAACCGATAATGATGATGTCGAAATTCTGCTCAGCCATTCAATCCTCGTCCTACGCGTCTTGGTGCCAGACCTTACCCCGTCGCGCCCGCTTTTGTCGCGGGCATCCACGCCGTCAGGCTCAGTCATTTAGAGATCTGTGCGGCCGGAACAAGTCCGGCCATGGTGTGTAAGACAGGCGGCTTCAGGCGGATGGCGTTAGGCCGACCGGTCGGGAATGGGTTGGAAAACGCCGTCGTTGCCGAGGCGTTCGAGCAC
Organism: Xanthobacteraceae bacterium; assembly: GCA_049677525.1. GTDB lineage: Bacteria > Pseudomonadota > Alphaproteobacteria > Rhizobiales > Xanthobacteraceae > BOG-931. Next base: position 16,921 of record JBAUCK010000259.1, read on the forward strand.
GCCCGAGCGGATGTCGAAAAAACAGCCGTGGAGCGTGATATGGCCGGCGTCGACTGCGTCCTTGATCCAGGGGAAGGTCATGAGATTGGCGAGCGACAGGCGCACCGCTTCGTGTTCGCAGACCTGCTGCTGCAGCTCCGGCGGCGCCTTGAGGGCGAGCTCGCGCGCCGGCTCGGCGATGCTTACCCACTGGCCGACGAAATCGGAGACTTCGCGCGGCGCGCCGTTGAGCAACGCCTGAATGCCGCCGCACATGGCGTGACCCAACACCACGATTTCCCGCACTTTGAGCGAGCGCACGGCGAATTCGATCGCTGAACTTACGCCGTGCGGGTGGTCGTCCGGCCCGTAAGGCGGAACGATGTTGGCGATGTTGCGGACGACGAACAGTTCCCCGGGGCGCGCATTGAACACCATTTGCGGGTCGGTGCGGCTGTCCGAACAGGCGATGATCAGCGCGCGCGGCCGCTGCCCGAGCCGGCTCAGCGCCTCGAAGCGGCTCCTCTCGGTCTGCCACGTGCTGGCGCGGAAACGGCGATAGCCTGCGATCAGGTCGTCCATCGTACGGCCTTTTGAGCATCCAATTGCAGCGAGTACATTTCCTGCCTGTGAAGGCCGGGCGAAGCAAGAACAATGCCCGCCTGAATTCTCACAGTCCGGGCCGCGGTTGAACCTGGCCGGAATCAGGTGTGTACTACCGGCCCATTACGCCAGCGCAACAGCGATCCTCCCTCATGGCCGAGCTCACCGTTTACGGCACGATCGGCGTGCGCAGTGCCGCGGAAGGCCTGTTCGCGCAATTTGAGGCGACAAGCGGCCACAAGCTTGCCGTGACCTGGGGGACGGCCCCCATGCTGGTGAAGCGGATCGAGGGCGGCGAAACCGCCGATGTGCTGGTCCTAAGCCGCGCCGGCCTCGACGCTCTCAGCAAGCAAGGCAAGGTTGTGCCGGGATCGGAGGTGCCGCTCGCCAGTTCCGGCGTCGGCATCGCGGTCAAAGCTGGGGCGCCGAAACCGGACATTTCCACGCCGGAGGCGCTGAAACAGACGCTGCTCAATGCCAAATCGATCGCCTATAGCGAACCGTCTGCGGGCGGCGCGAGCGGTGTCTATTTCGAAAAATTGCTTGAGTGCATGGGCATCGCTGCCGAAATGCGACCCAAAACCAAATATCCGCCACCGGGCGGCTTTACCGCCACACTCCTCATTTCCGGCGAAGCAGAGCTTGCCGTGCAGCAAAAGCCGGAGCTGCTCCATGTCGCCGGCGTCGAGATCGTCGGCATGTTGCCCGGCGATCTCAACCTAATCACCGCTTTTGCAGCAGGCCTGATGCCGGACTGCAAACATGCTGATATAGGCAAAGCCCTGCTCGCATCTTTGCGCGCGCCGCAGGCCGTTGCGGCGTTCCGCGCCAAGGGGCTCGATCCAGCCTAAAGCTGCGCAATCCGGTGTTGCGCGCAGCAATCAAACGTATTGCGCGATGCCGTTGCCGAACGACCAATTCTCTTTGCCGACGTCGATCAGATCGATCATCACATCCTGCGGCCGGATGCCGGGATTCTTGCCGAGTAATTCGGCGATCCGCGCGTAGAGCGCCTGCTTTTGTTCGACCGTGCGGGTATTGGTCACGGTGATTTGCAGCATAACGAAATCGGGTCCGTGCTCGATACCAAGATGGCTTGGCTCGTAGACGAAGTCCGCCTCATCGCGGTCGGTCACGACCATGCGGCGATCATTCTCAGGCACCGTGAATATCTCGCGTAGCGTCTGATAGACGCCATCGCTGATCGCCTTCTTGTAGGCCGCCGATTTGCCGCGCCGCAGATCAATCCGCACGAGAGGCATGGATTATCCCACTATGGGCTACACAAGCATGATCACCGGGTTTTCGATCAGCGACTTGAACGCGCCGATCAGGATCGCGCCGAGCGCGCCGTCGACGGCGCGATGGTCGCACGACATGGTGACGCTCATGATATGCGCGGCGACGATCTTGCCGTCACGCACCACCGCGCGCTCCTCGCCGGTGCCGACGGCGAGAATGGTCGCGTGCGGCGGATTGATCACGGCGGTGAAGTCCTTGATACCGTACATGCCGAGATTGGATACCGCCGACGTGCCGCCCTGATATTCATGCGGCTTGAGCTTGCGATCGCGCGCACGTATGGCGAGGTCGCGCATCTCGTTCGAGATCGCGGCGAGCGATTTGGTTTCGGCGGCACGGATGATCGGCGTGATCAGGCCGTTCGGCATCGCCACCGCGACGCCGATATCGGAATGCTTGTGCTTGAGCATACCGCCTTCGGTCCAGCTCACATTGGCATCCGGCACACGCTGCAGCGCGAGCGCGAGCGACTTGATGACGAAATCGTTGACCGAAAGCTTGTAGGCGGGCTTGCCGTCGGCGCCTTTGGGCGCGAGCGCGTTGATCTCTTCGCGCACTTCCAGAAGCTTGCCGATATCGCAATCGACGGTGAGATAGAAATGCGGAATGGTCTGCACCGAGGCGGTGAGCCGCTGCGCGATGGTGCGGCGCATGCCGTCATGCGGGACCACCTCGTAGCTGCCGTCTTCGTATAGCGCGCGGATCTGCTGGTCCGACATCGACGGCGCGATTATCGGCGTGGTGGCGGCGCCCAGTGCGGCGGGCGCCTTCAATCCGCCGCCGGCTTTTGCCGTCGCGACATCGCGGGCGATGACACGGCCGTGCGGACCGGTGCCCTGGATACGGCCGATATCGATGCCGGCATCCTTGGCGAGCCGCCGCGCCAGCGGTGAAGAAAAAATGCGGTCGCCGGCGTGTCCATTGGTCGCGGGTGCCGCAGGTGCAGCTTTCGGCACGGCGACGGGAGCCGGCGGTGGAGGCGGAGCAACGGGCGCTTTGGCTTGCACCGCAGAAGCGGCGGCAGTCTGTGGCGCCGGTGCCGCGGCGGGAGACGCGCCCTTCCCGGCTGCCGCCGCCGTGGCCTTCACGTCCTCGCCTTCTTGCGCCATAACGGCGATGAGTTGATTGACCGCGACATCTTGCGTGCCTTCCGGCACCACGATCTTCGCCATCGTGCCGTCATCGACGGCTTCGTATTCCATCGTCGCCTTGTCGGTCTCGATCTCGGCAATCACGTCGCCGGTCTTGACCGCGTCGCCCTCTTTCTTGAGCCACTTGGCAAGGTTGCCCTTCTCCATCGTGGGCGATAAGGCCGGCATGAGAATATTGATAGGCATCGGACGCCAATCTCACCAATCTAATTCAGCGGTAAGTGACGGCTTTCACCGCCTCGACAACTTCGGTAACGGATGGCAGCGCGAGCTTTTCCAAATTTGCGGCATATGGCATCGGCACGTCCTTGCCGCATACTCGCATCACCGGCGCGTCGAGATAATCAAACGCATTTTCCATCAGGGAAGCGGCAATCTCCGAACCGACGCCGGATTGCTTCCAGCCTTCTTCAACCGTGACCACGCGGCCGGTCTTCCTCACGGACTCGATGATCGTCGCGGTATCCATGGGCTTGAGCGTGCGCAGGTCGATCACCTCGGCGTCGATGCCGTCTTTCGCCAGTTCTTCCGCGGCTTTCAGTGCGTAGGTCATGCCCATCGACCAGGCGACGATGGTGACGTCGCTGCCGGGACGGACCACGCGGGCGCGGCCGATCGGCAGCACGTAGTCGTCGAGTTTTGGGACCGGCGAAGAGTGGCCGTAGAGAATTTCGTTCTCGAGAAAGATCACCGGATTGGGATCGCGGATGGCTGCTTTGAGCAGACCCTTGGCGTCGGCCGCGGTCGACGGCGCGATCACCTTCAGGCCCGGGATGTGGGAGTACCAGGCGGAATAATCCTGGCTGTGCTGCGCGGCAACGCGCGAGGCCGGGCCGTTCGGGCCGCGGAATACGATCGAGACCTTGACCTGCCCGCCCGACATATACTGCGTCTTTGCCGCCGAATTGATGAGTTGATCCATCGCCTGCATGGCGAAATTGAACGTCATGAACTCGACGATTGGTTTTAGCCCGTCGAACGCCGCGCCAATGCCGACGCCGGTGAAGCCGTGCTCGGTGATCGGTGTGTCGATGACGCGCCGCGTGCCGAATTCTTCCAGAAGTCCCTGGGTCACCTTGTAGGCGCCCTGATATTCGGCGACCTCCTCGCCCATCACGAACACATCGGGATCGCGGCGCATCTCTTCGGCCATGGCATCGCGCAAGGCTTCGCGCATGGTCATCGAGACGAGTTCGGTGCCTGCCGGCACTTCTGGTTCCGGCGTAGCCGCAGCATGCGGGGGAGCCGCGATCGTCGGCGCAGGCACTTCGGCTTTGGTCGCGGGGGTGGCGGGCGGCGCGGCCTCTACAGACTTTGGCGCCTTGGCCGGTGCGCCGGCTTTCAGCGCGGCGGCGTCCTCGCCGTCGGCGAGGATCATGGCGATCGGCGTATTGACGGCGACATCGTTGGTGCCGGCGGGCACCAAAATCTTTCCGAGCGTGCCCTCGTCGACCGCTTCCACCTCCATGGTGGCTTTGTCGGTCTCGATCTCGGCGATCACGTCGCCGGATTTAACGGTGTCACCCTCCTTCTTCAGCCACTTGGCGAGGTTGCCCTTCTCCATCGTCGGCGACAGGGCGGGCATCAGAATCTCAATCGGCATGATCGCTCACTCGGTAGCGTAACTCACTGGGTGCTTACAGCGGCACGCTGATCGCAACTTAACGATAGACGTCGATGTAAAGTTCGGCAGGATCGGGCTCGGGATCGTGGGTCGCGAACTCTGACGCTTCATTGATGACCGCGCGCACGGACGCGTCGATCTTCTTCAAATCGTCTTCGCTCGCCCACTTCTTGTCGAGGAGCCGCTTGCGCACCTGCTCGATCGGATCGTGTTCGGTGCGCATTTTGTCGACTTCTTCCTTGGTCCGGTATTTCGCCGGATCCGACATGGAGTGGCCGCGATAGCGGTAGGTCATCATTTCGAGGATCACCGGGCCCTTGCCGGCCCGGCACCAGGCCAGCGCCTCTTCCGACGCCGCCTTCACCGCACGCACGTCCATTCCGTCGACCTGCGACCCCGGGATGTCGAAGGAAATGCCGCGCTTGGAAAAATCGGTCTGTGCCGAGGAGCGCGTCACTGACGTGCCCATCGCGTAGCGATTGTTTTCGATGACGTAAACGACCGGCAGTTTCCACAGCTCGGCCATGTTGAAGCTTTCATAGACCTGGCCTTGGTTGGCGGCGCCGTCGCCGAAATAGGTCAGGCAGACCGCATCATTGCCGCGATATTTATTGGCGAAAGCGAGACCTGTGCCGAGCGGCACTTGGGCACCGACGATGCCATGGCCACCGTAGAACTTCTTCTCCAGCGAGAACATGTGCATGGAGCCGCCCTTGCCCTTGGAGTAGCCGCCGCGCCGCCCGGTCAACTCGGCCATCACGCCTTTGGGGTCCATGTCGCAGGCGAGCATATGGCCGTGGTCGCGGTAGCCGGTGATCATCTGATCACCTTCCTTGGTCGCCATTTTCATGCCGATGACGACCGCTTCCTGGCCGATATAGAGGTGGCAGAAGCCGCCGATCAGGCCCATGCCGTACATCTGGCCGGCCTTTTCCTCGAACCGGCGGATCAGGAGCATCTGGCGGAGCGCGTGAAACTCCTGCTCCTTGGTGAATTCGGCTATCTTTGCGCCACCCAAGGCGGCCGCGCCGTTTCCGGCGGCAGGGCTCATTTTTTCGGCGGTTTGCGCAGTCTGGGCAACGGCCATCAGTGTCCTCGAAAGATGACAAAGCGTTTCGGCAGGCGGGCCTCCCCCAATAGCGGAATTCGCTGTGTTGCGGAAGTCAGAGCATTGCGGGCCGGGGGCAGGTGCCATCGGCCAAATGCTTGTCGGAAAATCAATTTCGTAATCGGCTACGGCGAGTTCAAGGGGCCGTCAAGGGTGCGGTGCGGCAGGCGGGCTCGCCGCCGGCCGGAACATCATGGTCAGGTCATTGGGATCGACATCGTCGAGCAGTAGGCGCGCGCGCTCGTCGAGCATATCCGGGTCGATGGCGTCGGACTTGAGCAGCGCAACGCGCCGAGCCCATTGTGCATGTTCGAGCTTGAGCCTAGTCAGATCGGTATTGAGCGCGGCCATTTGCCGGTCGATGTCTTCCTTGGCCTTGATCCCGCGATTGCCGCTGTAGGCGTTGACGCCGAAATAACCGATCAACAGCACCGCAAGCACATAGAGTGCGAGCGCGTTGAGGATCGTGCGCAGCCGTTTGCGGGTGACCATGGCCCTACCATGCGAGCCCGCCGATTAAAGTGGGCTTAATGGGCCATGGATATGGACCCATGGTTCTCGCCACTAATGGTTCTCGCCGCTACGGCAATCTGTTGCGCGCTTCGCTGAGCACGAAATTGCCGAGCCGCTTGCCGCGGTTGCGCATGAAGCGCAGCATGCCGGCATCGACGAAATAGGTCAGAAGGATGCTGTCGCGCGTCTTCACTTCGGAGCCGACCGCGTCGGCCGAGTGCCAAGTGTCCGTGCCCACGGCGAAAGCGTAGCCGGTATTCGGCGCGAATTTCATCTGCTTGACCTTCGGCAGCGAGCCGTCGGCAAGCTTCTCGTGGAAGATCGTGCCGATATGCGTCGTGGAGGCATCGCGCGGGAGATAGAGCTGCACCGTAATGCCCTTCCAGCGCGTGTCGGTATGCGGCGTGATCAGATAACCAGGAATGTCGCGCGTCAGGATCGGGATCGGATACATGCCGGTCGCGGCATAGCCGCCGCCGAAACGGCGTTCGAGCGCCGGCGCCAGCCGCCGCACAAAAGCATCCTTGACCTTCCGCGAGCACAGTGCGCGGCCGACAATGTCCCAGACCGTGCGCTTCTGCGGCGGTAGGTGGCGGATATATTCGGGGAACAGATCGATCTTCACCCTTGTGTGGGTGCCGTCGGCGAGATCGTGACCTTTGCTGCGCCCGTGCATTGGCCGGTAGTCGTTGACCTCCGGCATATTGGCGAGCATCAGGGCGTAGGTTTCGTCCGGAAAAACGCGACCAAGCACGAGATGTGTGAACGGCGCGTCGAACGAGGGCGAGGCATCGATCGACGCAGCGATGTGGTCACGCAGGTTTTCGACCGCGAGCCGGCGGTTTCCCGCCTTCAATTCAAGCGTCTGGTCCATATCGCACCCGTTCCCAAGAAGACGTGCAGGGTATCGCTGTTGCGAGCGCCGCTCAACAGGCGCCCGCCCGCGGTGGAACTAGCGCAGTGCGCGGAACGCGGAGCGTCCGGCATAGACTGCCTGCGGACCGAGGTCCTCCTCGATGCGCAGCAATTGATTGTATTTCGCGGTGCGGTCGGAGCGCGCCAGCGAGCCGGTTTTGATCTGGCCACAATTGGTGGCGACGGCGAGATCGGCGATGGTCGCATCCTCCGTCTCGCCCGAGCGATGCGACATGACCGTCGTATAGGCGGCTTTGTGCGCCATTTCGACGGCGGCGAGCGTTTCAGTGAGCGTGCCGATCTGGTTGACCTTGATCAGAACTGAGTTGGCGTAGTGCTTGGCGATACCGTCGCTAAGCCGTTTGACATTCGTAACGAAGAGATCGTCGCCGACCAGCTGGCATTTGCCGCCGATCGCTTCGGTCAGCATGATCCAGCCCTCGATATCGTCCTCCGCCATGCCGTCCTCGATCGACACGATCGGATAGCGGCCGACCAGGTCGGCGAGATATTTGGTCTGCTCTTGCAACGAGCGTTTCTTACCCTCGCCTTCATAGACGTAAGTGCCGTCCTTGAAAAATTCGGTCGAGGCGCAGTCGAGCGCAAGACTGACGTTGTCGCCCGGCTTGTAGCCGGCCTTCTCGATCGCCTTCATGACGAAGTCCAGCGCCGCATCAGCCGAGGCGAGGTTCGGCGCGAAGCCGCCTTCATCGCCGACATTCGTATTGTGGCCGGCATCCTTCAGCGCGCCGCGCAGCGTGTGAAAGATTTCCGAGCCCGCGCGCAACGCTTCGGCAAACGACGTCATGCCGAGCGGCACGATCATGAATTCCTGAAAATCGATCGGATTGTCGGCATGCGCGCCGCCGTTGACGATATTCATCATCGGCACCGGCAGGAGCCGCGCCGACGTGCCGCCGACATAGCGATAGAGCGGCAGCTGATTGGCCATCGCCGCGGCTTTGGCGGCGGCGAGCGACACGCCGAGAATGGCATTAGCCCCGAGGCGGCTTTTGTTGGGCGTGCCGTCGAGCGCGATCATGGTCTGGTCGACCTTGACCTGCGCCTCGGCATCCATGCCGGCGAGTGCATCGAAAATCTCGTCGTTGACGGCCTCGACGGCGTTGCGCACGCCCTTGCCGAGATAGCGTTTCTTATCGCCGTCGCGCAGCTCGACCGCCTCGTGGGCGCCGGTCGAAGCGCCCGACGGCACGCCGGCGCGGCCGAGCGACCCGTCCTCGAGCACCACGTCGACTTCCACGGTCGGATTCCCGCGGCTGTCCAAAATCTCCCGGCCGATAATATCGACGATGGCGGTCATGCATGGTCCCCGGATGAACGGAATGGCGCTTGATCGCTGGCTCATGCGCCGCGAAGGGCTTCTACAGGATTGGGCAGCCTCTTGTCATGGTCTCTTGTGATGGCCTCTTGTCATGCTCTGGCAAGCAAGGCATGCAGTCGTGCCATGGTCGGAAAAACGACGAAAAAGCCGGCGCGAAAAGGGCTGCAGCTGGGCCGCCCCTCGCCGCTTCCCGCCTCGCCCGAAGAGGCGGTGCTCGACCGCGTGCCCAATCCGCACCCGGACGCCAATTACCTCGCGCGCTTCACCTTTCCCGAATTCACCGTCATGTGCCCGGTCACCGGACAACCGGATTTCGCCACGCTCGTGATCGACTATGTGCCGAAGGGCTTTCTCGTCGAATCCAAATCGCTAAAACTCTATCTCAACAGCTTTCGCAATCACGGTGCATTTCACGAGGCCTGCACCATCGATATCGGTAAAAAACTCGTCGGGCTATTGAAGCCGAAATGGCTGCGCATCGGCGGCTATTTCCATGCGCGCGGCGGCATGCCGATCGACGTGTTCTGGCAGGCAGGAGAGCTGCCGTCTGGTGTTTGGGTGCCCGATCAAGGCGTTGCCACCTATCGCGCGCGCTAACCCGTCCTGATTACGCTTTGATCGCGAGCGCGCCGCAAAGACTAGCTGTCAGCGCCTTCACCTCGATCGCCGGGTCCGCGGCGCGCATCACGCCGCCCATAACGGCAATTCCCGCGCAGCCGGCGGCGATCACGTCGCCGATGCGCGCGGTATTGATGCCGCCGATAGCAAGCAGCGGCACGCTCGCGGCGGCCGCCATTTCGCGCAAGCCCTTGCGGCCGA
>JBAUCK010000260.1:0-6049 GCA_049677525.1 Xanthobacteraceae bacterium
AGATCCATGCGGTCGAGGCAATCGCTGTGGTCGCCGCCGGCCGAAAGGCCGCGCAGGACCAGCGACACGAGCTTAAGCGGCGAGGCCGCTTTCAGCGTCTCGAGCGCCGGGATGAGGCGCCGTTCGACATCGGTAAAATCCGTGCCGAACGGAAAACACGGCAGCAGGCCAGCATCCGCCGCAGGCTGCAGCGCCCGGTCGATCGCGTCCGGCGTATTGTCGCGCGCGGCTTTCGGCAATTCATAAGCGCGTTCGATCTTGCCCGCCGCCTTGGCCTGCCGCAGCAGTTCGTCCTGAAAACGCGAATCGGCGATTGCAAGCATCGCCGCGATCACGTCGCGGTCGGTTTTGCCGCGGATGTCGGCAACGCCGTATTCGGTAATGATGATGTCGCGCAGGTGACGTGGAATGGTGGTGTGGCCATAGCGCCAGCGGATATTGGACTGGGTCTTGCCGCCGGCGGTGCGGGTCGACTGCAGCAGGATCGCCGAACGCGCGCCGTCGAGCGCAAAACCCTGCGCGACGAAGTTATATTGACCGCCGACGCCGCTGACGACGTGGCCGTCTTCCAGCGCGTCGGAAATCACGTCGCCAAGCAAGGTCGCCATCATCGCGTCGTTGAGGAAGCGGGCATTGACGCGGGCGCGGCGCTTCTTGTCCTCGTCGCGGTAGATCTCGTTGACGAAAGAGATCGAGGTCATGCCGAATTTGGCAGAGATCTCCGGCGGCATTTCGCGCAGCGCCCGGTAGAAGGCGCGCGAGCCGATAAAGAATCCACCGTGCAGCACGACGCCGTCGACCTCGCGTTTGAGAATGCCGGCGCGATAGAGATCGAGCATGCCCTCGACGAACAATTCCGAGCAACCGTAGAGGCCGATGTCGAACGGCTCGCTGCGGAGGTCAGTTTTCCCCCCCGGCTTATAGCCAAGCTGCGCCAACAATCGGCAGAACACGCCATTTTGTTGCTGCCGCAGCACCAAAGCTTGCGCCACGGCATCGCCGAGCGAGCCGATGCCGATCTGCAAGGTGCCGCCGTCGGGCACGATGCCGGCGGCATGCAGCCCCGCGGCATAATCGGCGAGCGAAACCGGCTCGCGCGGCGGTGCGAAGAGCGGGAAATCGGTTTTGGGGCTGTCGAGCAGGTGATCGAATTCGTTCGCTGCGACAACCGCGTCGCCGCGCAGGAACGGCAGTTCCGAATTGGTCTGTCCGCAAAACAGAAAATCGGCCTTGCCGTCGCGGCGCAGCTTCAACAGATCGCAGGTCAAGTCGGGATTGCAGCTCAGGCTGAACGGATAGGCCGTTTCCGCGGGCCGGTGCGCCACCAATTGGCCGACTACATTGACGCCGCGGTCGAGCACATAGCCCAGCGCATGCGTGTAATTCGCGGAAATATAGTGCTGCTGCGCATAGGGCGAACCGAGCCACTGGCCGGCCTCGAAGAAGAATTCATTGATCTCGACATTGGGCGGGACTTCGCCCTTATGAATGGCCGTCGCGTAGTGCAGCGCCGGATAGCCGGCAAAGACGCGCTGCGCCACCGGGCCGAGGAAACGGCGCTCGAGTTCGTTCTTCGCGCGCGGCGCTTCAAGCGTGAGCGCGGTGAAAATGGTGAGCTTGAGCGACGGATCGGCGGCTGCCTTGTCGAACAGCGCATTGGCGATGTGGCTTGCTTTGCCGAGCCCGAGCGGCAGAGCGAGCACGATTGTTTTGCCGACCCTTTCGACGATGACATCGGCAAGCCGCGCCGGATCGTCGAACTTCGCCGGGGCCTCACCCGTATGAATCATTTCAGATTGTCCCAGCCCGGATCGGGCTGGAAGCGCGGCCCGTATTTCTCCGCCAGCCGCTTGAGCGTGTCACGCACATCGGCAATGCCGCGGGTGCGCGCATAGTGCATCGGGCCGCCGCGGAACGGCGCGAAGCCGGTGGCAAAAATCATGGCGCCATCGGCGATCTTCTCGTCGACGACGATGCCTTCGCGCAGGCAGGTGACGCAGACGTCGAGCATCGGGAGGACCATGCGGTCGACGGCATCGGCCGGCGCCGGCGCCGCGTCATGGCCCTTCACCGCGTGGCCGTCCTTCCAGTCGTAAAGGCCCTTGCCGGTTTTCTTGCCGAGTTCGCCTTTGCGGACTTTGTCCTGCAGCCATTGCGGCGGCTCGGGCATGTCGCGATTGAGACTGGTCTTGAGCATTTCGGCAACGTGCAGGCAGATATCGAGTCCGACCTCGTCGGCCAGTTCTATCGGACCCATCGGCATGCCGAAATCCTCGGCGGCCTTGTCGATGCTCTCCTTGCTCACACCGGAATCGAGCAGCACCAAAGCTTCAAGCAGATATGGCGTCAACGCGCGGTTGACCAGGAAGCCCGGCGCGCTCTTCACCGGGGCCGGCAGGCGGTCGATGCGGCCGAGGAACGCGCGCGCATCGGCCAGCACGTCGGCCGCGACCTGATCGTGGCTGACGACCTCGACAAGCTGCATGCGCGAGACCGGATTGAAGAAGTGGATACCGACCAGCCGCCCTGGATTCGGCAGGCCTTCGCGCAATTGCTCGAGCGGAATGCTCGACGGGTTGGTGGCGAGAATGGCGTCGGGCTTCATCTTCGGTTCGATGCCGGCGAAAATCTTGCGCTTGAGATCGAGGATTTCCGGCACCGCTTCGATGATCAGGTCGGCGGAGGCGACGCCCTCGCTCTTGAGATCCGGGATCAGGCGATCGAGCGCATCGCGAACCCGGCGGCGGTCGTCGCGGCCGATCTTGCCGAACAGGTCGGCGGCGCGCTTGATCGCACCCGCGATCGGCTCGGGCTTGGTGTCGCCGAGGCTCACCACAAAGCCGTGCCAGGCACACCACGCCGCGATGTCGCCGCCCATGGCGCCGGCGCCGATGACGTGAATGCGCTTGCCGTCCCATTTGCCGTCGGCGAGGCTTTTCAGGTTCTCGCGCAGGAAAAACACCCGGACGAGATTTTGCGCGGTCGGCGTGACGAGAAGCTTGGCGAAGGACGCCACTTCCGCCTTCTGCATCGCCTGCGGATTGCCGCCGTGCCGCTCCCACAAATCGATCAGCGCATAAGGCGCCGGATAATTCTTATGCGGCGCCTTCTTCTCGGCTTCGCTCTTCATCCGCGAACCGAGCAGCCCGCGTACCGGGCCGAGATTCATCAAACCGCCGACGAAGCTTTGTTTTGCCGGCTTCCATTCGCCGGCCACGGCCGAGCGTACCGCGGCGCGGACATGACGCTCCTGCGTCACCGCATCGACCAGGCCGAGGCGCTTCGCCGCCTGCGCTCGCTCGGTCTTGCCGGTCAGCATCATTGTCATGGCTGTCGCCGGATTGATCAGGCGCGTCAGCCGGAACGTACCGCCCAGCCCCGGATGCAGGCCGAGCAGGATTTCGGGAAAGCCGAAGCTCGCGCCGTCGACAGCGAGGCGGTAGTCGCAGGCCAGCGCGACCTCGAGCCCGCCGCCGAGACAATAGCCGTGGATCACCGCAATGGTCGGCACCGGCAGCCGGTCGAGCCGGTCGAGCACTTCGTGGCCGCCGGTCAGCGACGTTTCGATCTGCGACGGATCGGTGACGCCTTCGAATTGCGTGATGTCGGCGCCGGCGATGAAGCCGCCGGTCTTTGCCGAGCGGATGACGAGGCCGCGCGGCCGTTCGCGTTCGAGCTTGTCGAGCACGGCATTGAGTTCGGTGAGCACCGGCGCCGATAGCGTATTGGCGCTGGAACCTTTTTTGTCGAACAGCAGCCAGGCAATGCCGTCTTCGTCATTGCGCAGCCGCCAATTTTCCCAGGGCCCCGGCTCCTGTTGCGTCTCCCCGAGCGCGAACGGACCGAGCTCGATATCGCGTTTGCCGAGAATGGCCATGGTCGGGACGTGAGCGGAAGAATCGGAGGCGGGTGAGGTTTTCATGTGCGCCCCCTAAACCGCTTCAATCAGCATAGCGCCGCCTTGGCCGCCGCCGATACATTCGGTGGCGATGCCGCGCTTATAGCCGAGCCGCTTCATGGCATTGACCAGATGCAGCACGATGCGGTTGCCGCTGGCGCCCACGGGATGGCCAACGCCGATGGCGCCGCCGTCGACATTGAGGCGGTCGCGCGGAATTTTGCCGGCGGCGGCTTCGAGGCCGAGCGCGTCGCGGCAGAACTCGTCATCCTCCCACGCGGCGAGGCAGCCGAGCACCTGCGCGGCGAAAGCTTCGTTGAGCTCCCACAGCGCGACATCGCCCAGCGCGAGCCGGTGCCGCTGCAACATCGCGGTCGAGCAATAGACCGGACCAAGCCCCATCACGGAGGGATCGAGCGCCGACCATTCGCTATCGACGATCACCGCTTTCGGCGTGAGCTTGTGTTCTTTCATCGCCTCTTCCGAGGCGAGGATCACCCAGGACGCGCCGTCGGTGATCTGCGAACTATTGCCCGGCGTGACGTCGCCCCACGGCCGTTCGAAAGCCGGCTTGAGCTTGGCAAGCGTGTCGGCGGTAGTGTCGGGCCGCACGCCGTCGTCATGATCGAACACGGTGCCGTCGCGCGCGAAGGCCGGTTCGATTTCGTTGGCGAGGTAGCCGTTCTTCTGCGCTTCGGCCAGGCGCTGCTGGCTCTCGGCGGCATATTCGTCGGCCTGCCGCCGGGTAATGTGGAACAAGTGCCCGACAAGCTCGGCGGTCTGGCCCATATTCAGCCCGGTGATGGGGTCGGTCAGCCCGCGCTCAAGTCCGATCACCGGCGTCAGCATCGAGGGCCGAAAGCCGAGCAAAGCGGAAAGCTTCGCGCCGATACCGCGCGCGGCGAACATCTGCGCATACCACTTCACGGCACTGCGGTTGAACACGAGCGGCGCATGGCTGAGCGCTTCCGCGCCGCCCGCGAGCACCAGATCGCTGACGCCTTCGCGGATATAGCGATAGGCGGTGTCGATCGACTGCATGCCCGAGCCACAATTGATCTGTACGGTGAACGCCGTCATCCCCTCGCCCATGCCGAGCCGCAGCGCGGCGACGCGGGCGGGGTTCATTTCATCGGCAATAACATTGACGCAGCCGAGAATGACCTGATCGAAGGCGTCCGGCGCAAACGGCTGGCGCAGCAACAGCGGCCGGCCGCATTGCACGGCGAGATCGACCGGCGTGAACGGGCCCGGCGCGCCGCGCGCCTTGATAAAGGGCGTGCGGCTGCCGTCGACGATATAGACCGGACGATGCGCTACTCCGCCGCTACCGGCGGCGCTGGTGATGTCGCTTGCGATGACGCTTCTCCCTTTGCTCCGGTTCCTTTGGCGCCGCGCACGGTCAGTTCTTCCGGCGCGAAATCGTCGACCGCGATGGCTGCGGCGACCGCGTCGGCCACAGCCTTCAGTTTTGCCGCTTCATCGGCAGTGATGGTGCCTTGCTTCACCGCCTGGTCGATGTCGCGAACCCGCGCGGCGTGCATGCGATCGCGGATCGGCTGTACTTCGGCGGTCATCGTGAAGGCGCGCTCGACCAGCGCGATGCCGTTGCTGCCATCCAGCTCGGTCGGATGATAGAGATCGACCGTGAGACGATCGCGCGCCGCCGACGGCGTGGTGATGAGGTCGGCGCATGTATCTGTGACCCGATCGGACGGGCCGCGGCCGCGCCGGCCGAACGGCTGAATGAAGAAGCGCAACAGCCACGCCACCGGCCGCACCGGAAAATTGCCGAGGAGTTCGTCGAAGCGCGCTTCGATGGTGGCGAAGCTCGACTCCACGCAATATTCGAGCAGCGGCAAGTCGGCCTCTTGGCGGCCTTCGTCGTTCCAGCGTTTCAACGCGGCGCTGGCGAGATAGAGCTCCGACAGAATATCGCCGAAACGGGCGGAGATCATTTCCTTGCGCTTGAGCGCGCCGCCAAGCGTCAACAGCGATAGATCTACGGCAAGTGCAAAGGCCGCGGCATGACGGCTGAGCTGCCGGTAGAACGGCGTCGCTGCGCCCGCATCCGGGGCCGGCGCGAACACGCCGCCGGTCCAGGCCCGGCCGATGGCGCGGCAGGCAGTGGCCAGACTGTGGCCGACATGG
>JBAUCK010000261.1:0-19917 GCA_049677525.1 Xanthobacteraceae bacterium
GGCCGGTACTGGATACGGGGCCGGACCAGGAGCCAGAGACGGGCTTGGCGGCGGCATAAAAGCCTGCGGCGGCGGCGCGGCCGGCGGCTGCTGGGTGAAGGCCCGTTGCTGAGTATGGGCCGGTGGCTGGGGCGCGGGCGGCTGCGCCGTTTCGCGCGGGGGGGGCATTTCGCGCGGCGGAGCCATTTCACGCCGGGGAGATTTGGGGCGCGGCTTTTCCGCACGCGCTCCGGCGCTCGCAATGTCGAGATAGACGTTGCTGATCTCGCCGCCCATCGATTCAAGATCGATGACGTCCTCCTCCGCGACCGGAACCGGCTTGCGCTTGCCCTTGGCCGGGCCGCGGCGGAAGTATGAAAGGAGATCTGACACGGTCTTGGGAGGCCTCGCCTGCGGTTCCGGTACCCGCCTATATAGCGGACTCTAGCCGATTTTCCGCGTCCGGGCGGTGGGCCTCGAATTGGGGCAGTTAATCGGCGGCCTTAAGCGGGGCGTCAATTCGGGCCTGAACTTGTCTGGCCCGGCCCAATCGTCATGCCCTTTCCGGGCTGGATCAGAGCGCGAACGCGGGGCGGACCGGGTGCGCCGGCGCCGGCGCCGCCATTGCTCGATCCCGATTCCACCCTGGCACTTCCCGTGACCGTATCGACGACAACCCTTTCGCCGTGAATGACGTTCTGGCCCTGGCTGACCACGACATTGCCCATCAGGCTGATAGTCTTCGACTCCAAGTCATAAATGCCGGTGTCACCCTTTACGTTCTGATCCTTGGTGATGACGGTAACCCCGCCGCGCGCTTCGATGCGGCGAATATTCTGTGCGCCTTGCGGCATGCCGGGCGTGGACTTGGTCGTCGTCACCGGTGTCGCAGCGGGCTTGCCATTCCCGGCGATGCCGATTTCCTGACCGTAAAAGACGACGAGGCTTTGGCATTTCATCGTGGTGTCGCCTTGCACAACCTGCACATTGCCGGAGAACGTCGCGGTCTTGTTCTTGTCGCGCACTTCAAGTGTCGCGGCTTCGATCTGGACCGGTTGATCCTTTTTCTGATCGTTCATCATGCCCTGGAACGGGCCGGGTGCGGCACTGCCGCTGGAAGGTTGTGCGGCGGCGCCGCTCGAAGGTTGCGCGGCCACCGGCGTTGCGGCC
Organism: Xanthobacteraceae bacterium; assembly: GCA_049677525.1. GTDB lineage: Bacteria > Pseudomonadota > Alphaproteobacteria > Rhizobiales > Xanthobacteraceae > BOG-931. Next base: position 1,150 of record JBAUCK010000261.1, read on the forward strand.
AATAGTGCCGTCGCCGCGAAGCCGGCCAAGGCGCTGCAGAATTTTTGTTTGGTCCAGTTCATTGCGCGCCGGCCTTTGCGGTATCGCTGGAACCGTCTTTGCTGTCTTTACCGGGCAGGAGCGTCATTTCGACGCCACCGAAGCGAAGCACGCTGCCGTTGTCGGCAATGTCGAGCCGCTGCGCATTGAGCGAGCCGTTGAGCATGTTCACCTGCACCGGCTTGTCCGAAGCGACAGTGCCTTTCTTGACGTCGATGACAGCTTCGCTCAGCTGGCCCGAATAGCCGCTCGACGACGACAGGTGGATATTCTCGTTGAGCGTCAGGATCTCCGACTTCACGTTATAGATGCCGGAGACCGCCGACATTTCGACGGTGCTCTTGTCTGCCATTTCCATCTTGGCATGGAGCTTTTCCAGCTCGACAAGATCGGGTTTGGTCATGTCTTGCGCTGCCGCATTGGCGGAGAATTCGTAGGCGCGGGAATCGGCGGTAAATCCGGTCAGCCGCGGCGCCTCCATGGTGATCTTAGTGCCATGGATCACCAGATTGCCGAGCTCGCCCGGCAGACGGAAGCCGCCGATCGGCGGCATGTAATTCATCGCCACCACCGCGAGGAGAAGCGCCGCAATTCCGACCGGCACGCCGATGCGTAGCAGCCGGACGCGGCGGCTATGCTGTAACGCGGACCGGTAACTGCGCTCAAAGTCGCCGCGCGATTTGGTGGCAAATCCTTTTGCCGCGCTATCCGGGTACACGGTGGCCAAGCAGCGATCCTTTGAAAAGCGCCCCGATTCGGGCGGCAAGCCATGCTAAACCATGCTTTTAGCGGGCTTATCCGGTAAAAGTCGCTGGCGATTATGTCTCAGGCAGGGCCGCCCGGAGTCATCAGCCATCCCGGTCGACCTGCCCGGCGGCGGTCCCGCCGCCTCACGAATGGGCAAATATGTCCTCGGCGGCAAAGCCCGCAAGGTCGAGCCGCACCCGCACCGGCAGGAAACGGAAACAGGCTTCCGCGAGCTCTTCGCGGCCCTCGCGCGCCAGCATGGCTGAGAGCTTCTCCTTGAGCGCATGCAGATGCGTCACGTCGGACGCGGCATAGGCGACTTGCGCATCGCTCAAGGCGGCAGCGCCCCAATCCGAGGATTGCTGCTGTTTGGACAGTTCCTGACCGAGCACTTCGCGCACCAGATCTTTCAACCCGTGGCGGTCGGTATAGGTGCGGGTCAGGCGCGAAGCGATCTTGGTGCAGAACACCGGTTCCGGCATGACGCCGAAAGTCTTGCACAGCATGCCGAGATCGAAACGGGCGAAGTGAAAAATCTTGAGCAGTTTTTTGTCGGCGAGGAGGCGCTTGAGATTGGGTGCGGAGTCGGGGCTGGCGTGCGGCGCGATCTGCACCACGTCGGCCGAGCCGTCGCCCGGCGAGAGCTGCACCACGCAGAGCCGGTCGCGATTGAGGTCGAGACCCATGGTCTCGGTATCGATCGCAACCGCGCCGCTATAGCACGAAATGTCCGGCAGGTCGCCGCGATGCAGGCGGATGGTCATGGCGTTTTGTTGTTACTGGCGCTCGGTTATTGGCGGTTGGCTGTGGAGTCTGGCTATGGGGTTTGGCTATAGAGGGATTCGCTATGAACCCAAAGGTGACTTTAGCAGTTAAAATTGCGTCTCAAATCTAATTGGCTTTGTTGCACAGTTTTGCAACTAGAAATTTACGATAATTACCGGACAATTGAAACGCGCGGGTGCCCAAAAGCGCTTCTCGCGGGCGTCGCCTCGCTCCAGCCGCGGCCGCTCAATTTTGACCAGCTTACTTAAGTGGCTTTTCATTCGGCATCGCCACGCTCCGGAAGACTTGGACGCAGAGGCATTGGACGCAGAGGCATCAGGAAGCACAGGCAATGTCCGAGGGACGACAATCGTTTCGCATGGAGCCAAAGGGCCGGTGCCCCGCACGGCAAAATTGCTGGTCGGCTCCGAGCGCGCACCCGTCGATTGCCAGGTCATCAATCTGTCGGCGGGCGGCGCCTGTCTGCAACTGCACACGATGCTGCAATTGCCCAAGCGCTTCGAATTTCTTCACGGCACGACGCACAATGTCTCTCAGCTCGTCTGGCAGCGCGGCTACCTCGTCGGCATTCGCTACGAGGCGACCGCCGACAAGTCGTTGCGCGGCTATAGACCGAGCGGAGAGGTGGCGAAGCAAAGCTCGCTGTCGCGTCGCCGGGTTTGGAATCACGACGCCTGAACGGTTTGCAATACGGCGCTCTTCGGCAAAGCTCGGATTTAGTCTTCGTTTTATCGATTTAGTTAGTCGCCCGATAGTGCGCGCCCGCTACAAAACCTGCATCGACAATCGCGAGGGATGACAGCGATGCGTTTCTTCTTTGATTTCACCAGCAAGGAAAAAGTCATATTCGACTACCTTGGGCTTGAATTTAAATCTTCCCACGGCGCGATCGATTTTGCGCAGGAGAAGCTGCAGCTGTTGAAGAACAGCCTCACGCAAGAATGGGTTGGCTGGTCGATCCAGGTGTGCAGCCCCGAGGGCAGAAAATTGTGCATCTTGCCGATCGACGGCGCCGAGATGACGCTGAGCGAAACGCGCGCCCAACCGGCCTTCGCGTCGCATTGAAGGCCGCGGCGGCCGTCGCGAACTACGGTTTTCCTTATTCAGCGCCGGCTTTAGCGGGGTCTTAAGACTCTCTAAGCCATTATGTTTCTCTTCGGCTGATGAGGATGTCGTGAATATTCCGGCCTTTTTGCTGACTGATTCCCTCGGCGCAAAAATAGCGGTCGCCATCGACAGCTGCGCCAAGCCGCGTCATATATTGGGCCTGAGCGTTCGCGCGCGCGCCGTTGCGGCAGGGCCTTGCCGGCGGTGGCACCGATCTCTCGCCTTATTGCGACACCCATGGCGGCGCGATCCTGAATGCGACGATCTCGCGCTACGCCTATGCCAATCTTAGCTTTCGCGACGATCAGAAACTTTGCTTCTCGGCGCATGACGTCAAGCACGAAGACGTCGTGCCGCTGGCCGCCGAACTGTCGCTCGACACTGGCCTCATTCTGCATCGCGCCGTCTATAATCGCATCGTCCGCGACTTTCTCGGCGGCAGGATCCACGCGCTGACGGTGACTTCGACTGTCGATGCGCCGCCCGGTTCCGGTCTCGGCGCATCGTCGGCGCTTGTTGTTGCGTTGGTCGAAGCCTATCGGTCCGTTCAGCCTGCCGCTCGGCAGCTACGACGTGGCGCGGCTTGCATTCGAGATCGAGCGCGTCGACGCCAAGCTCGCCGGCGGCCGGCAGTACGCGGCCGCTTTTGGCGGCGTCAATTTCATGGAATTCCTTCCGGGCGACCGCGTGGTGGTGAACCCGTTGCGCATCTCGACGTCCTATCTGTGCGAATTCGAGGCTTCGATCATCGTCTGCTTCACCGGACAGTCGCGCGCTTCCGCCATCATCCAGGATCAGGTCAGGGCGGCGACCGAGAACGATCAAGGCGCCGTCGAAGCGCTCCATCAATTGAAACCGGACGCGCTGGAAATGAAACAGGCGCTGCTCGCCGGCAACGTCCATAGGGTCGCGCAGGTGCTCAACCGGTCCTGGCAAGCCAAGCGCCGCACCTCGAAATCGGTGACCAATTCGAAGGTCGATGAGATTTCCGAGCTCGGGCTGAAGAACGGCGCTGTCGCCGGCAAGGTGTCCGGCGCGGGCGCGGCGGCTTTCTGATGTTCATGACCCAGTCGGAACACCGCTATCGCCTGGTTACCGCCTTGAACGAGGCCGGCTCCATGGCGATGCCGGTTCAATTCACCGAAAACGGCGCCGAGTCCTGGGTCGTCAGCCGCTGACGGCTGTCCGCGCGAGCAGCGCCGACACGAATTGCGCCAGATCGCCGCCGTTGAACTGATACGACGAAATTCCGGCTGCGATACCTGCCGCGCAATCTGACTCTTTGTCGCCGACCAGCAGGCTTTTGGCGCTGTCCACCGGCCACGTCTTCAACAGATCGAGAATCATGCCGGGCGCGGGCTTGCGCCAATCGGTGACCTTGCGATAGCGCGGGTCGGCGGCTTCCTCATGGTACGGGCAATAACGCAGGTCATCGATATGCGCGCCCGATTGCGACAATTCGCGATCGATCTGCGCATGCAATTGATGAATGTCGTCCTCGGTATAAAGGCCGCGGGCGACGCCGGCCTGATTGGTCACAATGAAGACGAAGAAGCCTTTTTCATTGAAGGCCCGGATCGCCTCCTGCGCTCCGTTGATCCAGCGGAATCGCTCCTGCGTGCCGACGTAGCCGTCGTCATGGTTGAGAACCCCGTCGCGATCGAGGAACGCCGCGGGACGTTGCTGTTGCCGAGGTACTTCACTTTGCGCCCGGGAGAAGGCTTCGGGCACGCCGATATCGATGAAATAGCCGTCGGCCGGCATGGCACGGAGTTTCCTCTCGGCCACAAGCCGCGGCAAAACGTGCTCTTCCAAGGAACACTTGGGCTGCAGCAGATCGACGAGATCCGATCGCCACGCATAGACGCCGCCGCTGACAAAGCCGCTCTGGTTCTGACCCGGACGGGCGGCGAAGTCGGTGATGGTCTGATCGGCGGCGAGCGTGACCACGCCATAGCGCGATGTATCGGCAAGGTGCCGCACCGCCAGCGCCCCGACCGTCGCAGGGCTGGGGGCAAGAATGCTGGAAAGTCCCAAGAGATTTATATCGAACCAGGAATCGCCATTGAGCAGATAGAATTGCTCGTTCAGGCGGTCACGTGCATGCCACAGCGCGCCGCCAGTTCCCGCGCGCTCAGGTTCGATTGCGACCTCGATGTCGAGACCGAAACGTTCCTTCACCGGCGTCGACTTGGCATAGGCGATGATTTGTTCGGCTTTGAACGCGGCGAGCAACAAAATATTCCTGACGCCGTGGCGGCCGAGCTCGAACAGCAGCACGTCAAGAAAAGGCCGATCGCCGACTTTGAGCCGCGGCTTCGGCGTTCTGGCGGTCAGCGATCCAAGCCGGCTGCCGAGACCGCCGCACAGAATAGCCGCCTGCGTAATCATCCGTGCGCGGCGGCTTTTGCCGTCGTGCTGGCGACGCGCGGAAACAGACGCGCTTCGACCAGGCCGCAGATGATGTGCGCCGCGGTGATATGGATCTGCTGAATGAGCGGGGTCGAGTCGGACGGCGCGCGCAGGCAAATGTCGCAACACGCCTTCATTTCGCCGCCAGCGCTTCCGGTGAAGCCGACGACAACGAGCTGTTTCTCCTTCGCGGCAGTGATGGCGCGCAGAATGTTGGGCGACCAGCCGGAGGTGGAAATCGCGATAAAGACGTCGCCCGCGGCGCCGAGGCCGAGGATCTGACGTTCGAAAACCTTGTCGTAGCCGTAATCGTTGCCGATCGCCGTGAGCACGGACGTATCCGTCGTCAGCGCGATGGCCGCCGTCGGTGGGCGATCGTAGTTCAAGCGCGATAGAAATTCGCCGGCGATGTGCTGCGCGTCGGCGGCGCTGCCGCCGTTTCCGGCCAACAGAAGCTTGCGCCCCTGCGCGAGCGCATCGCTGACACGATCAACGATGTTCAGCGTGACTTTGGTGAATTCCGGGTCGTCCATCGCCTTTTGAACGACGTCGCGAGATTGCGCGAGATAGGCGTGAACTTGATCCATGGCCATAGTGTCGAACCTAGTTGTCTCAAACCTGACTGTCTGGAACCTAATTGTGTTGCAGCCAAAAATTCCACGAACGCCGCCGCGCTTTACTTATGGGCCGCAATTTTTATTTTCAATCAGTGTATAGCCGATTAACGTGACAATTGCGCTTGATGTTGCTTGATCAGACCGGTGCGTGCGAAAGCCCAACTCGCTGCGCTTTATAGCCTTTGTCGAGAATGTTCTGCCACCACGGCCGGTTTTCCAGATACCACGCCACGGTTTTCGCCAGTCCGGTTTCGAAGGTCTCTGCCGCCCGCCAGCCCAGTTCGCGCTCGATCTTCGCCGCGTCGATACCGTAGCGCCGGTCGTGCCCAGGACGATCTTTGACAAAGGAAATCATTTGATGGCGCGGGCCGCGATCCGATGGCGACGCCCGGTCAAGCAGCGCGCAGATCGTCTCGACCACTTGCAGATTGGTGCGCTCGTTATGCCCGCCGACATTATAGGTCTCGCCGACGCGGCCGTGTTCCAGAACGGCGATGAGAGCCGTGACGTGGTCTTCTACGTAAAGCCAGTCGCGGATGTTCTTGCCGTCGCCGTAAACCGGCAGCGGCGCGTGCGCCAGGCCTTTGATGGTCATGTGGGGGATAAGCTTTTCCGGAAATTGATAGGGGCCGTAATTGTTGGAGCAATTGGTCACCAGACACGGCAAGCCATAGGTTTCATGCCACGAGCGCACCAAATGATCGGATGAGGCCTTCGATGCCGAATAGGGCGAACTCGGCGCATAGGCGGTGTTCTCGCTGAACAGCCCGGTGGCGCCAAGCGAGCCGAAGACTTCGTCGGTGGAGATATGATGGAAACGGAATCCCGCCCGCGCCGGCCGTTCGAGGCTGTGCCAGTGGCGCAAAGCCTCCTGCAATAATGTGAAAGTGCCGACCATATTGGTCTGGATGAAGTCGGCCGGGCCATCGATCGAGCGATCGACATGGCTCTCGGCCGCGAGGTTCATCACATAACACGGCCGATATTGCTCGAACAGTTTTCGCAAGGCCGGCGCATCGCAAATGTCGACGTGGGCAAAACGATAGCGCGCATGGCTTTCTGCCTGCGGCATTGAATCAAGGCATGCGGCATAAGTGAGCTTGTCGATATTGACGACAAACGCCGCCGTATGGTCGAGCAGATGCCGCACGACCGCCGAGCCGATGAACCCGGCGCCGCCGGTTATGAAGATAATCTGGTTGGTAATGCTCATTCGCGCGGAGTCTCGGCTCGTCATCCCGGCTCAGTTTTTCGCGACGCCTGGATCCATGAAGGATTGATATATCCCCAGAAGATATTCGCCGTAACTGCTCTTGGCGCAGCGCTCGGCGAGCGTCTTGAAATGGTCGAGCGGGATATAGCCCAGCCGCAGGGCGATCTCTTCAGGGCACGCGACCCGCAACCCTTGGCGCTGTTCAAGGATTTGAATGAAGTGGCTGGCTTCGACGAGCGAACTGTGGGTGCCGGTATCGAGCCAGGCAAAGCCGCGGCCGAGAACCTCGACGAACAGATCGCCGCGCTGCAAATAAGCGCGATTGATGTCGGTGATTTCCAGTTCGCCGCGCGCCGAAGGCTTCAGGTCCGCGGCGATTCGGATCACATCGTTGTCGTAAAAATAAAGCCCGGTGACGGCGACATTTGACTTCGGCTTGGCCGGTTTTTCCTCGATCGATAGCACGCGCCCACGCTCGTCGAGCTCGACCACGCCGAATTGCTCGGGGGTTTTGACCATATAGCCGAAAACGGTGGCGCCGTGTGCGCGCGCATTCGCCCGCTCGAGCAGATCGGGCAGGCCGTGACCGTAGAATATGTTGTCGCCGAGAATGAGAGCGACGCGATCGTTGCCGATGAAATCGGCGCCGAGGATAAAGGCATCGGCCAAGCCGCGCGGATAATCCTGGCTGGCATAGGAAATGCGCAGGCCAAAATCGGCGCCGTCGCTGAGCAGCCGCTCGAACAGCGGCTTGTCTTGCGGAGTCGTGACGATGAGGATCTCGCGAATGCCCGCGAACATCAGCACCGCCAGCGGATAATAGATCATCGGCTTGTCGAACACCGGCAGCAATTGCTTGGAGATGACGGACGTCACCGGATAGAGCCGGGTTCCCGTGCCGCCGGCCAAAATGATCCCCTTCATGAAGCCCTCGAAACGCCTAACGGCTGGTACCCTATCGGGTATTTCCGGCCTTGTTTAGATCATCTCCCTCGCGGCGTAAACGCACTCGCCGTCTCGCGCCATATCTCGGGCTTATTAAGGATGACCCAGCGGCGGGATTGGCGACGCCGGCAAGGCAAATTTGCTGGGTGGATCCTGCGCTTGATCGACGGACCGGTCGCGCCGCCGTCCTGCCCATCGCGAACCGCAAACCGACCACGGGGCGCGTCGATCGCGACATTTTCCGTTCGTCGGCGCCGGCCGGTGCAGAAAATCAGACCCCGGCGCAAAGCCCGCAAATAATACTTGGTAAGATTGGTCAAGTTAATAAGCTGGCGTCCGATGGTCGGCGCTTGCGAAAAGCCAATTCATTTTCGTCGCCGCGACATAATGTATTGTGACGTGATGTATTGTGACGTGATGTATTGTGACGTGGGTGTCATGAATCTGGTCGCTGGTATCGATCCGCTCTATGTGTTGTCCGGTTTTTGCGTCGGCACCCTCGTCGGCATGACCGGTGTAGGTGGTGGTTCCTTGATGACGCCGCTGCTCATCCTCTTGTTCGGCATTCATCCCACCACCGCGGTCGGCACCGATCTGCTCTTTGCCGCCTCGACCAAGACGCTGGGCACCATGGTTCACGGTGCGTCGCGAACCGTCGATTGGGCGCTTGTCGGTCTTCTTGCCATCGGCAGCGTGCCTGCGACGATTGCCACCCTGATCGTGCTGTCGAGACTGGACATGCGCGGCGCCACGGCGCAGCACGTGGTCACGCTCACGCTCGGCGTCGTCCTCCTGATTACGGCAATCTTTCTCCTGGCCGGTCGCGTCGTTCGCGAGCGCTACGCCGAGAGGCTGAGCAATCTTGACGCCAGAAGCATTCGTCTCGTCACGATCGCGCTCGGCGTCGTCATGGGCATCCTGGTCACGGCGACGTCGGTTGGCGCCGGCGCCATTGGCGTGACCGTGCTGTTGCTGCTGCATCCCAAAATGCCGGTGGCGCGCATTGTCGGTTCCGACATCGCGCATGCGGTGCCGTTGACGCTACTCGCCGGCGTCGGTCACTGGTTTCTCGGCTCGATCGATTGGAGCCTGCTCACCACGTTATTGATTGGATCGCTGCCCGGGATCGTGATCGGCAGCCACCTGGCGGGCCGTGCCGGCGACGCGGTGGTGCGCGTCACGCTCGCCGTGGTGCTCGTCATCGTCGGCGTCAGATTGATGAGCTAGCGCGCGCAAAAAAATTCAGTGCTCGTTGCTCACGATCTGCCGGTCAGCCAGCGCCTGGAGCACCTCTGCGGTGAGCTGTTCCGGCGTCCGGCCGAGCGTGTGCAGATGAATTTCCGGATTTTCCGGCGGCTCATAGGGCGCATCGACGCCGGTGAAATTCTTCAGTTGTCCGGCGCGGGCCTTGGCATAGAGGCCCTTCGGATCGCGCTCGATGCAGTCCGAGATCGGCGTATCGACGAAGACTTCGATGAATTCGCCGGGCTCGACGAGGCCGCGCACCATGTCGCGCTCGGCGCGATAGGGCGAAATGAACGAGCACAACACGACGAGCCCGCTCTCGACCATCAGCTTGGCGACTTCGCCGACGCGCCGGATATTCTCGACGCGGTCGGCTTCGGTGAAGCCGAGATCGCGATTGAGCCCGTGGCGTACATTATCGCCGTCCAGAACCATGGTGTGATGGCCGCGGGCATGGAGCCGCTGTTCGACGAGGCTCGCGACCGTCGATTTGCCGGCGCCGGAGAGCCCGGTGAACCAGAGGATGACGGGCTTCTGCTTGTTGAGCGCGGCGCGTTGTGTCTTGCCGAGCAGGAGCGGTTGCCAGTGGATATTGGTGCCGCGCCGCAGCCCGAAGGTGATCATGCCGGCGCCGACCGTGTGATTGGTGAAGCGGTCGATGACGATGAACGCGCCGGTGCGGCGATTCTGATCGTAGGGATCGAAGGCGACCGGGAAGCCCGTCGACAGATTGCACACTGCGATATCGTTGAGCTCGAGCTTCGTCGCCGCGAGATGTTTGCGGGTGTTGACGTCGATCTTGTATTTGATCGCGGTGACCGTCATCGGCGTGGTTTTAGTGCCGATGCGGCTCAGATAGGAGCGTCCGGGCACCAGCGGCTCGTCGCTCATCCAGATCACATGCGCGGCGAACTGATCCGAGACTTCCGGACGTTCCTTCGGGCTCACCAGCACGTCGCCGCGCCCGATATCGAGCTCGTCGGCAAGCGTGATGGTGACGGCGTCACCGGCTTCGGCCGTCGCCACCGGGCCGTCATAGGTGATGATCTGCGCGATGTTCGAGGTCCGGCCGGATGTTGCCTCCACCACCGGCTCGCCGACTTTGACCTGACCCGATGCGACGGTGCCGGCATAGCCGCGAAAATCCTGGTTGGGCCGGTTGACCCATTGCACCGGAAAGCGGAACGGCTTGGCCAGATCGTCGCCGTCGATGTCGATCGATTCCAGATAGTGCAGCAGCGCCGGGCCGCGATACCACGGCGTATGCGCCGAAGCTGCCGTGACATTGTCGCCGAAGCGGGCCGAGATCGGGATCGGCACCACCGAGGCAAAGCCGAGCTCGGCGGCGAAAGCCTGATAATCGGCGGCGATCTTATCGAATATGTCCTGCTTGAAATCGACCAGATCGATCTTGTTCACCGCGACGACGACGTGGCGAATGCCGAGCAGCGCGCAGATCAAGGAATGCCGCCGCGTTTGCACCAGCACGCCCTTGCGCGCATCGACCAGGATGACGGCGAGATCGGCGCCCGACGCGCCGGTCGCCATATTGCGGGTGAATTGCTCGTGGCCGGGCGTGTCGGCGACAATGAAGGAGCGCTTGGCGGTCGAGAAAAACCGATAGGCGACGTCGATGGTGATGCCTTGCTCGCGTTCGGCTTCGAGCCCGTCGACCAGCAGGGCGAAATCGAGATCCTCGCCGGTCGTGCCGTGGCGCGCGGAATCCTTGGCGAGCGCAGTGAGCTGATCTTCGAAAATCAATTTCGAATCGTGGAGCAGCCGCCCGATCAAAGTGGATTTGCCGTCATCCACCGAGCCGCAGGTGATGAAGCGCAGCAGATCCTTGGTCTGGCCGGTTCGCAGCGAGCGCTCGAGACGAAAGTCCATCAGAAATATCCCTCGCGCTTCTTCTTTTCCATCGACGCCGCCTCGTCGGTGTCGATCAGCCGGCCCTGGCGTTCGGAAACGCGCGCCGTTTCCATCTCGGCGACGATTTCGGCGAGCGTGGTCGCCGGCGATTCGATGGCGCCGGTGAGCGGATAGCAGCCGAGCGTGCGGAAACGCACCAGGCGCATTTCCGGCGTCTCGCCAGGCTCGAGCGGCATGCGGTCGTCGTCGACCATGATCCAGGTGCCGCTACGCTTCACGACCGGGCGTTCTTTGGCGAAATAGAGCGGCACGACCGGAATGTCCTGCAGCATGACGTAGGTCCACACGTCGAGCTCGGTCCAATTCGACAGCGGAAAAACGCGGATCGATTCACCGGGCCGCACCCGCGTATTGAACAGATTCCACAGCTCGGGGCGTTGGTTGCGCGGATCCCAGATATGATCCTTGGAGCGGAACGAGAAGATGCGCTCCTTGGCGCGGCTCTTTTCCTCGTCGCGGCGCGCGCCGCCGAAGGCGGCGTCGAAGCCGTATTTGTCGAGCGCCTGTTTCAGCGCCTCGGTCTTCATCACGTGCGTATGCACCGAGGAACCCGACGCGAAGGGATTGACGCCGCGGGCAACGCCGTCCTGATTGACGTGAACCAGCAGATCGAGATTGAGCCGCCGCGCCGTCTCGTCGCGGAACGCGATCATCTCGCGAAACTTCCAGGTCGTGTCGACGTGCAGCACCGGGAACGGCAACGGCGCCGGATAAAACGCCTTGACGGCAAGGTGCAGCATGACGCTCGAATCCTTGCCGATCGAATAGAGCATCACCGGCTTCTTGAACTCGGCGACGACTTCGCGCATCACCTCGATCGACTCCGCTTCGAGCCGCTTGAGATGTTTTGGTAGGGCCTTGGTCACCGTGCCGCGGACAATCGATGGAATATTCATACCTATCCTAGTTGCCACGGACACAAGTGGCATATTCAGACATTGCTTGCGCGCCTTGAGTTCAGATATTGCTGAGTTCGGGCCCTTCCGCCGGCGCGTGGCTTTAAGAATTGGCGTCCGGGGCTGGAAGATAAACATGACGCGGAAGTCCAGCAACACGGCGAGTTTTATTCGCTAACCGCCGTCCCTGACGGCCGAAAATGCATTGCGGGGAAGGCCGATTGGGCCAATTCGTTCTCCCTGGAGCTTCCTGGGCCGCGCTGAGCGTTGCTAGCTTTCGGTGGACTGTTTTGCCGGACCTGCGCGTTTCACGATCGCGGTCGTGCTGTGGCCGGGAACAAGGGCGACCAGAACAATGTCGCCGCCTGCTTGCTCGACAAACTCACGCCCGACGACCTCCCCGCGTTTGTAATCGGCGCCTTTGACGAGGACGGAAGGCCGCACGCGTTCGATAAGCTTGAGCGGCGTGTCTTCTTCGAACACAACGACGAGATCGACGGCTTCGAGCGCGGCCAGCACTTCCGCGCGGCCCTCCGCCGGATTTATCGGCCGGCCCGCGCCCTTGAGCCGCGTCGTCGATGCGTCGCTGTTGAGTCCGACCACCAGCCGGTCGCAGGCGGCGCGCGCTTCCGCCAGGAGCTTGGTATGGCCGCGATGCAAGATGTCGAAGCAGCCGTTGGTGAAACCGATCCGCAGCCCGGCGCGGCGCCACGCCGCCAGCCGGTCGTCGAGTACCGACCAGTCGAAGATCACTTTGTCTTCGGAGGCAAGCGACGCCGACGGCAGAATGCGATGGCGCAACTCGGCGACCGAAACCGCGGCGGTGCCGCGCTTGCCGACGACCACGGCGGCCGCGGCATTGGCGGCGCGCATTGCGGAATCAAACGGCGCCTTCATGGCCAGCAAGATCGACATCACGGCGGCGACCGTATCGCCGGCGCCCGAGACGTCGCGCACCTTCACCGGATAAGCCGGGATATGGACCGGCGGCTGACCTTCCACGTGAAGGGTCATGCCCTCTTCGCTGCGCGTGACAAGCACGGCGTCGCATTCAACCAGCCGCGCCAACTCGGATGCGGCCTCGGCCAGTTCTGCCTCGGTGACGACAGGCCGGTGGACCGCCGCCCCCAGTTCCTGACGATTGGGCGTGATCAGGGTCGCGCCGCGATAGATGCTGTAATCGTGGCCCTTCGGATCGACGATGGTCGGCATTCCGAGCTGCCGCGCGCGATCGATGATGGCGCGCACGACTGCGGGCGTGAGCGCGCCCTTGGCGTAATCGGAAAGCACCACGGCGCCGGCGCGTTCCATGGCCGCGTGCGCTTGCGCAATGATCGCCTGCTCGGTCTGCTGACTCGCCGGCTTTGCCGTCTCCCAATCGGCCCGCATCAAATGCGTCGAGTGATGCTCGGAGACAAAGCGAACCTTTCGCGTCGTGCAGCGGCCGGAATCCGCGACGAGCTGCGGCACAATCGAATCTTTGAATTTGGCGAAGGCCTCGGTCAGAGTTCGCCCGGCCTCGTCCTTGCCGATGAGGCCGACAAAAATGCAGCGTGCGCCGAGCGCCGCGATATTGCGCGCCACGTTGCCCGCGCCGCCGACTTCGATTTCGCTGCGTCCGACCGCAAGCACTGGAGTCGGCGCTTCGGGTGAAATGCGCGTGACCTCGCCATAGACGAAATCGTCAAGCATGAGATCGCCGACGCAGAGGATGGTCTGCTGCGATACGTGCTTGAGCGCTTCTTCGAAATCGAACATCGGCGTAATCGGAGACCCTCTAGCGGTAGCGGTCGGCACGATCGAGATAAGACGTCACGTAACGCCGCACGGCGGCAGTGAGCGGCGTGAAGTCTGCATTATAGCCGGCGCGCCGGAGATTATCCGTCTCGGCCTGCGTAAAATATTGGTAGCTGTCCCGGATCGTAGCCGGCATGTCGACGTATTCAATCGTGGGCTTTTGGCTGAGCGCCTCGAACATGGCGACCATCAAATCGCGAAAGCTGTGCGCGATGCCGGTGCCGACATTGAAAATGCCGGATACTGACGGCGTCTGCACCAGCCAGCGGATCACTGCCGTCGCGTCCTCGACGTAAATGAAGTCGCGCCGTTGTTCGCCGTCGGCAATGCCGGCGCGATGCGATTTGAAGAGCTGCACCGTCTTGCCGGCTTTGGCGTCGGCGAAGCGCTTGGCGACGAGACTCATCATCTCGCCTTTGTGGTACTCGTTCGGGCCGTAGACGTTAAAGAGCTTCAAGCCGGCCCATTGCGGCGGCAGCTTCTCCTGGCGGCGGACGCGATCGGTGATCGCCAGATCGAACAGCTGCTTGCTCCAGCCGTAGAGGTTCATCGGCTTCAATTTTTTCAGCGCATCGAGCGACCAGTCGTCGCTATAGCCTTGCTCGCCGTCGCCATAGGTCGCCGCCGACGATGCGTAGATGAAAGGGGTCCGGCTCGCCGTGCACCAATCAAGCAAGCGCAGCGAAAGCCTGAAATTGTTTTCAATGACTGCGTCGCCGTCGGTCGCCGTCGTCGATGAAATGGCGCCGAGATGAATCACGGCCTCGAGCTTGCGGCTTTCAAGCCAAGCAGCGAGATCCCGCGGCGGAACGAAGTCGGCCAATCGCCGGCCGGCGAGATTGCGCCATTTGCCGTCGTGACCGAGCGTATCGTTAACGACGATGTCGGATCGGCCAGCCGCGTTGAGGTCCGCAACCAGGTTCGAACCGATGAATCCGGCGCCGCCGGTAACCAACAACATCGATGCTGAAAACAGGTTAGGGTTGACTATGGCCGGGGCGGACGCGCAAGCCGCTCATTTGCCTGAATTCCGCGGCTTCGGCAACCTGCGGCCGGATTGCAGCGGTTCTTAGCCGAGCCAGTCGACATAGACGCCGATCAGGATCACAACGCCGAGCAGGAAGCGATAGATCACGAACGGCCAGCTCGAGAAGTTTTCGAGAATGCGCATCAAACCCCAGATCGCGAAGAAGGCCGAGATCGAGGCGATGACAATGCCGACGAACAGCACGCTCCAGCCGTAAGCGCCGAGATGAACCTTGTGCAGCTCGTAAAGCTCCTTGAGTCCGGCGAGCGCAATCGCCGGCAGTCCGAGCAGAAACGACAGCCGCGCCGCTTCGGCGCGCTCGAAGCCGAGCATCAGGCCCGCGGTCAAGGTCGAGCCCGAGCGCGACACGCCGGGAATGAGCGCGCCGACCTGCGCTAAGCCGATCAATAGCGCGTCGAGCAAAGTCGCGTCCTTGAGGGTGCGGCGATGCCGCGCCCAGATTTCGGCGCCAGCCAACAGCAGCGCCATGACAAGACAGGCCCAGCCGATGACGCTGAGGTCGCGCAGCGGCGAGCCGCATTTGTTGAGGACTTTCGACAGCGCGAGCCCGGCAATGCCGATCGGGATCGTGGCGATGACGATCCACATCACGAATTGAAATGACTTGTCACGGAAGCGGCCATGTAACGCTGCCGAGAGCGAATCCGTTGCGAGCCAGCGCAGGTCGGCCCAGAAATAGCTGATCACCGCCGCCAGGGCCGCCATCTGCATCGCCGCCGAAAAGGCGGAGCCCGGATCCTGCCAGCCGAGCACCGCCGGCACTAGGCGCATATGCGCGGTCGAGGAGATCGGCATCAGTTCCGAAATCCCCTGCACCACGCCGAGTACGGCCACCTTGAAATAACCGAGCGCCACGAAACCGGTATCGACGCCTTCGGTGCAAGCATCAGCCATGGTTACATCGCCTCTTGTCCAAGGAGTCTGTGCCGATCGGGGCTCAGCCGGGACGAGCGGGACGTCCCAGCGAACTATCTATCGAACTGTGGGTTTACGCCGGTACGATACCTGACTGGTGCCCAGGAGAGGACTCGAACCTCCACGCCTCGCGGCGCTAGTACCTGAAACTAGTGCGTCTACCAATTCCGCCACCTGGGCAGTGTCGGGCTTCGGAATCCGGGATAGGTACGGAGCGGTCACCGCCTTGTCAATCGAACGCGTTAAGGCCCTATACATGGCGAAACCGATCAGGTATTTCGCGAAGAATGACCACCAAGAGCAAGATCGAAACGCTCGTCACCGTGTTCGGCGGCTCGGGTTTTCTGGGCCGCCATGTGGTGCGGGCGCTCGCCAACCGCGGATATCGCATCCGTGTCGCGGTGCGCCGGCCGGGGCTGGCCGGCTATCTGCAGCCGATGGGCCGGGTCGGCCAGATTCACGCCGTGCAGGCCAATCTGCGCTATCCCGATTCGGTTGCCGCCGCTCTGCGCGATGCCGATGTCGCGGTCAATCTCGTCGGCCTCATGCTTCAACGCGGCCGGCAGCGCTTCGACGCGCTGATGGCGGAGGGCGCCGAAACCGTGGCCAAAGCGGCCAGCGCCATCGGCGCGCCGCTGGTTCATGTCTCTTCCCTCTCTGCCGATCCGAATTCGACGTCGCATTACGCCCGCGCCAAGGCCGAAGGCGAGGCGCGCGTTCGCGCCGCGCAGAGCGCGGCAGTCATTGCGCGGCCGTCGGTGATTTTTGGGCCGGAGGATGATTTCTTCAACCGCTTCGGCGCGATGGCGCGGCTCTCCCCGGCGCTGCCGCTGGTCGGCGGCGGTCATACCCGCATGCAGCCGGTCTTTGCCGGCGATGTCGCCGCAGGCGTCGCCAAGGCCGTCGATGGCGATTTGAAACCGGGTACTACCTATGAGTTCGGCGGGCCGGATGTGCACACGTTCAGGGAATTGATGGAGTTCGTGCTCGCGACTGTCGGGCGCCGCCGCCTGCTGCTGCCGATTCCGTTCGGCGTGATGAAGGTCCAGGCCGCCGTGCTGCAGGTCTTGCCGAACTCGCCAATCACGCCCGACCAGGTCGAGCTGTTGCGGCATGACAATGTCGTGTCGGACGACGCCAAGCGCGCCGGCCGCACGCTGGAAGGACTGGGTCTCATTCCGGAATCCATCGAGGCCGTGGTGCCGTCGTATCTGTGGCGCTTCCGCAAGACCGGCCAGTTCCAGGCGCACCCGGTCTAGGCGGGCTCCTCTCTCCTTGATCGCTGAGCCGGCGGCATCATGCGCCGGGCGAAATCGCTTCCAAATTCTTAAGGGATTTTGCTCAGGCTCCGATCCCTGGGGAACCTGACCGCATTTCGCCACTTTTGACGCTTGATCGGGTTTCGGGCAAGGCTCGCGGCATATGTCGACGCTGTTTCATCATCTGATTTGCCCGCATTCACGGTTCGTGCGGCTCATACTCGAAGAATATAACCAGCCGCCGCGCCTCATTGAGGAGCGCGTCTGGGAACGGCGCCCGGAGTTTCTCGAGCTCAATCCGGCGGGAACCACGCCGGTGCTGGTGGAAGAGGGCGCGCCGCCGGTTCCGGGCGCAGCCGTCATCGCCGAATATATCGACGAAGTCGTCGGCACCACCTTCGGCAAGGGCCGCCTGTTGCCGCTCGATGCCAATCCGCGCATCGAGGTGCGGCGGCTAACCAACTGGTTCAACGAGAAATTCTTTGCCGAAGTGAGCGGCCCGCTGGTGACGGAACGCGTCTATAAGCGCTACATCCCGTTCGACAATGGCGGCGGCTCGCCCGACACCGAGACGTTGCGTGCCGCCAAGTCCAATATCAAGTATCATCTGGCCTATATCGGCTGGCTCGTCCGCGCGCGCGACTGGCTGGCCGGCGATGACTTGAGCTATGCCGATCTGGCGGCGGCCGCGCATCTGTCGGCCGTGGATTATCTGGGCGATGTGCCGTGGGAGGCAGACGAGACAGCGAAGAACTGGTACGCGCGGATCAAATCGCGCCCGGCGTTCCGCGCGCTGTTGGTCGAGAAACTGTCCGGCCTGATGCCGTCGCCGACCTACGCCAATCTCGATTTCTGACACCGGCCGCGCTGAAGGCCGCACTGATCGAAGCCGCGCGCGCGCTGGGCTTCGACGCGATGGGTGTTGCGCGCCCGGATTCGATCCCGGAGGCCGCGGCGCGATTGCGCGCGTTTCTTGAAACCGGCGCGCATGGTGACATGACCTGGCTTGCCAGCAATGCCGATCGGCGCGGAAGCCCGCGCGCGCTATGGGCGGATGTGCGCTCGGTTGTCATGCTTGGCGTCAATTACGGGCCGCAACAAGGGCCCAACGCCGATCCGCTCGCAATTCTCAAAGAGCGCACGCGCGGCGGCATTTCCGTGTATGCGCGCGGCGACGATTATCACGATGTGATCAAGCCGAGGCTGAAGAGCCTTGGCCGCTGGCTGATCGAGAAGGCCGACGGCGACATCAAAGTGTTCGTCGACACGGCCGCGGTGATGGAGAAGCCGCTTGCCGCGGCCTCGGGTCTCGGCTGGCAGGGCAAGCACACCAATCTGGTGTCGCGGCAATTCGGCTCCTGGCTGTTCCTCGGCGCGATTTTCACCACGCTCGATCTGCCGCCCGATGCGGCGGAACAGGATCATTGCGGCAATTGCCGCGCCTGCCTCGATATCTGTCCGACGGCGGCTTTCCCCGCGCCCTATCGTTTGGATGCACGGCGCTGCATCTCCTATCTCACCATCGAGCACAAAGGCGCCATTCCGCGCGAGCTGCGCGCTGCGATCGGCAACCGCATCTATGGCTGCGACGATTGTCTTGCGGTCTGTCCGTGGAACAAATTCGCCGTCGCCGGGCACGAAATGAAACTTGCCGCGCGCGAGGAATTGCGTGCACCGCACCTCGCCGATCTTGCGCGCCTCGACGATACGGCGTTTCGCGCGCTGTTTCGCAAGAGCCCGGTCAAGCGCGTCGGTCGTGACCACTTCATCCGCAATGTGCTGATTGCGATCGGCAATTCGGCCGACGCAAGCC
>JBAUCK010000262.1:0-41031 GCA_049677525.1 Xanthobacteraceae bacterium
CCGCGTGGCGGCGCTGCCGCGGCAAACGCGCTCTCGCGGCCGGCAGCACCGTTGACGACGCAGCCGATGCGGGCGCCGCCGCGCATTTCGTTGATGCAAGTGTTGCAGGCGAGGCAGCGTCGCACCGGCTCGGCGCGGCTGACTTTCTCCACCCATTGCGGATCGGCGATCAGCGTGCGGCCGAGCGCGATGAAATCGGCGTTGCCGTCTTCGACGGCGGCGCGCGCAATGGCGGGATCGCCGAGCCGGCCGACGGCGATCACCGGTATGCCGACGTCTTTCTTGACTGCAGCGGCGAAATCGAGAAAGGGCGCGTCCGAAAAACTCATCGGCGGCAGCACGATTTGCGCCGACGGCAGCGAGCGATAATGGCCGGCGGTGATATGCAGCGCATCAGCGCCAGCCTGTGCCGCCCACAGCGCGACCTGCCGGCCTTCGCTGAACGGCATGCCGCCCGGGAAATAATCTTCGACCGAAAGGCGGTAGATCACGGCAATGCCGGGCACCTTCCCTTTCACCGCGCGCAGCACATTGAGACCGAAGCGGGCGCGGTTAACGAGACTGCCGCCGAATTCGTCGGTGCGGAGGTTCTCGAACGGCGCGTGGAATTGCGAAATCAGATAGCCGTGAGCGGCGTGAATTTCGACGCAATCGAAGCCAGCCGCCTTGGCGCGATGCGCTGACGCGACATAAGCGGCGGTCGTTTGTTCGATGCGCGCCTTGGTCATCGCCTCGGGAATAATGGTCTCGAACGTCGTTTCGTAGACCGGATGCGGAATCGCCGAGGGCGCGATCGGCGTCTCGCCGCAAATGTCGATCCGGGTGTGCCCGCCGCCATGTCCGAGCTGGATCGAGGCCTTGGCGCCGCCGCGATGGATTTCATCGACCAAGCGCGTGAGGCCGGGCACAAAACGGTCGTCGTAAATGCCGACCTCGCGGCGGCGGTGCCGCCCAGCCTTTTCCGGCGACGCCATCTCGACAGTGATGAGGCCGGTGCCGCCGCGCACGCGCGCCATGTAATAGGCGATCGAGTCTTCGGTGACGAAACCCTCGTCGTCCGCCGTGCGCGTCGTCATCGGCGGCATGACGATGCGGTTTTTGATTTCGACCGGACCGATCCGCGCTGGCGTCAGAAGGATATTCATCAGGAATTTATCGGACTCGCGCCATGCCGCAATTCACATTGCCGCAACTTACAGAACCGGAATCTCACCGCCGTCGAGATCAATCGCGGTGCCATGCAACCACGAAGCGCGCGACGAGACAATGAAGGTGACGAGATTGCCGACATCCTCGACCGTGCCGAAACGGATGGTGTTGTTGAACTCGCGAATGATGTCGTCGCGGATGTTCTTCTCCGATCGTCCGGTGCGCTCGATCTCGGCGTTGATGCGCCGCCGCGTGCGGTCGGTCTCGACCACGCTCGGATGAATGCAGTTCACATGGACGCCGTCGGTCTTGCCCCGATCGGCAAGACATTTGGTGAAGGCGGCGACCGCGGCATTGACCGAACTGCCGATGGTGAATTGCGCGGTCGGCTTGCGCCCACCGGTGCCGCCGATCGAAACCAGCGAGCCATGCCGCGCCTTCAACAGCGGCCAGGCGGCGCGGGCGAGCCGCATATGGGCGAAAAACTTCAGCGCATAACCGTCATGCCAGTCGGCGTCGGTGAGCTCGAGAAAATCGCCGCGCTTGGTGGCGCCGGCATTGTTGACCAGAATATCGAGGCCGCCGAACTCGCGTTTGACGTGATCGATCAATTTCTCGGTCGTGCCCGGTTCGCGCAGATCGAGCGTGGAGGTTACGGCGCGGCGGCCTTTGGCGCGGATCGCGCCTGCCGCTTCTTCGAGCGCTTTCTCATCGCGGCCCGTGAGCATCAGGTCGCAGCCTTCGGCCGCCAGCGTTTCTGCAATGCCGCGGCCGATGCCGCGGCTCGATCCGGTCACCAACGCGATTTTGCCGTTCAGTCCCAGTTCCATATTTTGTCGTCCACTTGCTCAATTCGTTATTACGTCACGGCCCGAGGCAAAGCGACGATGCGATCCAGACGATGCCGCAGGCTGGATCGCCGCGCTTGTTCGCAATGACGCTTTCCGATCGCTCCGGCTATTCGAGTTTCAGCCCGAGCTTATTGACGAGGTCGGCCCACTTGCCTTCCTCGTGCTGAATATTGGCGGCATATTCCTCGGGCGTGGAGGGGGTGGGATCGCTGCCGGCGTCGATAAGCAGCTTCTTCATGTCGTCGGTGGCAAGAATGGCGCGCAATTCCTTGTTGAGCCGCTCGACGATCGGGCGCGGCGTTCCGGACGGTGCCGCAAGTCCATAATATTGCACCGCCTCGAAGCCGGGGAGACCTGCTTCCGCCGCCGTCGGCACATTCGGCAGCGCCGCCGAGCGCTTGGCCGCCGCCACCGCGATGCCGCGCAGGGCGCCTGCAGCGATATTGCTCACCGATGCCGGGATGGTGTTGAAGCCGATCTGGACGTGGCCGCCGAGGAGGTCATTGGTGAGCGGGCCGGTGCCTTTATAGGTCACGACCGTGATTTGCGTGCCGGCCATCACGTTGAACAATTCGGCGGCGAAGTAATTCACCGTCGGCGCTGGCGGCGTGCCGGCCGAATATTTTCCCGGTTCTTTCTTGGCAAGCGCAATGATGTCGCTCAATGAATTCGCCGCCACTGAAGGATGGGTGACGACGATGATCGGTGTCGAAGCGACAAGCCCGATCGGCGCGAAATCCTTGTTGACGTCATAGCCGGTATTGGCGCCGAGGCTGATGCCGGTGAGCAGCATGACGAGCGTATAACCGTCGGGCGTCGCGCGCGAGGCATCGCGGGTGCCGATCATGCCGCCGGCGCCGCCGCGGTTCTCGATGACGACCTGTTGGCCGAGCGCCACCGACAGTTTCTGCCCGACCAGGCGTCCCATCACATCGACGCCGCCGCCGGCGGGATAGGGCACGATCAGGGTGATCGGACGGGTCGGGTAGTCCTGTGCGGCTGCCGGCTGCGACGTCCCGAAAATCATACCGGCCGCAAGCGCGCAGGCTAAAAGCCCCGCGAGAATACTCCGGTGTATCATTATTTTTTCCTCCCTTAATCCCACTATAGCTCCCAGCGCCGGCCCTGCGCTACATTGTTGCTGCCGCCTCGAGAACGGCGCAGTCCAGGGAGCCCGCTCAATGCAATTCGGATTATTCGGCAGCGCCACTGCGCGCCACGGGGGGCCCGACGTCGATTCCGGCCAGGGCTACAAGCAGTTCGTCGATTATAATGTCGAAGCCGAGGCACTCGGTTATCACGCGACTTTTCTGGTCGAGCATCATTTCACCGGCTTCGGCCAGGTTTCGGCGAGCCTGACGCTGCTCACCTGGGTGGCGGCGAAAACCAAGACGTTGCGGCTCGGCACGGCGGTTCTGGTTCTGCCCTGGCACAATCCGGTTCTGGTCGCCGAGCAGGCGGCGACCATCGATCTGCTGTCCGGCGGCCGGCTCGATTTCGGCGTCGGCAAGGGCTACCGGCACAATGAATTCGCCAGTTTCTGCCTGCCGATCGATGAGGCCGATGCGCGCTTCAACGAATCGCTCGACGTGATCGTGAAGGCCTGGACGTCGAAGCAGCGGTTCTCGCATCACGGCAAGTACTGGCGCTTCAAGGACATCATCGTCGAGCCGCCGACGGCGCAGAAGCCGCATCCGCCGATGTGGATGGCGGCCGGCAGCCCGGATTCGATCCGTCAGGTCGCGGCGCGCGGCTTTAATCTTTTGCTCGACCAGTTCGCGTCGATCGAGCAGGTCGGCGAGCGCATTGCGATCTTCAAGGAAGCAGTCGAGGCGCGGGGCCGCGTCTTCAACCCGATGGATGTCGGCGTCGCGCGCGCCTATTTTGTCGCCAAGGATCAGGCCGACAAAGATTCGGCGCTCGAGCGGCGGCTCGAAGCGCAGCGCCGGCTCGCCGCGATTTCCAATTCGCCGGACGGCACCAAGAACAAGGCGAGCATTATGGCGTTTTCCGATACGCGCGAGGCGAGCGAGGAGAGCGCTCTCTACGGCACGCCGGACGAAATCGCGCGCAAGCTCGAGAAGATTCGCGGTGCCGGTGTCGGCTATATCCTGCTCAATGGCGGCGGCCCGGCGGAAGAGAGCTTGCGGCGTTTCGCCCGCGAGGTGATGCCGGCCTTTGTCAAAGAGCCACGGGCGAAAGTGGTCGGATAGAAGATCAATAACACCGTCACCAAAATTCGATGATCAACAAAATCGTTCAATCCATGGCCGAAGCCATGGCCGGCATTCGCGACGGTGCGGTGGTCCTGCTCGGCGGCTTCGGCAATATCGGACAGCCGCATGCATTGCTCGACGGTTTGATCGAGCAGGGCGCGAAGAATCTGACCGTCGTCTCCAACAATGCCGGCGTCGGCCGCGCCGGCCTGGCGCGGCTGCTCAATCTCGGCCGGGTGCGCAAGATCATCTGCTCTTATCCGCGCACCGCCGATCCGGTGGTGTTCGAGGAGCTTTATCGCGCCGGCAAGATCGAGCTTGAAATCGTGCCGCAGGGCACGATGGCGGAGCGCATGCGCGCCGCCGGCGCCGGCATTCCAGCGTTCTATACGGCGACCGCGGTTGGCACCAGGCTCGCCGCCGGCAAGGAGGAGCGCAAAATCAACGGCCGCAAATGTCTGCTGGAAGAAGCGCTCTCCGGCGATGTCGCGCTGGTCGAGGCCTGGGAGGCGGACCGCTGGGGCAACTTGACCTATCGCGCCTCCGGCCAGAATTTCAATCCGATCATGGCGATGGCGGCGCAATTGACCGTCGTGCAGGCCCAGCACCTTGTCGAACTCGGCGCGCTCGATCCGGAGAAAGTCATGACGCCGGGCATCTACGTCAATCGGGTGGTCCACGTGCCCTATGGCGATCCGATGGAGCCGTAATTTGTTTGCGCATGGCCTTGTCAGAAAACCTGTGGCCACTTTTCCGGGACATGCGCTGAGGAGGTGTCGATGAGTCTATTCGCAGCCTGCAAGCCGCTCAGCCGCAACGAAATGGCGGAACGCCTTGCCCGCGACATTCCCGAAGGCTGGTACGTCAATCTCGGCATCGGCGCGCCACTGAAGGTCGCCGATTACGTGCCGATGGAGCGCGAAGTTATTTTCCAATCCGAGAACGGCATTCTCGGCATGGGGCCGATGCCCGAACCCGACAAGATTGATCGCTGGGTGATCAATGCCGGCAAGCAGTATGTCACGCTGCGCGCCGGCGGCTCCTACATGCATCACGCTGACAGTTTCGCGCTCATTCGCGGCGGCCATCTCGATCTCTGCGTGCTCGGCGCTTTTCAGGTTGCCGAGAACGGCGACATCGCCAACTGGTCGATGTCGGACAACGATTCCGCGCCTGCAGTCGGTGGCGCCATGGATCTTGCCGCCGGCGCCCGGCAGCTCTGGGTGGTCATGGAGCACCAGACCAAATCCGGCGAGAGCCGGGTGGTGCGCCGCTGCAGCTATCCGCTCACCGCGATCGGCGCCGTGACCCGCGTCTATACCAATCTCGCGGTGCTCGATATTACTGAAGATGGTTTCGCGGTGCGCGAAATGGTGCCGGGTCTTACGCTTCAGGCCTTGCAGCAAGTCACCGATGCGCCGCTGCGCATGGCAGTGGAACACGGCTGAAGCATGATCTCACGCTTCGCGCGCTACGCCGGTCACCGATTTAGTCTGAAACGGGCTTGCGTCGCGAACGCCGCTCGGCCTTGATGTGGCCGTTCAGAATTCTGGTTCGGGTGACGCCAAATGTTGCGGGTACTGGCGACGGTGACTTTCGTCTACGAGCCGCGTGAGGATCGGATCGCGGCGGCTATCAATGCCGGCCGCCCCTAGGCTTGGTCCTGCTGGCTGACACGGCGGCTGGCTCTGGCTTTGCTCGAGCGTGCGTCCGGCTATCTGACCAAAACCTCCGATCTGGCACAGCAGGCGCCGGCCGAGATGCGCGGTGAATTTGTGGCCTTCGAGCGCGAAGCCGCCATGGCTTCGACCGCCGACGCGATGACCAAGACGCCCCCTGAAATCCTCAAATCGAGCGCCATTCGCGCCGAGCTTGCCGACCGACGATCTCGCGGCATGACAGGGGTGGATTCAAGTTCGAACTGCTCGGCCAAAGTGGCGAGGGCGGGGCGGGAGTACTGACCCGCGCCGAAATGCAGCGCGTGTTTCAGATGCTGGCGAGCATCGTCACTCAGGCCGGCTGGATCGGGACGCCGCAGCAAGCGCAAGCGGCGCCGGCTCCTGCCGCAAACGCAGCGAAGCCGGTTCGGCACTGAGGTATTGCGCGACCGCGAGCACCCCCGTTGTCATCGGCCGGTCGCTTAGCCTAACGTGGCGGGTACGACAGGGAGAAACGCCATGACAAACGCCAAAATCACTTGGGACCACATTCATCTGCGTACGCCCAATCCGGAAGGCATGGCGCAATGGTTCGAGAAAATGCTCGGCGCCGAAGTCAAGCGAAGCATGCAGCAGGGTAAAGAGCGCATCGACTTGAAGCTCGGCGGCGCCAATATTTTCATCGCCCTGATCACCGACGGCGAGAACGTCAATGCCGCGCCGAAGATTCCCTATCGCGGTCTCGATCACTTCGGACTTGCCGTCAGCGGTATCGACGAGATCGCCGCCGGCCTCAAAGCCAAGGGCGTCGAATTCACCAAGGAGCCGACCACGGTGCGACCCGGTGTGCGCATTTGCTTCATCAAGGCTCCTGAGGGTGTGTCGATCGAATTGCT
Source organism: Xanthobacteraceae bacterium (assembly GCA_049677525.1). Classification (GTDB taxonomy): domain Bacteria; phylum Pseudomonadota; class Alphaproteobacteria; order Rhizobiales; family Xanthobacteraceae; genus BOG-931. Next base: position 6,771 of record JBAUCK010000262.1, read on the forward strand.
CGATCGCGATCCACGGCATCAGTAAAACGGCATCCGTTAAAGACATCAATAGCCGCCGTCGCGGCGGCCGGCGCTCATAGTTGGCGAATATGGCGGACGACACGCGCGCGATCGAGGCGGCGCTCGCAGCCCGTTTCGGCGAGAAGCTTCAGATCGACCGCGAACTGCCGGGCCTAGACGAGCTTGCGCGGATCGCCGGTCATCGCTCGCAGCGATATTTTCAGCCGCGCGCGATCGCGCCGGACCTACTCAAGCTGCTATGCGCCTGCGCGCTGTCGGCGCCGTCGAAGAGCGACCTGCAGCAATGCGACATTGTCCTCGTCAGTGACCGGGCGATCCGCCAGGGCATCGTCGCCACCATTCCGGATATGCCCTGGATCATGGATGCGCCAGTCTTCGTGGTCTTTGTCGGCAACGGCGCGCGGCTGCCTGAAATCGCAAAGCTGCGCGACAAGCCGTTCCCGAACGATCATCTCGACCAGTTTTTCAATGCGGCGGTGGATGCCGCGATCGTGATGACGACGTTCATTCGCGCCGCCGAAGCGGTCGGGCTCGGCTGCTGCCCGGTCAGCGCCATTCGCGATCGTCCGCAGGTCGTCAGCGATCTGCTGCATCTGCCGCAGCGTGTCGTCCCGGTCGCCGGCCTTTGCGTCGGCTGGCCCGTGCAGGAGGGCGAGATCTCGCCGCGGCTGTCGCTTGCGACGACGGTCGTCGAGAATGCCTATGGCGAACACAGCCTTGCAGGCGAGATTGATGCTTACGACCGGCGGCGGGCACAGCTTCGGCCTTATCGGCGCCAGCGCGATGTCGCGCGCTGGGGCGAGGCGCCGTTCTATGGCTGGTCCGAAGACAAAGCGCGGCAATATGCCGAGCCGACCCGCACGGATTTCGGCAGCTTCGTGCGCGGCAAAGGCTTTCGTCTCGATTGACGCAACAGCGAAGCCGTGCTGTGTGAGCCGCCTAATTCACCACCACCGGCGTTGAGAGCTTCACGCGGCCGTAAAGGTCGGTGATGTCTTCATTGCTGAGGCGGATGCAGCCGAAGGCGACGGCATTGCCGATGGTCTTGGGCGCATTGGTGCCGTTGATGCGCGAACGGCCGTCGTCGAGTTGCAGCATGCGCGCGCCGAGCGGATTGCCGGGACCGCCCGGCAGCGGACTGGGATTACGGTTGAGCATTTCCGGCAGCGGCTGCCAGATCGGCCATTCCGCCATGTTCGCGACATGCTTCATGCCGGCGAGATCGGAGCATTGCGTGCCGACCGCGATGCCGTAGCGCAGCGCGACATTGTTGGGCTGGATCAGGTAGAGAAAGCGCTGCAGTTTGTCGACGATGATGGTGCCGACCGGTTGCAGCGTGCGGTAGAAGGTCGGTTGCCGGCGGAACACATATTGCAGATCGGGATCGAAGGCGCCGCCGTCGATGCCGGGCGCGAGTTCGCCGTTCTTCGCGCCGTTGACGGCGGCAAGATTTGGCGCGGCCGTTTTTTGTGCCGTCGCGGCGTTAGGCGCAGCGGCGGCGGGCATGGTTGTGCTTTGTGCTTGGTTGCCGGCCGGCGGCGCGGATTTCTTGCCCGAGAGGGAGATATAGCCTCCGGCGCCGAGCGCGGCGACGACGACGGCAATTGCGACCCACGCCTTCGTGCCCATTCCGGACGACTCAAGGGGCCCGTCCTCGGACGGAGCCGCGTCGTCGATCTGGTCGTTGGGCGGCGGGACCACCACGGTGCGGTTGGGCCGAAGCCTCCGGTTTCGAGCCGTCTCGGTCCAAGCCAATTCGGCTTCGACGCGCTCGATCGCGGCCTCAAGCTGGGCTTCTTCGGCCGCAATCTGGGTGAGCGGCGGCTGCGGCCGCAGGCCGCGCATCCGCGCCGTCAGCATCCGCCGCGACCGATCGTAAATGTCGCGCCGCCATTGCCCATCGCCCGCGCCGGGCACAGTCACCGCACGCAACAGGACCGAATAATAATCGACCATTGGGCTACCATTTCTTATACAGCCACTTTAGCCAAAAACTCCAAGACGCGCGCATTGGTCGCGTCCTCGCTCTGCCGCTCTACCGGCATGTCCCAATATTCCGAAAGCGGCAGGCATTCGTCCAGATAGCGCGCCGCCGAGGTTGCATGCGAATCGTCGTGGCCAGGCACGATAAGAGCTGGTATTCCGGTATGGACCAGGTCTTCCGGCGGGGCGCCCGGCGCCGTATCGCGGTCGAATAGCGCGTCGCGCATGGTCTCGCAGATGCGAATATAGCGATCCGGATCTTGCGCGGCGTAGGACTTGGCGAAAGCCGGATCGTGCTTGATCACCGACGCCCAGGGTCCGCCACGGGGATCGGCGCCGAACGGCTTGCCCTCGCGCTGCACCAGTTCGACGACGGCTTTGAGTCCTTCGCCCCGCACGAAGGCGAGATGCTCGGCAAAGCGCTTGTGGCTCGACAGGCGATATTTGTAACCGCCGACCGGCCAGAACAAGATCAAGCTCGCGACCATGTGCGGATGCGCTGCGCCAAAGGCCGCAACCGGGCCGCAGCCCATGCAGCCGCCCATGAGATGCGCGCGCGCAATGCCCAGGTGATCAAGCAGGCCTTTGCCCTGTGCGACAAAATGCATCCAGGTGATGGGCTCGACGCGGCCGCCGGATTGGCCGCATTCGCGGCGGTCGAACAGGATGCAGGTAAATTTTTGCGGCAGATGGTCGAGCAGTTTGATCTTGGCGTAGACGCCGAGTGTCGACCAGGCTTCGATGACCGCGTTGAAGCCGCCCGGCGCATACATCAAAAGCGGCGGGCCCGAGCCTTTAATCTCGTAGCGCGTCGCGATGCCGTCGATATCAACGCTCGGCATTTTTGCTCAACCCTTGATCTGGCGGCCGGCGCGCGCATCGTCGATCAGCGCGGCAAAGGCGCCGAGCGCGGCCTTGGCGGTGTTGGTATAGGTGTCGGTCTTGGAGTCGAGCCACTTCTCGCCATAGCCGAGCGCGGTGTGGACGAGCCGCACCCGGCCGTCGAGCCACGGCCCGCCGCCGAAGCCGCCGATCACCGAGATTTTCACCGCCGCGACCACGGCGGCGCCCGCAACCGGTCCGGAATTGGTGAAGTCGAGCAGGCTCGCGCCGGCATCCTCGAGAAGCTTGGCTTCCTCGACGAGCTTGGCCGCGGCTTGCGCCGTGGCCTGCGCTTCCGGCGAGTTCTGCGCGCTATAGGGAATGCCGTATTTGCCGGCGGTCTGCGGCGTCAGCCCGAATTGCGCGAAGACCGGAATGCCTTCGCGCACCAGAGCGCGTACGACTTGCGGATATTCGGCCGCGGCATCGACCTTGATCATGTCGGCGCCGCCGTCTTTGACGAGGCGCACCGCAGCGGCGAGCGCCGCATCGGGGCCTTGTTGCGCCGGGCCGTACGGCATGTCGCAACTCACCAGCGCGTGGGACGTGCCGCGCCGCACCGCCTTGCAGCAGACCAGCATCTCGTCGAGCGTGACGTCGAGCACGTCGTCGCGGCCCCACAGATTGACGCCGACGGAATCGCCGACCGAGATGAAATCAAACCCGGCGCGATCAGCAATGCGCGCGATCTGATAGTCCCAGGCGACCAGCCCGATGCTTTTCTTGCTCTCGCGCTTCATCGCCTGCAGCGCGGCAATCGTTACTTTACCGTCCATGCGTCCCAGCACCTCGCTTTTGCGAGCGTGTTCTAGCATGTGGGCGGTTGAACGGAATATGTCCTGCTGAGGTTGAGGAGGGAGACGCCTGCAGGGCGGTAGAAGGAACGCCGGTCTCGGCGCAACAAGGCCGTCTTCACGTCCGCAGGACGATCTCGCAAACCAGCCCTTCCGGGCGCCAGTCGAAGCGCGCTTTGCCCTTGAGCTGTCCGATCATCCGATCGATGACCCGGCTGCCGAAACCTTGGCGCGTCGGGACTTGCACCGCCGGGCCGCCCGTCTCGGTCCAGCGCATGACGAGCCGTTTGTCCGCGCCGTGCACCCACGTCAACTCGACCCGACCGCCGGGTCCGGATAAAGACCCGTATTTGGCGGCATTCGTCGCCAGTTCGTGCAAGGTCACCGCAACGGCCTGGGCCGCATTAGGCTCCAACAAGACCGGCGGCCCCTCGATCCGCACCCGTTCCTTCGCGGCATAGGGGTCGAGTTCCTGGGCTGCAATCGTTGACAGTTCCGCGCCGATCCAGCGGCTTTCGACGAATAACGAGTGAACGTTCGCCAGGGCCCGGATGCGGCCTTCAATGGCCTGTTTCAGACCTTCGGCCGTATCGGCGCGCGAAAGATTGACCGCGGCTTGGACGTTGGCGAGCACGTTCTTGCTGCGATGCTCCGCTTCCCGCGCCAGCGTGGCAATTCGCTCCTGGCTGCGCTTCTGCTCGGTGATATCCCTCGCGATCTTCGAGGCGCCGATGATCTTGCCTTCGGCGTTTTTGACCGGAGAAACGGTCAGTGAAACGTTGATCAGGCTGCCGTGCCGGCGCTGCCGCACCGTCTCGAAATGATCGATGCGTTTGCCGCGTCGGATACGCGTCAGGATTTCGCGCTCCTCGTTTTGCCGGTCTTCCGGAATCACGATCATGATCGGCTGTCCGACCGCTTCTTCGGCGGTGTAGCCGAAGATGCGTTCGGCGCCCCTGTTCCAACTGGTGATGATGCCGTCGAGGTTCTTGCTGACGATGGCATCGTCGCTGGATTCCACGATCGCGGCCACGTAGCGCAACCGTTGTTCGCTGTCTTGCAGATCGGCTTCGACCCGCTTGCGTTCGCTAATATCGACTCCGGTCGGATACAAGAACATGATGGCGCCCGACTGATCACGAATGGGATGCATTGCAAAGTCGACGACGCGCTCGCTGCCGTCCGCGGTCCAGTAGGGAAGTTCTTCGCGAAATTCGAGGCCTGCGAGCGCCTGCTGCGTGGCGAAGCGAATCCTCGCTTTCGCCTCGTCCGTGCCGCGCCACCACGGGGTGTCCCAGAATGGCCGATCCAAAACTTCTTCCCGCCTATAGCCGCACCAATCCACGGCCAGATCGTTCACCTCCTGCATATAGCCTTGCAGATCCAGGATGCCGGCAAAAACGCCGGACTGGTTGAACAGCGCCTCGAATTTGGCCGCCGTTATCGCGTGATTGCGCAATAGCTCGGCTTGCCGCGCTATGAGCGCCTCGACCTCGGTACAATCACGATTGGCCTCAAATACGGTATTGTCGCTAAGCAATTGCATGCGGCTGTCGACGACGACTTCGCGGCCGTCCTTGCAGATGTGGCGCAGCTCGCCGGACCAGTAGCCGCTGCTGCAAAGCTCCGCGCGAAATTCGGCGAATTCGATCGGGAATTTGGTTTGCAGGAGCGCGTGGCTGAAGCGCCCGACGGCCTCGCCCGATGTAAAGCCGTAAAGCCTTTCGGCCCCGGCATTCCAAAACTCGATTCTCCCGTCCGGGGACCACGCGAACATCGGCTCATAGGACAACGTGATGAGATTGGCCAAACGTTCGGCGGATTGGCGTTCGCTCAGAAATGCGACTTCGCGCTGCACTATACTCGTCCCTGATGCTCCTCGACTGGCACGGGTGCCGGCGCCAGTGGGACCGTACTTACGGCTCGGCCGCAAATTCCTTCAGTGTCTGCTGCAGCAACATGGGTTGATCGCGAACCCCACGTTGGACAAGTTCAATGATCTTGGCGGCCACGTGTCGCGTGGCGGGATCGTCGACGATCTTGAGTTGCAAGGCTTCGCATGCGGCTTCGAACACTTGCGACATGCTGCCTATCACCTCAGGTTCAAATGCCTGGTTGGTGAGAAACCCAAGAATCTGCAATCGGCTGGTTCTCGCGTCGGGCGGTGCGACGAGCGAATTTGTAAATGGCGACATCGCGGCTCCGATTACGGTAGGAGCGGGGGTCGGCTCATCGCCGGCGCGTTGAAGCTCGGCCCGCGCACCTCACGTGCAAATGATGACGTTCACGATTGGGCGGCGCAATCCAGCCTTGTCTATCTTGACTACTTATGAGTGACGCGCGCCTCCGGCGCCCTTGGGGGCTCTGAGCACGCCGTAGTCTCCGGATTTGACGCCGCCGTTATCGGGCACGGCGCCTGCGGCTGCGATGCCATGGCGCAACAGCTCGCGAACAGCCGCCGCTCGGCTCGGCATGCGGTGCTCGAATCGGAAATTGTCCACGGCCTTAAGCTCCTGAGGTGAAAGCATAATCTGGAGCCGCACCTCCCTCGCCAGACCATTCGCCCCGTTGGAGTTTTTCATGACAAATCTCCATCGAATTAGATGAATTAATCCAGTTAGCCTGAACTGTCTAATATGCTTCTTACTCATTGTTGGCAAGGGCCCGACTATAAAAAAATTGGGATAAGGCGCGGGCCGCTTTCGGCCTCATGGCCCGCCAAGATGGGCGCCAATTGAGCGTGTTTGCCGCGCCGTCGCATGCGAAATGAGACGACCGCGGGACAAGCCCGACCATGGCGGAGCCCGTTATGTGAGAAGGACTACTGCGCCGGAGCGGGAGTCGGGGGCTTCGGCTTCTTTTGCGCCGTGCCGGAGGCCGGATTGACAGCGGACGCCGAGGGGGACGACGGCGTGTGGTGGATATTGCTGCCGGTCGGCTTGCCGGTCTTGGTCTGTCCAGTACCGACCGCCGCGCCATCAGCGGTGGGCGTTACCGCCGCCGCCTTGGCGTCAGCCTTCGCGGCCTTCTTCTTGGTTTTCTTCGGGGCCGGATCGGCCGCCTCGGGCAGAGCTGCAAGCGCGTCCATCTGCGCTGCGGAGCGCGTCGGCCCGGTATAGACGATGGTCGGCACGACCGGACCAGCATCAGGCAGCAAAGCGAGATTCTTCGGCGTCGGCGCGCGCAGCGCCGATAACAGCACGGAGAACTGCGACGGCGACGCATTGCTGTTGGCGTTCGGATTGGCGTTGCCGTTGTCGTCGATGGCGTCCGGATCGTCCTCTTCAGTCGCCGGGCGCTTGCGATGCGGGCCGCACATCGAGTCTTTCAGATTCGGCGGGGTGGCATCCATCGGCTGCAGCTGATCGACGGTGCCAAGCGCGGGCGTCAGCCACGACAACGGCTTCTGCTGGAATCCGCCTTCGAGAAGCTCTGCCGCCTTCACCGCGCGCGCCGAAGACGACGGGGCGCCGAGCACCACCGCGATAAGCTGCTTGTTGTCGCGGGTCGCCGTGGCCACCATGTTGAAGCCCGAGGCGCAGATGAAGCCCGTCTTCATGCCGTCGGCGCCGGCAAAGCGGCCGAGCAGCGGATTGTAATTGCGTACGATGCGGCGGCCGAATTTGATCGCCGGCACGTGCCAGTAGAAACTGTATTGCGGGAAATCGTGAATCAGCGCGCGGGCGAGAATGGCGAGGTCGCGCGCCGACATGATTTGACCGTCGGCCGGCAGTCCGTTCGGATTGACGAAATTGGATTCCGTCATGCCCAGTCGGTGCGCGGTGTCGGTCATCTGCTGGGCGAAATCGTCGATCGAGCCGCCGACGCCTTCAGCGAGAACCACCGCCATGTCGTTAGCAGACTTCACCATCATCATCTTAATGACGTTATCGACGGTGATCTGCGTACCGATGGGGAAGCCCATCTTGACCGGCGCCTGTGCGCTCGCATTCGGCGACACTGTGAACAATGTGTCGGCCGTGATGCGATGGTCGCGAATGGCGCTCAAGGTCATGTAAAGCGTCATCAGCTTGGTGGTGGAGGCCGGATACCACGGGTAAGTGGCGTTCTCGGCGCGGAGCACCTTTCCGCTATCGGCGTCGATCAAGATAAGCGCTTCAGCGCGGGCCGGCGCGGCCTCCAGGGCTGCAGCCCCAAAAGCAATCGAAGCCAAAACAATGCGGAGCACCTGCGCCCGGGAAACAGCTTTACCAATCACGTGTCGCGGTCCGTTTGGTTGGTCGTGCCCTAATTTCTCAGCCGAGCGCCGCAAAGGGGTCGGTTCACGTGGCGCGGGCGCATCCCTATCTAAACCAAAGCCGGGCTTAAACGCAAAGGTGAATAGCGCTACGCTGAGCCGCTTTGTGGATTCCAATGAGTCCTAAGCCAAGGAAAAACGACGAAAATTCGGCAAAGTGCTGCGACGGAAACGCAAATGACGCAACGCAAGAGAGGGCAGCGATTATGACGGCCTGCATCGTGGGTTGGGCGCACACGCCCTTCGGCAAGCTTTCCGGAGAAACCGTCGAGAGCCTCGTGGTGCGGGTGGCGACAGAAGCACTGGCCGATGCCAAAATTGCGGCGAAAGACGTCGACGAGATCCTGCTCGGTCATTTCAATGCGGGCTTTTCCGCGCAGGATTTTACCGCCTCGCTGGTTTTGCAGGCTTCGCCTGATTTGCGCTTCAAACGCGCCACACGCGTCGAGAATGCCTGCGCCACGGGTTCCGCCGCCGTCCACCGCGCTCTCCAATCGATCGCATCGCGGTCGGCTAGAATTGCGCTTGTGGTCGGGGTTGAGCAGATGACGACGACCGCGCCCGCGGAAATCGGGCGCAATCTTCTCAAAGCCTCCTATGTGCGCGAAGAGGCCGATATCGACGGCGGCTTTGCCGGCATATTCGGCCAGATCGCCGGCCGTTATTTCCAGCGCTGGGGCGATCAGTCCGATGCGCTCGCCCGCATCGCCGCCAAGAACCACAAGAACGGCGTCGATAATCCCTATGCGCAGATCAGAAAGGATCTCGGCTACGACTTCTGCCGCGCCGAGAGCGAAAAGAATCCGATCGTGGCCGGCCCGCTCAAGCGCACCGATTGCTCGCTGGTGTCCGACGGCGCGGCGGCGCTGGTTCTGGCCGACGTCGAAACCGCGCTCACGCTCGACAAGGCGGTGGTGTTCCGCGCCGCGCAGCATGTCCAGGATTTCCTGCCGACGTCGCGGCGCGATATTTTGAAATTCGAGGGCTGCAGCTTGGCTTGGCAGCGCGCGCTGGCGCAGGCCGGCATCGCGCTGAACGATCTGTCCTTCGCCGAAGTGCACGATTGCTTCACCATCGCCGAACTCATCGAATACGAGGCAATGGGGCTCGCGCCGGAAGGGCAGGGCGCGCGCGTCATCGCTGACGGCATCGTCAATAGGGACGGCAAACTGCCGATCAATCCGTCAGGTGGGCTCAAAGCCAAAGGCCATCCGATCGGCGCCACCGGCGTGTCGATGCACGCAATCACGGCGATGCAGCTTATGGGCTCTGCCGGCGACATGCAGGTAAAGAACGCCAAGATCGGCGGCATCTTCAATATGGGCGGCGCAGCGGTGGCGAATTACGTTAGCATTCTGGAGCGGCTGCGGTAACTCCTTCTCCCCGCGCAGCGGGGAGAAGTGAGGGCAACGAAAACTGCGCTTCCACGAGCTCGGCAAAAGATCCGCCGGTTTGCACGAGTTCGTCGAACGTGCCCGATTCGATAATCCGGCCGTCCTTGAACACCAGAATGCGCGTCGCGTTGCGCACGGTGGCAAGGCGATGGGCGATCACGAAAGTGGTGCGCCCTCTCATCACTTCGTCGAGCGCCTGCGTCACTTTCGCCTCGGTGACCGGATCGAGCGCGCTGGTCGCTTCGTCGAGAATGAGGATCGGCGGGTTTTTCAATAAAGCGCGCGCGATGGCGAGCCGCTGGCGTTCGCCGCCGGAGAGCAATCGCCCGCGCTCGCCGATCGGCGCGTCGAAGCCTTCGGGCTTGCGCGCGATGAAATCTATCGCCTGGGCGCGGGTTGCGGCCTCGCGCATCTCGGCAACGGTTGCGTCCGGCTTGCCGACGCGCAGATTCTCCGCGATCGAGCGGTTGAACAGCAGCGTCTCCTGGAACACGACGCCGATATTGCGGCGCAGCCCGGTCAGCGTGTAGCTGCGGATATCTGCGCCGTCGACTTTGATGATGCCGGATTGCGGGTCGAAGGCGCGGTGCAGAAGCGCGAGCGCCGTCGACTTGCCGCTGCCGGTCGGGCCGACAAGCGCAATGGTCTCGCCTGGCAACGCCGTGAAAGTGAGGTCGGTCGCTGCGGAGCGCTTGCCGTCATAGGAAAACGATACATCGGAGAATTCGACCAGGCCGCGCACACGGCCGGGATCCGTTGCGTCAGGCCGGTCGCGCACCGCCGGCACCGTGTCCATCACTTCGAAAAATTCGGCGAGCCGCGGCGCGTCCATGAACAGCCGATTGGCGAAGCTCACGATCTGCTCGAGACGGGAGATCAAGAGGGAGGCGATGCTCATGAAACTCACGATCTCGCCGACGGACGCCAGGCCGACGAGCTTGAGATAGGTTCCGGAAACGAGGATCACCAGCAAAGTCAGCGTTGTCGCGGCGCGCGTCAGCACCGCGGCAATCGCCCACCACGACAGAACCGGCATCTGTGCGCGCAGCAGCGAATTGACCAGCGTCTTAAGCCCCGACACTTCGATCTCGATGCGCGCATAGCTCTGCACCAGCGCGACATTGCCGAGCGCATCGGCGGCGGTCTCGGCCAGATCGGAATAATGCCGCTCGACGGTGCGTTGCAGCCCGGTCGCCTTGTTGACCACCACGACGGTCAACAAAGTGAAGGCGACGCACAGCACGAGCAGCGGCAAAGCCAACCGCCAGTTAAGGATCAAGGTTGCCGGCAACAGCACGCAGATGAAGACGAAAGCGGCGAAGTGCTCACGGAAGAACTGCACCCACAGCCACCACAGCGTATCGGTGCCGGTGAGCATGATCTTCATCTGCCGCCCGGAATGCGCGCCGGAATGATAGGCGAGGGGGAGTTGCAGAACGTGTTCGAAGAAATCCGCCAGCACCAAGTTGCGGCGGCGATGCGCCATGCGGTCGGCGAACCAGGCGACCAGCGCGCCGGCAAAGATGATGAAGAGGCCGAAGGCGATCCACGCCCCGATCAGCGGCGCGAGCGCGTGTACGGCGGCGGCTAAGCCCGCGGGCAATGCGCCCGACAGGGCGTCGATGATGCGGCCGAACAGAACCGGCTCGACGAACTGCGCGCCGGCCAGAACGATATTGGCCAGCGCCAACATAACTGCGAGACGCGCATCGGTGTGCAGGAGGCCGAGGACACGGAGATAGGTGCGCAGAAAGGACATTGCAGGGTTTTAGCAGCGACCGGGCTGTTTCGCGCGCCTTTCGCCTGATTGTCAGCAAACGCGATTGACTGGACCGGCAAAGCAAAGTATTAAACCAATCGGTTATTTAACCGGATGGTCAAATGACGCTCGACGCTACCTTCTCAGCCCTGGCCGACCCCACACGCCGGGCCATCCTGGCCCGCCTCTCGCTTGGCGAGACCTCGGTCACGGAGCTCGCCAAGCCCTTCGACATGAGCCTTCCGGCGGTGTCGAAACATCTGAAGGTTCTGGAGCGTGCCGGCCTCATTACCCGCGGCCGCGAAGCGCAATGGCGGCCGTGCCGGATCGAGCCCAAGGCGCTGAAAGATATCGACGACTGGCTCGGCGACTACCGCCGGTTCTTCGAAGGCAGCCTCGACCGCCTCGACGACTACTTAAAGACACTCAAGGCCGAGGAATCTCAAATCAGTTCCAGTGTAGCGAAGAAGGGCGGCGATAATGACGACGGCAAATAGCATCGATCTCGATCAGGATCCGCGCTCGATCATCGGCACGCGCATTTTTAACTCGCCGCGCGAGCTCGTCTTCTCGGCCTGGACCGATGCGAAACATCTGGCGCAATGGTGGGGGCCGAACGGCTTCACCACGACGACCAGCGCCTTCGATTTTCGCCCGGGCGGAGTGTGGCGCTTCGTCATGCACGGACCCGATGGCCGTGATTACCGGAACCTAGTCACCTTCGAAGAAATCGCGCGGCCCGAACGGATCGTCTATCGCCACGGCGGTGGCGAAGATGTCGAGCCGGTGCAATTTCGGCAAACCGTCATCTTCGAGGATCTCGGCGGCAAGACGAGGCTCGTTTGGCGCGGCGATTTCCCGTCGGCGGCCGAGCGCGACCGGGTGATCAAAGAATACGGCGCGACCCAAGGCCTGGTGCAGACCATGGCGCGGCTGGCTGAATTTGTTGCAGCGCAGACCTAGGAGATTCCGCAATGTCCTTCGCGCTCTACGGTCATCCCTTTTCCTCGTACACGCAGAAAGTGGTTATCGCGCTGTACGAGAACCGTACGCCCTTCGAGTTCCGCTGTATCGGGCCGGATACGCCGCAGCACGTGGCCGAGTGGATGCGCCGCTGGCCGCTGCGCAAGTTTCCGCTGCTGTTGGACGGCGAGCGTGAGATCGTCGAATCCAGCATCATCATCGAGTATTTGCAGCTCGCCCATCCTGGGTCGGTGCGCCTCCTGCCTGCGGACCCGATGGCTGCGCTGGACGTGCGCTTCCTCGACCGCTTCTTCGACCTGCACGTAATGAACCCCGTGCAGCACGCGGTAGGCGGCGCGCTGACGGATGACCCGGTTAAGCGCCAGGAAGGACTGGCGCTCGCTGAGAAAAAGCTGGAACTCGCCTATGCGTGGCTCGAAGGGCGACTTGCCGGCAGGACCTGGGCCGCAGGTGCCGACTTCACACTGGCGGACTGCGCGGCGGCGCCGGCGCTATTCTACGCGGACTGGGCGCACCGGATTTCCGAGGCGTTTCCCGTGCTCCGCGCGTACCGCGCGCGGTTGCTTACCCGTCCGTCCTTCACCCGGGCGGTGGAGGAGGCACGGCCGTTCCGTCCGCTGTTCCCGCTCGGGGCGCCGGACAGGGATTGAAGCCCCGCGCTGCATCTGGCCCGCCATGCAAAACTTTTTTGGTGGCAAAATTCTTTTTGGTATCGAGAGTCTTTTTGGTGGGATGTCGGATTGGCGAATGGCCGTTCGTCTTACGAGCATGATCCAAGGGGAGAAGGATATGCTGGAATTGCTGCTCTACTGTCACATGTTCGCACGCCTGAAATATGCCGGCGAGATCATGGCTGTGATGGATTTTGTCGGCGAACTGAAGGCGCGGTTGCGAGCGCCGGTGCCCGGTCGCCGGGAACCGGCCTGCGGATTCGGCTTTTGGAGCGAACGGGAGCTGAGACTGTCGCTCGATCGGCTCGATGCTTATGCCGCATCAGTGGCTTAGGGCATTTAGTAAAAGACCATGCCCCAATAAAGCACCGGTCCCGGCAAAAATTTTCGAGAGCCTGTCGGGATCGGGCTGGGTCGATCGTCCTTGATTGGAAAGGGAAGGGTCCATGCTCTACGCGTTTCTCTGCTGCCACGATGAAGCGATCGCCAATTCCTGGACCAAGGAAGAAGACGACGCCGTCCTGGCCAAGCGCCACAAAGTGACCGACAAGCTCGCCGCCGCCGGCAAGCTCGGCCCCGCTTTGCGGTTGATGCCGACCACCACGGCCACGACGGTGCGGATGGGCCGTGAGCCCGTCGTGCTCGACGGTCCCTTTGCCGAGACCAAAGAGGCGCTGCTCGGTTTTTATCTGATCGACTGCGCTTCGCTCGAAGAGGCCATCGAGACCGCCAAGCAGATCGGCCGCGATGAGAAGGTGGTGTTCGAAATCCGCCCGGTGAAATTGTATCAGCCGCAACGCGAGGTCTCGTGAGCGACGTCGACTGGATAGGCTCGGTTCTGCGTTCGGCGCGTCCGCAAGCGGTTGGCGCGCTGTTGCGCTATTTCCGCGATCTCGATCGCGCCGAAGAGGCATTTCAGGAAGCCTGTTTGCGTGCGCTGAAGAGCTGGTCGCTGAACGGGCCGCCGCGCGACGCGGTCGCCTGGATTGTGCTGGTCGGGCGCAATATCGGGCTCGACGAGGCGCGCCGCAGCAAGAAGAGCGCGCCGCTGCCGGCCGACGAGGTCATTTCCGAGTTGGACGACGCCGAAAGCGACCTCGCCGAGCGGCTTGACGATTCGCATTACCGCGACGACGTATTGCGGCTCCTTTTCATTTGCTGTCATCCTGATCTGCCGGCGGTGCGGCAGATCGCATTGGCGCTGCGCGTCGTGTCAGGCCTCACAGTGAAGGAAATCGCGCGGGCCTTTCTGGTCAGCGAAAGCGCGATGGAGCAGCGCATCACGCGGGCCAAGAGCCGCGTGGCGCAGGCCGGCGTTCCGTTCGGCGCGCCTGGCGCGGTCGAGCGCGCCGAAAGGCTCGGCGCCGTCGCCGCGATGATCTATCTTCTTTTCAACGAAGGCTATTCGGCGAGCGGCGGCGAGGCGCATATGCGCGTGCCGCTCTGCGAGGAGGCGATCCGGCTGGCGCGCCTGCTGCTGACGCTGTTTCCCGCCGAGCCTGAAATCATGGGTCTCACGGCGCTGCTGCTGATGCAGCACGCCCGCGCGCCGGCGCGGCTCGATGCCGACGGCGCCATTATTGTCCTCGAGGACCAGGACCGCAGCCTGTGGAACCGCGACATGATCGCGGAAGGCCATGCGCTGATCGAGAAGGCCGGGCGTCATCGCCGGCCGGGCCCTTACCAGATCCAAGCGGCGATCGCAGGCGTTCATGCCTTTTCCGCGCGGCCGGAGGACACCGACTGGGCCGCGATCGATCAGCTTTATGCCACGCTCGAACGGCTGCAGCCGTCGCCGGTGGTGACGCTCAATCGTGCGGTTGCCGTCAGCAAGGTTGCGGGGCCTGAAGCAGCGTTGGCGATGATCGCGCCCTTGGCTGAGCCGCTCGGCTCCTATTTCCACTTTTTCGGCCTCAAAGGCGGCCTTCTGCTGCAGCTCGGCCGCACTGAAGAGGCGCGCATCGCCTTCGATCGGGCCATCGCGCTTGCCCATACGCCGGCGGAAGCGGGGCATATCCGCACGCTTCTCGACCGCCTGATGCGGGACGGCGACCTCTGGAAAAATAATCAGAAAAAACTCGCGAGTGATGTCGGGGCAATTCGGTCTCGCTCGTCCTCGGTTTGACCGAAGCGATAAAACCTCAACGCAGGAAAGGACCAAGTCATGCAAGTTCAGCCCTATCTGTTCTTCGACGGCCGTGCCGACGAGGCCTTGGAGTTCTACAAAAAAGCCGTCGGCGCCACGCCGAAAATGCTGATGCGCTTCAAAGATGCGCCCGACCAGGCGATGATCTCGCCCGGCAGCGCAGACAAGATCATGCATGCGGCGGTCGAAATCGGCGACACAACCGTGCTGATGTCGGACGGCCGCTGCACCGGCAACACGAATTTCCAGGGCTTCGCGCTCGCTTTCTCGGCGCGCGACGAAGCCGAGGCCGACAAAGTATTCGGCGCGCTGGGCGAAGGCGGCCAGGTGACGATGCCGCTCGCCAAGACCTTCTTCTCGCCGCGGTTCGGCATGCTCACCGACAAATTCGGTGTCGGCTGGATGGTCATCATCCCGCAGTAGGCGCGGCAGTCGAGCATCAACATCGGAAGTGAAATCGAAAGGGGTCAGCCATGGTTGCCGCCGAGACCAAAGGCAAAGAATTCGTGACGACGCGTGTTTTCGATGCACCGCCGGCACTGCTGTGGAAATGCTTCGCCGAACCCGAGCGCATGAAACACTGGTTCGGCCCAAAGGGCTCCGCCGTCGTCTCGTCAAAGATGGATCTGCGGGTCGGCGGTACCTATCATGGCGCCATGCGCGACTCCGAAGGCCGCGTGATGTGGACCAAGTTCGTCTATCGTGAGGTTACCCCGCCGCGGCGGCTGGTCTGGGAGCATTCGTTTTCAGACCAGGCGGGCGGGCTCACCCGCCATCCATTGGCCGCGACTTGGCCGCTCAAATTGCTCACCACCGTCACGCTCGAAGATGCGCCGGGCAGCAAGTGCAAACTCACGCTGACCTGGTCGCCGCTCGATGCGACGCCAGAAGAACAGGCCACGTTCGATGCGGCGCACGACGGCATGCGCGGCGGCTGGGGCGGCACGTTCGAGCGGCTCGACGCTTATCTCGCCGCGGCGAAGTGAAAGCAGATCCAAGCACAAGGAGTCCATTATGGCGGCGCTCAAGCAGAAGATCACGCCATGTCTGTGGTTCGACAATGAGGCCGAAGACGCGGCGAAGTTTTACACCGCGGTCTTCGCCGATTCGCAGATCAAACAGATCAGCCGTTACACCGAGGCCGGCCGCGAGATCCACGGCAAGGCACCGGGCTCGGTGATGGTCGTCGAGTTCGAGCTCGAAGGACAGGCGGTGTTGCAGCCGCGCTACTTTGCGGTACCGAGGGCCTTTCAAGACATCCGTTGCGCACCCCTCCCGGAATTTCGCGGGAGGGGATAAGTTAAAGCAATGACCGCGCCCGATTCTGGGCTACCTATTTTTCACGCGCCGTTTGCTCCGCCGGACGAAGATTTCGCCGCGGCGCTTTTGGCTGACGCTGCGCGCGACGCGGACGCCGAAAGCCGGATCGATATCCGGGCCAAAAAGCTCATCGAGGCGATCCGCGCCAAGGTCGGCGGCGTCGGTGGTATCGACGATTTCCTTCACGCCTACTCGCTGTCGACCAAAGAGGGCTTGGCGCTGATGGTGCTCGCGGAGGCGCTGCTTCGCGTGCCTGACACCGCAACCGCCGATCGGCTGATCGAGGACAAGCTTGCCGCCGGCCGCTGGCTCGACGGCGACATGCATTCGACCGCGCTCCTGGTCTCGGCTTCGGCCTGGACGCTTGGCATCGCGGCGCGCGTTATTTCCCCGGGCGAGACGCCTGAGACGATCCTCGACAATGTCGCGCATCGCCTCGGTCTGCCGGTGATACGAGCGGCGACGCGGCAGGCGATGCGGCTCCTCGGTTCGCATTTCGTGCTCGGGCAGACCATCGATGAGGCGCTCGCCCGCGCCCGCTCACATGCTGAGATACGCTATTCGTTCGACATGCTGGGCGAGGGCGCGCGCACCGCGGACGATGCCGACACTTATTTCGACGCCTATGCCGGAGCGATCGCGGCGATCGGCAAGGCCGCCAAAGGCGCAGCGACGGCGCGGCCCAGCATTTCCGTCAAGCTCTCGGCGCTGCATCCGCGTTATGAGGCGATTTCGCGCGAGCGCGTCCTCCATGAACTCGTGCCGCGCCTGATCGAACTCGCGCAACTGGCCAAGGCGCATGATCTTCAGTTCACCGTCGATGCCGAAGAGGCCGACCGGCTCGAATTGTCGCTCGACATTATCGCGGCGACGATCGGCGATGCTTCGCTTTCCGGCTGGGACGGCTTCGGCCTTGCGGTGCAGGCCTATCAGAAACGCGCGCTCGCGGTTGTCAGTTGGATCGAGGAGGTAGCGGACGCCAAGAACCGCCGGCTCGCGGTACGGCTGGTCAAAGGCGCTTATTGGGACACCGAGATCAAGCGCGGGCAGGAACGGGGCCTGCCCGACTATCCGGTCTTCACGCGCAAGGCCATGACCGACCTCTGCTACATGGCCTGCGTGCGGCGGCTGCTCGCGGCGCGCAACAGACTCTTTCCGCAATTCGCCACCCACAACGCCCTCACGGTCGCAAGCGTCATCGAAGATGCCGGCAGCGTCGACGGCTTTGAATTCCAGCGGCTCTACGGCATGGGCGAGCCGCTCTATGACGCGCTGCGTGCCGAATTTCCAGCAGCAGCCTGCCGCATCTATGCGCCGGTCGGCGGCCATCGTGATCTCTTGGCTTATCTCGTGCGGCGGCTCCTCGAGAACGGCGCCAATTCCTCTTTTGTCTCGGTTGCCGCCGACGCGCGCGTGCCCATCGCCGATATTCTGCGCCGGCCGCAGAGCCGGATCGCCTCCGCCGAGGACGCACGCAACAAAAAGATTCCGCTGCCGGGCGATCTCTATGAGCCGGAACGGCAAAACTCCGCCGGCGTGGAATTCGGCGAGCGCAAGAGTCTCGACGCGCTACTCGCCGAAGTAAGCGGGAGCGCGTCGGCGTCAGCTAGTGCCGCGCCGCTGCTCGACGGCGTCACGCTCGCCGGCATCGAGCGAAAAATGGTTTCGCCGATCGACGGCAGCATTGTCGGCACGGTGTATGACGGCGACGATGCGGTGGCGCGCTCCGCCGTCGCCGCCGCGGCTGCCGGTTTCTCGGCTTGGGCGACGACGCCAGCGGAAGAGCGCGCTTCTGCGCTCGAACGCGCCGCCGATCGTCTTGAAGTCAATCGCGGTCGATTGCTCGCCTTGTTGCAGAACGAGGCCGGCAAGACGCTTGATGACGCGTTCGCCGAGTTGCGCGAGGCGGTGGACTATTGCCGCTATTACGCTGCACAAGCCCGCACGACGCTCGCGCCGCAACAGATGCCGGGGCCGACCGGCGAGAGCAATGTGCTGCGCTATCGCGGGCGCGGCGTGTTCGCCTGCATCAGTCCGTGGAATTTTCCGCTGGCGATCTTTCTCGGCCAGGTCAGCGCGGCGCTCGCCGCCGGCAATACCGTGGTCGCCAAGCCGGCCGAGCAGACGCCGCTGATTGCCGCGTTTGCGGTCGCGCTGTTGCATGAAGCCGGTGTGCCGAGGACGGCGTTGCATCTTGTTCCGGGTGACGGCGCGGTCGGCGCCAGCCTTGTCGCCAATCCGCATGTCGTGGGCGTGGTCTTCACCGGTTCGACCGAGACCGGCCGGGCCATCAATCGCGCGCTCGCGGCAAGGGACGGACCGATCGTGCCGCTGATCGCCGAGACCGGCGGCATCAATGCCATGATCGTCGACGCCACCGCGCTCCCCGAGCAGGTCAGCGACGATGTTGTCACCTCAGCCTTCCGTTCCGCCGGGCAACGCTGCTCGGCATTGCGGCTGTTGTGCCTGCAGCACGATGTCGCCGAGCGCATGCTGGAAATGATAACTGGCGCGGCGCGCGAGCTGAAAGTCGGCGACCCGCGGCAGATCGCTACTCACGTCGGCCCGGTGATCGATTTGGACGCCAAGGCCAAGCTCGACAATTGGATCGCCGCCAACGAACGTGCCGGCCGGCTGCGCTTCCGCGCCGAGGCCGCACCGCCCTCGGGAGGCAATTACGTCGCTCCGACAATCATCGAGCTCGATCGCGCTCTCGATCTCAAACAGGAAATCTTTGGTCCGGTGCTTCACGTGGTCCGGTTCCGGGCCGGACAGCTTGAGGCCCTGGTCGACGACATCGCGGCCAACGGCACGGCTTTGACGCTCGGCATCCACTCCCGCATCGACCTGACAATTGGTCGCATCGCCGCGCGGCTTCCGCACGGCAATGTCTATGTCAATCGCAACATGATCGGAGCGGAGGTCGGCACCCAACCCTTTGGCGGCACTCATTTGTCCGGCACCGGGCCGAAGGCCGGGGGACCCAATTACCTGCGCCGCTTCACCGCCGAGCAAGTGGTGACGGTCAATACGGCGGCCGCTGGCGGCAACGCCGGGTTGCTCGCCCAGGATGATTGAATCCGTAAGATTCCATATGGCATTAACACAATCGCGACACGATCGCGTTATTCTGATTGGCTATGAGTGATTCGAGATGAGCGATTCAATTACACGGCTGTTCCAAGCGGTCCACGCCTGCCGCCACGACGATCCGTCGACGTCGCGGACGGCGCGGCTGCTTCGCGCGGGCCGCAGCAAGATGGCCAAGAAGCTTGCCGAAGAGGCGGTCGAGGTCGTGATTGACGCCATGAACGGCGACCGCGAGGCCGTGGTCAAAGAGAGCGCCGACCTCATCTATAATCTCGTGGTGCTGTGGGTCTCCTCCGGCATCCGCTCCGAAGACGTCTGGAAGGAAATGGACCGCCGCGAGCGGCTGCTCGGCATCGCCGAGAAAGTGCCGAAGAAGCTGCCGGAAGATTTTCCTCGCCGGCAAATCGTCATGCTCGAAGGCCGCCGCGGCCGCAAGCGGCGCTGATTTTCTCCTCTCCGCGACGGCGCAAGCGATGCTTGAACACGTGATGTCGGTTCTCGTGTCCGCGATTGTCGAGGTGATCTCGGCCGCCGGATATCTGGGTATCGTGATCCTGATGGCGATCGAGTCGGCTTGCATCCCGCTGCCGTCGGAGATCATCATGCCTTTCGCCGGCTATCTGGTGTCGACCGGCCGCTTCACCTTGATCGGGGCGGCAACCGCAGGCGCGCTCGGCTGTAATCTCGGATCCACGATCGCCTATTACGTCGCTGCGAGCGGCGGCCGGAAGGCGTTCGAGCGCTGGGGCGCCTACTTGCTCATCAGCCATGCCGAGATCGACCACGCCGAGCGGTTCTTTGCCCGCTACGGATCGGTCACCGTCTTCATCGGCCGGTTGCTTCCGGTAATCCGCACCTTCATCGCCTTCCCCGCGGGTCTCGCCCGGATGCCGATGATGAAATTCCAGGTCTACACGTTTCTCGGGTCATGGCCGTGGTGCTTCGGCTTGGCCTATATCGGCTTCGTCCTGGGCCAGCGCTGGGACAGCGATCCGACCTTCCGGAGCCTGTTTCACAAATTCGATGTCCTGGTTGTCGGCCTCCTACTGGCCGCTTTGGCCTGGTTCATCTGGTCGCGCTGGCGGGCGCGGTAGCCAATAAACCGGCCGAGGAAAACTTGGGACACGGACTCGGGACCCGGACTTGGGATTTGGAACCCTTTATCGTTGGTCTTGCCGTCCCGGTGCGGATATCCTGGCGCAGACATTGTGACCTTGTTGCCGCCCTAATTTGATTGCCTGATTTGTTGTCAGGACAGGTGCTCGGTCAGAGAGTTAACGGGGTCGGGGCCCCTTGCGGGCGAACCAAACGGCAAGCGGGATAGCCCATTGCGCGATGGCTTTGTTCATCGAGCAATCATCCGGTGGCCATGACGGAGTGGCCGTGACGCGAAGCAATATTAGTTGGACACAGTGCCGATCGGCGGCCTGCGGGCTCGCCGCGGCGGCATTGTTGTGCGCGGCCGCGAGCCTCGCGCAGGCCCAGATCTTTGGGCAGAACAATAATGCCCAGAACAATGCGCCGCCTGCAGCCGGGCTGGCCCCGTCCGGCGATGCCAAGCCGGCGCCTGTCGCGCCGCCGCAATCCGCCAATCAAGGCCAAGCTCCGAGCCAAGCTCCCAACAAGGCGGCCACAACTGATGCAAACCAGCCTGCGGCCAACCAACTAGGGGCAAATCAAGCCGCGGCTCCGTCGACGGCACCGGAAGAGAAGCGTGGCTTTTTGAACGGGCTCGGCCAGTGGTGGGACGAGTCGGTCGCCAATCTCAACGCCAAGTTCAAAGAGCAACAGGCCAAGCTCGATGAATTCAACAAGAAGCAGAGCGACGCCGCCAAGGACGCGACGCAGGCGATGAAGAATGCCGCCAACGCCATGTTCTCGACCTCAAAGCTGATCGAGACCCAGCAGCTCTGCCCGATCGCCGGCAACGGCGCGCCCGATTGCGCAAGTGCGGCGACAGATGTCTGCAAGGCCAAGGGTTTCAGCGACGGTCGGCCGATCGATATCCGCACCGCGGAGCGGTGCAAGGCGTCGCTGTGGATCTCGGGCCAAAATCCATCGACCGCCAATTGTCCGGTCGAGACGGTGCTGCTGCGCGTCGCCTGCCAGCAATGAGCGGTCCGCGCGGCGCGGACTCGCCTTCATAACAAATGTGCTAAGGCTCCTCCCCAATCGTTAGGAGGGAGGAGTTTCCGCCATGATGTCCGACGCCGACCGCAGCGAGGCCGCCGATATTCTCATCAACGCCGAGAGGGAACGCAAACAGGCGACGCAACTCTCCAAGACCTGGCCGGACATCGCGATCGAGGACTCGTATGCGATTTCGAGCGAGGTCGCCAAGCGCAAGATCGCGGCCGGCGCCAAATTGATCGGCCACAAGGTCGGCCTCACGTCGAAGGCGATGCAGCGCTCGTCGCAGATCGATGAGCCGGATTACGGCCATCTCCTCGACAATATGATGGTCGCTGACGGCGCCAGCGTTCCGCATGACAACTATTGCCTGCCGCGGGTCGAGATCGAGCTTGCTTTCGTCATGGGCAAGCCGCTCAAGGGGCCGGGCATCAATCTCACCGACGTGCTGCGCGCCACCGAATATGTCGTGCCGGCGATCGAGATCGTCGACGCGCGCTTGCAGGATCAGCGCAAGATTTTCGACACGGTGGCCGATAACGGCGCTGCCGCCGGCATCGTCATGGGCGGCCGGCCGATCAAGCCCCTCGACGTCGATCTGCGCTGGGTTGGCGGCGTCATGTATCGCAATGCCGAAATCGAGGAGACGGGAGTGGCTGCAGGCGTGCTTGGTCATCCGGCGCTCGGCGTGGCCTGGCTTGCCAACAAGCTCGGAGCGCATGGTGTGACGCTCGAAACCGGCCATATCGTGCTCGCCGGTTCGTTCACGCGTGTCGTCTTCGCGCGCAAAGGCGACACGCTGCACGCCGATTTCGGCAATCTTGGCGGCATCGCGGTGCAATTCGTCTGACATGTCGCGATAAACGATCGATAGGCAAGTTGAGAGGATTAAACGAACGGCCGAGAGGGTGTTATGAATGCTTCGCCGCGTCTGAAGTCTTTCGCACCGCAATTGCTCGTGGACGACCTGCCAGGCGCGATTAAATTCTATCAAGACGTTCTTGGTTTCTCGTTCGGCCCGACATGGCGTGGATTTTACGCCATCGGCGCGCGGGACGATGTCGAGATCCATCTCAAATGCGCGCCCAAGAAGATCGAGGACCGCGCTCATCGGCGGGACAACGAACATCTCGATATTTACGCGAGCGTCATCGGCGTAGCTGCACTCTATGATGCATGCACGGCAAAAGGCGTGGCGATCCTTAAGCCTTTGGAACGGACGCCGTGGGGAACAAAAGATTTTTATATTGCCGACCCCGAAGGATACATCATTGCCTTTGGCGAGGCCGAATTGCCTTTGGCGAGGCCGATAATCGGAACTAGGATGCTCCGCCGGTGGAGAGTCTTGAACATCCGGTGCCGTGGCGCGATCATACGCCGGTTCTGGCGCTTAATGATGGCTCGGCCGTGCTGTTCCGCGATCGTGGGCAATGGGTTCTGGCGGCGGCGGTTATTGCCGTCTCGGCGACGGCGCTTCATGCCGCGCTGCCAACGGTGCCCGACGTTTCCGGCCGCACTTCGACCGAGGGCGAGCTTCTGATCGCGTCGCCCGATCTGCCCGCGCCGTTCGATCACGCCGTGGTTCTGATGGCGCAGCACAATCGCGACGGCGCCCTCGGCATCGTCATCAATCATCCCGCCGGCAGCCGTCCGATCGCCGAAGTGCTCACGGCCATGGGCTCGGACTCTAGCGGCGTGGCCAACGACGTGTTGATGTTTCTTGGCGGGCCGGTCAGTCCGGAAATCGCCTTCGTGCTGCACTCGACCGATTATCGCAAGCCCGACACGATCGACATCGACGGCCACGTGGCGCTGACCGAAGCAGCCGAAGTCTTGCGCGATATCGGCCTCGGCAAAGGCCCGCAAAAGAGTCTGGTCGCCTTCGGCTATGCCGGCTGGGCGCCGTCGCAGCTCGACGACGAGATCAAAAGCGGTGCATGGGTCACGGTTCCAGAGAATCCGGCTTTGGTGTTCGACGACGATCGGTCTAAAGTATGGGCCGATGCACTCGCCCTACAAAAAGCCGGCAAATGAAAGAGCTTCACGGCGTCCTGCCCTATCTGGTGTCCCCGGTCGATAGCGACGGACACGTGAAGACCAATGTGCTCGGCGAACTGGTCAATGATCTGATCGAAGCTGGCGTGCACGGCGTCACGCCGCTCGGTTCGACTGGGGAATTCGCTTATCTGCGGACCGTGCAGCGCATTGACGTGGTGCGTGCGACCATCGAAGCCGCCGCCGGCCGCGTGCCGGTTGTGGCGGGTGTTGCCGCGACCGCGACGGGGGACGCGGTCAACCAGGCAAAGGGCTACCAAAAACTCGGCGCCAGCGGCATCCTCGCCATTCTCGAATCCTATTTCCCGCTCGCTGAGCCGCAGGTCGAAAGCTATTTCCGCGCCATCGCCGACGCGGTCGATGTGCCGGTCATTCTCTATACCAATCCGCAGTTCCAGCGCACCGATCTCACGCTCGACGTCATCGCGCGGCTGAGTGAGCATCCGCGCATCCGCTACATCAAGGACGCTTCGACCAATACCGGACGGCTCTTGTCGATCGCCAATCGCTGCCCGGATATGAAAGTGTTCTCGGCATCGGCGCATATCCCGGCCTGCGTCATGCTGATCGGCGGCGTCGGCTGGATGGCGGGGCCGGCCTGCGTCATTCCACGGCAGAGCGTGAGGCTCTACGAGCTCTGCCGCGACGGACGCTGGAAGGAGGCGATGGAACTGCAGCGCCGGCTCTGGCAGATCAACGAGATCTTCGCCCGCTATAACCTCGCGGCCTGCATCAAGGCGGCGCTCGAAATTAAGGGTTATGACGTCGGCGATCCAGTGCCGCCGCAGCCGCGGCTCGGCAGCAAGGAGCGCGACATTATCGCGGCCTCGCTGTCGGACGTCGAAGAACTCGTCGCAGTCTTCTAGATTCTTCGTTGGAGCATGATCATTTCCGAAAACTGGTTGCCACTTTTCGAGATCATGCTCCGCGATTCGCTGCCCAATTCGTTAATTTCTTCCAACCGATTCTTAACGCTTCCTTGCTAAAGCTGCCGGCTTCCTGATTTCGCCTGCGTGCGTTTTGGCGCCGCGGTCGGCTCGTTAGCTTGGTTGTTGTCTTGGCATCCATCGATTCGGATTACGCTCCGCGTGCTGCCTTGAAGGGAACCGTTGCGGCGATCGCCAGCGCCCGCCGCGCCGTTCTCGCCGACCGCTATCCGATCAATTCGTTTGCCGTGGAATGGCGCTGGCTCGCCGATCTCGTCGCGATCGCGGACGAATGGCGGTGCCTTGCCGCGCGCGCGCTCGAACCCAACGTGTTTTACGAGCCGGCTTTTGCGTTGGCCGCCGGGGCAGTGTTCGGCCGCGACGTCGGCGCCGCGCTGGTATGGTCGGGCGATGCGCCGAAGAAGCTCCTTGGCTTTTTCCCGGCGCGGGTGGTGCGGCGCCGCTACGGTCTGACGCTGCCGGTTCTGCAGGCCTGGACGCATCCTTATGCGCCGCTCGGCACGCCGCTTGTCGAGCGCGAGGCGGCGGATCCTGTGATCTCCGCCTGGCTCGCTTATCTTGCACGCGATCGGGCGCAGCCCGGCCTGCTCCTGTTGCCGCTTATTGTCGAAGACGGTCATTTTAGGATTGCGCTGACGGCGGCGCTGCGCCGCCTGCAGATGCCGTTCGCCGATTTTGCCCGTCACAGCCGGCCGCAGCTGGTGCCGGGCGACGATCGCGCGGCCTATCTTGAACAGGCGATCTCGGCGCATCGGCATCGCGAACTGCGCCGCAGCATGCGCCGCCTCGGCGATCTCGGCGCGCTGTTGTTCACCGCGAGCACCGCGCCGCAAGCGGTCACCAGAGAGATCGAGGATTTCTTTGCGCTCGAGGCCAGCGGCTGGAAAGGCAATAGCGGCACCGCCGCCGCACATCACGACGAGGTGCAGAGCTTCATGAAGATCGCGATCCAGGCGCTCGCCGCCGAAGGCAAGGTCGCGGTCAATCGCATTCTCATCGACGGCCGCGCGGTCGCGGCCGCCGTCACGCTGCGCAGCGGCGACGGCGCCCGGTACTGGAAAACGGCCTATGACAAAACACTGGCACGCTTTGCCCCTGGCGTTCTGCTCTCGGCCGCCCTCACCGAGGGTCTCGCCGAAAATCCTGCGATTTCGCGCACCGATTCCTGCGCGGCGCCGGGCAATCCGATCCTCGACAATCTCTGGCGCGAGCGGCTTCCTCTTTGCGATCGCCTGATCGCCGTCCGTTCCGGCGCCTCGTTCACAATAGCTCGCCACCTCGAAAGCCTACGTGACGCATCGATTGGAGCTGCAAAATCGCTCCGCGGGCAGCTCGGCCATCGTTGACTTTTGCCGGCGTTTCACGCGTATCTCCCGGCATTCACGATGAGGCATGATCTTTTTCGGAAAGCCGCTTTCCACTTTTCCGGATCATGCCCTGGGAAACGCAAAGGGCGCTGCAAGACCAAATGGCCAAACCGATTGCAATCCGCATGGGCGGTTATGGACCGCCGACCACCTCGTTCTCACGCTCGCTCAAACTGATCGGCGACACGCTGCAGGCGCAGTTCGGCGACCGCATCGACGTCAAGTATGTCTGGAACATCATGGATCTCGGCTACCGCGCCGAAGAGATTCTGTGGCTGGTCGAGGATAGCGTGCTCTCGCTCGGCTACCAGTCGTCGAGCTATCTGACCGACCGCGTGCCCGAGCTCGGCTTTGTCGATCTGCCGTTTCTGTTCGAGAAGCGCGACCAGGCGCGCGCTGCGATCGACGGCGCGCTCGGCAAAAATCTCGCCGAGCGTATCGAGGCGCGGGTGAATTACCGTATCCTCGGCTATTTCGAGAACGGCTTCCGTCATATCTCCAACCGGCTGCGGACCTTGCACACGCCGGCCGATCTCAAGGGCATGCGCATCCGCGTGCTGCCGAGCGAGGTGCAGGCGCGCACTTTTGAGCTGCTCGGCGCCGTGCCGCTGCGCTGGGATCTCACCGAAGCCATCGCTGCGATCAAAGCCGGAACGATCGACGCGCAGGAAAATCCGTTCGCCAATACCGTCACTTATGGCGTGCACAAATTTCATCACTTCCATACGGTGACCAACCATTTCTACATTTCGCGGCCGATCTTCCTCAATCGCACGCAATTCGACGCCTGGCCGAAGGACCTGCAAGACGCGATGCGCGCGGCCGTCGACAAGGCCGTCGCCTTCCAGCGCAACCTCGCCATCGAAGAAGACCGCGAAGCGCGCGCCGCCATCGAAGCGGCCGGCTGCGAGATCGTGACGCTGACCTCGGATGAGCACGCGCAATTCCGCGCGGCAGTGACGCCGCTTCTCGACGACGCGCGCAAAACCTTCGACCAGAAAATGTTCGACATGATTTGATGCCGGAGAGCGGCAATGAAGAAACCAAAGACGCGTTTCAGCGGCGGGTGTCTCCGCGGCGCGTTGCGTTATGAGGCCGAAGGCGCGCCCGATTATATGGGCCACTGCTATTGCGAGGATTGCCGCAAGGCGTCCGGTTCCGGCTTTATTCCGTTCATCGGCTTTGCCGCGAGCGCGGTGCGCGTCAGCGGGCGAAAGCCTGAAATTCATATCGAAAGCGGCAAGCGGCGGTAACGCTGTGCGCAATTCCTGCCCCGTCTGCGGCAGTCTCGTCTTCGGCGGCGAAGTCGGCGAAGACACCTCGTTCACGATCTATGCCGGCGCGCTCGACGATCCGTCGCTGTTTCATCCGGCGATCGCGATCTACACCAGCGGCCGTCCGGACTGGGCCGTCATTCCGCCTGGACTAAAACTCTTCGAGAGAGGGCCGCAAGAGTAGGCGGGATCAGCTGTGGTGCCCGTCGGGCGTGGCCATGATCAGCGACCAATACACTTTGTATTTCGACTTCGGCGTATAGACCGCCGCAATGCCCATATGGGTCACGCTTGAATTGAGCATGTTGGCGCGATGCGGCGGAGAATCGCGCCAACCGGAGAAGGCTTCCGCGAGCGTGTGGTAGCCGGCGCCGATATTCTCGACTGCGACGCTTGCATTGTAGCCGGACTTGCGCAGTCGCTCCGGAAACGGATGCGCGGCATCGTGATCGAGCTTGTCTCGCGCCGCCATGGCTTGCGCCTGATCGCTGGCAAGCCGCATCAGGTCGGGATCGATGGTGAGCGGGCCGAGACCGTTATTGCTGCGGTAGCCGGAGATCATCGACTGCGCCGCATTGGCGTCGAGCACCGTGCCGGGCTGCGACAGATCGATATAGAAACTCGGCTGGCTGCTCGATGGCGCATTGTCGGTGCAGCCCGCCAGCGGCGCCGCGCAGAGCAGAAGGCCGCTGAACACAAGCGCGGCGGTCGGCCGGATCATCATAGCTCCCCCAGGTCTTCCGACAGTTCGGCGAAAAAGATGACCGAACCATGAAGGCGTAATGTCCGGCGCCGGAAGCCGCCTGGAGATGCGATCGGAATGCCTTTTCCATGCGACTTTCAGCCAGCATTCATACCCTGGCGCCGGCTCAAGCGCTCAACTAGCATCGCCGGGCCGCGCCGTCCCGTATCGTGCCGAGGAGTTATCCACATGACTGCAGACTTAAACCGCCGCCCGGCTGCTTCGGCCCCAGCCGCACGTACGCCGGGCGCTAAACGGGCCGGCGCCGGCGAATACCTCTTCAACCTCGCCAATGTGAATCACATTCTCGGTGGTCCGGATTATTCGACGGCGAACGGCGCCTGCGTCGAGGGCGATCGCATGATCGTCGGCCTCATGCGCATGCCGGCGGGCACCGGCGCCGCCGCGCATTCGCACCCCAACGAGCAATGGATCTACATCCTCGAAGGCACCTTTCACGCCACCATCGGCGGCCAGACGGTCGAGGCCAAGCCGGGCTCGGTGCTCTACATTCCCGCCGACACAGTGCATGACGGCAAAGCCGGCCCCGGCGCCGATGTCGTGTTCTTTACCGTCAAGGACGCCTCGCACAGCCTGCACGGCATAAAAGCTGCATGACGGCCTGGATCGGCATGTGCCAATGGGCCGCTTGAGGTCTGAGTGAGGTGTGATGCGTAAGTCAAAGCCGTGGTTTTGCGTTGTCTTGTTTGCTGTGGCGACGGCGGTGCTAGCCAGGCCAGTATCGGCGCAAGACTGGCCGGCGAAACCGATCCGGGCCTTCATTCCATTCACTGCCGGCAGCGCCACCGACATTATTCCCCGCGCTGTATTCGATCAGCTGAGCCCGGTGCTCGGGCAACCGATCGTAATCGAGAACCGCGGCGGGGCGGGCGGTGCGCTCGGCGTCGGTGAGGTGACGCGCGCCGAGCCCGATGGCTACACGATTCTTGCTGATTCCTCCGCGCTCACCGTCGCGCCCTGGATCGTGACGGATTTGCCTTACGACACGGCCAAAGATCTCTCCGCCGTCATTCCGCTTGGCAAGAACGGCAATGTGCTGGTGGTCAATCCGGCGAGGGGCTGGAAGACAGTGCAGGACCTGGTCGCGGCGGCAAAGGCCAATCCCGGCACGATCAATTACGGTTCAGCCGGCGTCGGCACGGCGACCCATGTCAGCGCCGAGCGCTTTCGCGCCAGCGCCGGATTTGAGGCGACGCATATTCCTTATAAAGGCGGTGCGGAGGCGCTGACCGATCTGTTGGGCGGACGGATCGACCTCTACTTCTGTCCGATCTCGACGGCGCTGCCACTGATCCGCGACGGCAGGCTTACCGCGCTTGCCATTTCGACGCCGACGCGCGCGGCCGATCTGCCGGATGTTCCGACCACGCTCGAAGCCGGCTATCCCGATTCCGATTACACAGTGTGGTACGGCGTATTCATGCCGGCGAGAACACCGCGCGACATCGTGCAGAAATTCTACGCGGCGGCGAGCCGCGTGTTGCAGGCGCCGGCGATGCAGCAAAAGCTCAAGCAGCTTGCGGTCGATCCGCTCCCCATGACGCCCGAGCAATTCGACCAATATGTCGCCAAAGACTTGGACACAAATGGCAGGCTGTTCCGGACGGCCGCCAGGAAATGAAAAGACGCTTATGAAATAGACGTCGAACAATTTCAGCGGCCTCGCATGTACGGTGCCGCGAAATGAAAACGGGAGGAGCGCATGAGGTTTATGAAAATTCTGCTTGCCGCGCTGCTATGCGTCGCGGCGGGTGCAGCGTTCGGGCAAGCTCCGGGTAAATATCCATCGCGGCCGGTGAAGATCGTTGTGCCCTACGCGCCGGGCGGCGCGACCGATATCGTGGCGCGCATTCTCGCCGACCAGCTCGGCAAGGCGCTCGGCCAGTCGTTCTTCGTCGAGAACAAGCCCGGCGCTTTTGGCATGCTCGCGATCGAGGAAATGGTGCATTCGCCGGCCGACGGCTACACGCTGATGATCGGCAATGTCTCGACCAATGCGATCACGCCGATCATCTATGCGCAGAAGTTGACCTTCGATTACATGAAAGATGTCGTGCCGATCACCAATGCGGTCGACATTCCGGCGTTCCTGGTCGCGACCACGAAGAATTTTGACGTCAACACGGTGCCGCAGCTCGTCGATTACGCCAAGAAGAATCCGGGGCAGGTGCGCTACGGCACCGTCGGCAACGGCAGCTATCCGCATTACGACATGGCCTATTTCGCCAAGCGCGCCGGCGATCTCGATATGGTCGCCATCCCCAACAAAGCCGGCGCCTCCGGCGTCATCAACGACATGCTTTCGGGCTCGACGCAGGTCGCCTTTCTCAATCTCGCCTCGACCGCGCCGCAGGTGAAGGCCGGCAGCCTGCGCCCGCTCGCGCTCGTCGATCATGCGCGGCTGCCCGATTATCCGGACCTGCCCACCATGCAGGAGATCGGCTATCCCGGCGTCGGCACCATTGCCTGGCAGGCTTTGTTCGCGCCGGCCGGCGTGCCGAAGGATGTGCTGCAGAAAATCTTCGACGCGACTGTCGCCGCATTGAAGTCGCCCGAGGCCGTCGACTCGTTCCACAAGCAGACCTTCAACATTGTGCCCAATGCCTCTCTCGCCGACGCCAAGACCTGGCTGGCGCAGCAGATGGATACGTGGCGCAAGATAACGACCGATGTGAAAATCGACACGGAATGATAAAGCTGCAGAGCGGAGGTCAGGGAATAATCAGACGTGAATAAACCAGAGGTCATTACCGCTCCCACTCATCCTATTGTCTTCGATCAGGATGTCGACGTGCCGATGCGGGACGGCGCGCGCCTGAAGGGGGACGTGTTCCGGCCCTATGGCGACGGCAAATATCCGGCCATTCTCAATCTCGGCCCCTATCAAAAAGACAAGCTCTGGATCGTGCCCGTCTCGCTCGGCGAGCCGCAGAACGAATGGATGAACTGGGAGACCGTCAATCCGAAATGGTGGGTGCCGCGCGGTTACGCCGCCGTCCGTGTCGACGGCCGCGGCACTGGCAAGTCACCCGGCCAATGCGAGCCGTGGTCGTTTGCCGAGGCCGTCGATTTTTACGATGCCGTCGAATGGGCGGCGGCGCAGCCTTGGTGCAACGGCAATGTCGGTCTGCTCGGCATTTCCTATTTCGCCATCAATCAATGGTTTGTCGCCAATCTCGCGCCGCCCTCGCTCAAGGCGATCATTCCGTGGGAGGGGTTTGCCGACATCTATCGCGATGCGCTTTATCACGGCGGCATTTTGAACCTGTTCATGACCAATGGTTCACCGCGCATCTGTTGCATCATCTGCTCGGGCGCGCCTCGGTGCATCAGCCCGACGGCTGGCAGGTCAACACGCTGCATTTCTGGCTGCGCAACAATCTCGACACCGGCGTGTTCCGTGGTGCACAGGCGCAGTGGGACAAGATTAACGTGCCGATCTATTCGGTCGGCAATTGGTCGGGCATGGCGCTGCATTTGCGCGGCAATACCGAGGCCTTCATGCGCGCGGCGACGCCGCACAGGAAGCTCCGCATCCATCTCGGCTCGCACGTGCATCCCTTCTATACCGATGAGGGGCGCGGCGATCAGATCCGCTTCTTCGATTATTGGCTCAAGGGTACCGACAACGGCGTGATGGACGAGCCGCCGGTGAAGCTTGCGATCCGCAAGGGCGGCGACGCCTTCGAATGGCGTGATGAGCACGAATGGCCGCTCAAGCGCACGCGCTGGACTAAGCTTTATCTCGACCTGTCGCAGCCGCAGGCGGAGCCGCCTGCCGGCACGCCGCTCACCGGCGCTTTGGACGTGAAAAATCCGGCCGAGGTCGGTTCGCGCAGTTATCCGGGGTCAAGCCTCGGCACCATGGGCTCGACCTCGGCGGCGTCCTCGCAAGTCATGGGCGGCGGCATCAAGCCGGGCATGGGCGTGGCGCTCGAGACGACAAAGCTCTCGGTCGATACCGAAATCACCGGGCCGCTCGCCTGCGTCTTGTGGGTCTCGAGCACGACCGAGGACATGGATCTGTTCCTGACCTTGCGCAATATCGGCCCCGACGGCACCGAGATTCTTGAAACCGGCCAGCAGGGCGCGCCGGTGCCGGTGGCCAAAGGGTGGCTCCGCGTCTCGCATCGCGAGCTCGATCCGGAACTGTCGTTGCCTTATCGGCCCTATCACAAGCATCTGCGCCGGCTGTATCTGACGCCGGGCGAGATCGTGAAGGTCGAGGTCGAAATCTGGCCGACCTCGATGGTTTTCAAGAAAGGCCATCGCATCCGGCTCGACATCCAGCCGCGCGACGGCATCGGCAGCGCGCAATACCTACACTATCACGCCGACTACAATAGCGGCGCCGTCAACACGATCTATGCCGGCGGCCACAGGGAATCTTATTTACTGCTGCCGGTGATCCCGCAAAGCTGATCGCGCGGTTCCGGGCCAATGGCCGGTCCCGGTTGCCCGATTTAGATTTTGTTAAGGACTTTCGCTGGCAACTTGTTAACCACAAGACAACGCCCGGCGAATATCTTGCGCGCGCTCATTCTTGTGACATCGGCGCGCGATGCTCAGCAGTTTCCAATTCCTGGCGGGCGCGCTCGGATTTGCCGCTGGTTTTGCCGTTGTCTCGTTTTACGGTCCGAGCCGGCTGATGGGGGCGCCGTTCGGGCTCGGCGCTGCAGCGCTTGCCGGGCCGTTGGTCAACGCGCGCTTCGCCGTTCGCATACACGCGTGTTGCGTACCGCGATCAATCACATGACGCAGGGCCTCTGCATGTTCGATGCCCTGGGGCGTCTGTTGTTGTGCAACGAGCGCTATATCGAAATGTACGGCCTGGGTCCGAATGATGCCAAAGCCGGTACGCCGCTGCGGCAATTGTTGATGCAGCGCACGGCCTCCGGCACGTTCACCGGCGACCCGGATGCCTATGTCGCCCAAGCGATGCGGCTGGTGGCGGAGGGACAGACCGAATCCAAAATCGTCGAGCTCGGCGACGGGCGCATGATCTCGCTGGTCAACTGTCCGATCCGCGGCGGCGGCTGGGTCGCCACGCATTTCGACGTCACCAACCGGCTGCGCGCCGAAAAGGAGCGCGACGCGCTGTTGCAGCGCGAGGAGCGGCGGCAACAGACGGATACGGCGATTTCGTCGTTTCGCGCGCGAGTTGACGGTGGGCTCAAGACCGTGAGCCAGAGCGCGGCCGCCATGAAAGCCGCCGCCAAATCGCTGCTGACGACCTCGGATCATACCATGCAGCGCGCCGAGAGTGCGGTGCGCGGCTCGAACGAGGCTTCGACCAATGTCGAGACCGCGGCCGCGGCCGCGGCGGCGGCGGAGCTTTCGGTATCGATCAAAGAGATCAGCCGCCAGCTCGGCCAGACCAACGATGTAGTGCGCAGCGCGGCTGCCGACGCGACGGCGACCAATGACGACATCACGGCGCTCGCCAATGTCGCGCAGAAGATCCGCGACGTGGTCAAGCTCATTCAAAACATTGCCGGCCAGACCAATTTGCTCGCGCTCAATGCCACAATCGAGGCGGCGCGGGCCGGCGAGGCCGGGCGCGGTTTCGCCGTCGTCGCTTCGGAAGTGAAATCGCTCGCCGTGCAAACCGCGAAGGCCACCGAAGAGATCACCCAGGAAATTCTCTCGGTACAGAACTCGAGCGGCAAGGCGGTGTCGGCGATCCTCGACATCACCCAGCGCATGCAGGACATCAATACCTTCGGTTGCGATTTCCGTCGAGCAGCAGGACGCGGCGACCGGCGAGATTTCTCACAATGTCGCGAGCGCCGCGACCGGCGCCAAGGGCATCGCCTTGGCGCTCGGCGAAGTGGCAAGCGGCGTCACGCAGATCAAGAGCTCGGCGGAAACCATGCTCAGCGCGTCCGAGGAAGTCGAGGACGCCACCGCGAAGCTCCGCCGCGAAGTCGAAGAGTTCTTGGCGACCGTCGCGGCGTAACTACCGCCCCGCAGCGTAGCCTTGCATGCCGCGCGGATTGGCGGCAGCGCGGCGGCGGCGGCCGACGCGCGAAGCCGCGGTGAGGCGGCCTTCAGACCAGTCCGGACCGATCTCGACCTCGTGACCGCGGCGCTTCAATTCGTCGACAGTTTTCTGCGGCACGCGGCTTTCGAGCACCAATACGCCGGGGCGCGACGTGCGCGGCCAGAACGAGCTCGGGAAATGTTCGGAATGCCAAGCCGGCGCGTCGATCGCTTCCTGCAGATTCATGCCGCAATGGACGAGGCGCAGGAACATCTGCGTGATCCATTGATCCTGGCCATCGCCGCCCGGCGAACCCCAGGCGAGGTAAGGCTCGCCGTCACGCAGCGCCATGGTCGGCGAGAGAGTCGTGCGCGGCGGCTTGGCGGGCGCGAGCGCCGCGGGGTGGGCTTCCTCGAGCCCGAACAGTTGCGCGCGGGTGG
>JBAUCK010000263.1:0-32445 GCA_049677525.1 Xanthobacteraceae bacterium
AAGAAGAAATTCGAATCCGGCACCGGCTGGCCGAGCTTCAACGATCCGGAGCCCGGCGCGGTCGAGAGCTCGACCGATTCCAGCTACGGCATGGCCCGCACCGAGGTGCATTGCAGCCGCTGCGGCAGCCATCTCGGCCACGTCTTCGATGACGGCCCGCCGCCGACCCATCTGCGCTATTGCATCAATGGCGTGGCGATAAACTTCAAGCCGGAGTGACGCGGCCGGCGCTGTTTCCGTCACCCGACGCGGCCGATGGTAGGCCGCGCAACCTCCGAATCATGCTCTAAGGCCCGGGCTGCAGCGGCGGGACCGGCGGCACCGGCGCCGCGACGGGGTCGCTCCGATGCAGCCACGTCATCGACAAATAAGCGCCGACCCACGAGCCGCCGGCGGCGAACACGACATAGACCGCGTTCGAAGTATAGCTGATCACCGAAACGGCCGCGAGCAGATACCAGACCGCGCTCCAGTTCGCGGCGCGGAAACGATGCCGCGCGGCGACAGCCGCCGTGAACATCACGAAGACCGCATCGGTGACGATCGTCGCGCCGAACACCGCGAGTGCGATAAGGACGTTGAAGCTGATATGGGCGATGGGAAAGGCGATATCAAAATCCGTGTGCATGTCGAAAAATCCTTGTCGTTGCCCGCGCCTGCGCCGTCGTTTCACGCTTCGTAGCGGAAACGCGACGAATCTAAGGCATTGTTCCATATGTGCGGAGATAAATGGCCGAGCGTACCGTCCATTTCGTGCCGGAAATCACGGAGCCGCGCCGCCAAATCTCATATCAGCTGCGTCATGACGCGGGAGCAAGCGGCCCCAATTTTGCTTCTCTGGTGTCAGGTTTTCGTATTCTGGCGGCATCAAGCCGCAAATCGCGCTTGCTCTCATCGGCTGCTTGCTGATCCTTAATTTCATGCTCCGATTTCCTGAGCTTGGCGCGGTGATCGCGCAATACAACCAGTTCTGATCAAAGTCACCGATGCTGCGGCCTAAGCCGGCACGGCGCGGCCCTTCTGCAGCATCGACTTCTCCAGCATCACATGGATGCCTTTGGGGCCGTTCACCACCTGGGTGAGGCGCAGATCGGCGGCGAGGCTGCAGAGCGCATAGGCCTCCTCGCGCGAAATGCCGGTCCGCGCGCTAATGAGCCTGATCATGTCGCGCAGCGCGATCACCACCGCGTTGTCGAGGTCGGGATCGAAGCCCATGGTCATGACATGCGTCGGTGTTTCCGCCATCGGCCATTCAAGCTTCATGTCGTCGCGCGGATGTAGTTCGAACGTGCCGATCAGGCCGGTTTCGATCGCGTTGATGTTGACTTCGCCGTCGCCCTGGACGCCGTGACCGTCGCCGACCGAGAACAGGGCGCCGTCGACATTGATCGGCAGAAACAGCGTGGTGCCGGCCACTAACTCCTTGTTGTCCATATTGCCGCCGTTGCGGCGCGGCGGCGGCGACGCGACTGTGACCCAGTTCTTCGGCGGCGCCACCGCCATCACGCCGAAGAACGGCCTCAATGGCAATTCGAGGCCCCATGGCAAGCTGCCGGTCATGCGTGTGCGATCGAGCGGAATGTGCATCAGATGCACATGATCGAAATCGTCGGGCAGCGCGCCGACAAGCGGACGGGACATGTTGTAGCCCCAGTCGTAATGCAAGCCGTGCTCGCCGATCCATCGCTGCAAAGCATCCATGCCATGGCGGCGGCGTTGATCGGCTGGGTCGGCGCCAATGTCGCCGATTCTCCGACCCGCGCCGCCCAAGTCAGCGAGGCGATCTCGGCGCTGATGACATCGACCGATCGTCTCGAGCACGACGCGCAACTCCTCAAGCGCTATGAAGCGGCCTTGAGCGACATCGATGTTCTGCACTGCAAATTTCTGGCCGATCCGGACTGGGTACTGACCGGAAATGTGCCGGCCTCCTATCAAGCGAGCGCGGCCTTGGCGGAACTCGCCAAGCGGGCTCCGATGGCGGCGTGGGTGGCATTCCCGACCAATGCCTATCACGAACGGGCCTGGGTGCTGGCCGCGGCAGCGCCGGAATCCGCAGCGGTCCACTCCTATCTCAACCGCATGGGCGGCAACAGCGCCGACAGCAAAAATCCGTGGGTGCATGAGAATCCCGCCACCAGCGCAAAGACGCTCTCCGCTTTCGTGGATGACGAGCTTGCCCGGCTCAAGATCAACGTGGCCGACCAACAGGCCGCCGCGGGCCTCAGCCTCGACTATTACAATCTCATCCGCCATCTGTTGATGGACCGGATTGACCGCAACGCCAATTTCGAGATCGCGCTGCAGCGCCTGGAAGGCTTTCCTTACAAGGCGACTCTCGCGTATGGCCACGCCATAGACGACAGCCTGAAATATCTGATCACCGAGGGCCGGCTCGCCGAGGCGCGCCAGATGCGCGACGCGCTCGAAGTGGATCGTCCCGAAGACGCAATGTCGAACACATCGTCGGCAGGTGCGCTTCTGGTTCTCGCCGAGGACGAGGACCATCTGGTGCATGTCCTCGCCAGCGGGTTTCATTATCCCCGCGAATATCTCAATCATCTTTCCATCGCCGAACTCTGGCGACTGGCCGACCGCAGCGACCCGAACCGCGGCGACCGCGCGCTGCTGGTCCGGGCGGCATGGAGCCGCGAATATGCGATGGGCCGGACGATCAGGCGGCAACACGATCTTTTGCTGCGCGATATCGCGCCGGAAATCACTGCGACCTGGCGTGTGCCGGCGGCCATGAGGTGAAGCCGGGCTATATCGGGGTGGTACGCGGTGTCCTCAAATCGCCGGGCCTCAATTTCGCGGATGCTCGACGATAAATCTTCCGAGGCGACGGCGACGTTGACGGGCTCGATCATTACAATCATAACGACAACAATTGGTGGTGCGCCTGGGACGTCGTCCGCCACGATGCGGCGCTCGACGGAGCGCTTGCCAACAGCTTCGGTCTTTACGACGACGGGCCCGAGGCGATGGATGCGCGCATACGCAAGCGGCTCGCGATTGCGATCCAGGGCAGTTTTCTCTTCGACAATATTGATCCCGACGAGCTCAAGGACCTGTCAAAAGTCAAATGCGCGCCGCAGGTCTTGAGCGAGCAGGTTATCGCCTGGGTGCGCAACGGCGGCGTCTCGGCCTCAAGCGCCGCTCGGGCCGAAGCGCTTGCCGACGCAGTCGCGTCGACGCGCTGGGGAGGCAATCGGCAGGGCAGTCACGCGGCCTATTCGCTCGAAGCTTTTACACTCCTGCATGCACGCTTCTCTGGCACGTCGGAGGCCAAGCGAACAAACTATTGGTTCAACTGAATCGCCTCTCGCAACCGGGCCGGTTCGAGGGTGCTCCGTGCGCCGTCAGTTCAACCCGAAGAACGCGACGGCATTGCGGAAGCAGATCTTCTCTTTGTCGGAGTTGGGGAGGTCAAGCGATGCCATGACGTCGATCGCCGCGCGGATATAGCCGGCGCCGCCTTCCGGACCGAATGGCGCGTCCGAAGCATAGAGCACATGGTCGACGCCGAAGAATTCTATGCCGCAAGCGGTTCCGGCGCGGCTGCCGCAAAGCGCGGTGTCGCCATAGAAGGCGCGAAAG
The DNA here is from genome assembly GCA_049677525.1 of Xanthobacteraceae bacterium. Classification (GTDB taxonomy): domain Bacteria; phylum Pseudomonadota; class Alphaproteobacteria; order Rhizobiales; family Xanthobacteraceae; genus BOG-931. Next base: position 3,601 of record JBAUCK010000263.1, read on the forward strand.
CAGTCCAAGAGCGGTTTGCCGAGGCTCGGCAGCACACGGCTGTAATCTTCACCGGAGGTTCGACTGCCGAGGGTGGCCCAGCCGGTGTCCATACGCGCATCGAAGAACGGGATCATCGCGCCGAGGTGATGCGTGAGGATTTTCAATTTCGGATACCGCGTCATCACGCCCGAGAAGATCAGGCGCGCCATGGTCGCGCTCGTTTCATAAGGCCAGCCGAAGATCGTCCATATTTCGTATTTCGAGGTTTTCTCGGCGGCGAAGTCGGGAAAATCCGGCTTGCGCGCCGGATGCAGCAGGATCGGCTTGTTGGATTTCTGGGCGATCTCGTAGATCGGCCAAAAGCGTGGCTCGTCGAGGCAGGCGCCGTTGACGTTGGTGTGAAGCTGCAATCCGTTGGCATTACCATTGACGAGGATGCGCTCGGCTTCCTTGGCCGCCGCGTCAGGCACATCCATCGGCAATGCGCCGACATAGCCGGCAAAGCGGTCTGGATATTTCGCGCATAATTCTGCAAGCCCGTCATTGGCGGCGCGGGCGAATTCCGGCGTCCGGGCGGGCCCCGCCATGCCTTCGAGCGGCGGCAGCCCGAGCGAGAGGATCTGCGCATAGTCCTGAAACTGATCCATCATGCGAAAGCGCGCGTCGAGATCGTGGATGGTGTGGACGCCCTGGATGCGCTTGCCGATATCGGTCGTGCCGCCTTTGGTGTCGGACAACAGCTTGAATATTTGTTGCGGAAAGAAATGGCAGAATGCATCGATGTAACGCATGGCAAAGCTACTCCTGTTTATCGCGCGGTATGATCGCGGCGGAAGATCTGTTGCGTGGATTCATGTGCTTGGGGCCGAAGCGGGCGCTGCGGCGTCGACCGAACCCCGCTGTGTGTTCCGCAGCCGGTTAAGCAGGAGGACGGTGGCGCCCGCGCAGAGCAGCGGCCCGATCGCGGTAATGTAGAAGAACGTATGCGCCGGCATTTCCAGCCGCGTCAGCAGGCTGCCGATCAGCGGGCCGGAGACCGACCCGACCCGTCCGATCCCGAGCGCATAACCGACGCCATTGGCGCGAAGCGCCGTCGGATAGATCAGGCCGGCGCTGGCGTTGAGCGCGTTCTGCATGCCGACAATGACGGCGCCGCAGAAGAACGCCATTGTCAGCAGTGTCTGATCGGAGAGTTCGGGCGTGCCGGTGACGGCCAGAACCGGAACCGCGAGGGCGAATACGATCGCCAAGATTTTGAGCCCGAAGCGATCGATCAAGATGCCGATGCAGACCCCGCCGGCCGAGCCGCCGAGCTGGTAGAGCGAGCCGGCAAGGCTGCCTTGCGTCGAGCCGTGGCCTTGGGTCTGCACGATCATCGGCAGCCAGGCATTCATGAGGTTGTTGGCCGTGAGGTTGAGGACGAAGATGATCCACACCAGAACCGTCACCGGCGCCCAGCCGTTGCGGAACAAGGCGGCGGGAGAGCCGCGCGTGGCGGCGCTGCCTTCCACCTGATCGAGAACAAATCGGACGCCGGGTTGAATCGTGAGCGCGGGATCAAGCTTGCGCGCCAGGGTCGCCACGGTGGCCTCGCGGCCGCCGCGCAGCACCAGGAACTTGATGGATTCCGGCAGAGCAAAGATCGCGCATAATCCGATCACGATCGGGATCAGCCCGCCGACGACAAAAATGACGGGCCAGCCATAGGTTGGCATCAGTGTGACGCCGACGAGACCGGGCACCGCGCCGCCGAGCGAAATGCCCATCGACATGATGACCAGCGTCGTGGCGCGCAGTCGCTTGGGCGTAAATTCGCCGTTGAGCGCGATGACGTTCGGCAGCACGCCGCCGAGGCCAAGTCCGCTCAGAAATCGCAGCCACAGCAATTCCTGCAAGTCGCGCGCGAAGGCGCAGGCCAGCGTGGTGAGACCGATGAAAAACAGACTCGAAATAATGGCAAGCCGCCGGCCGTGTCTGTCGCCCAGATAACCGAAGAACGGCGCGCCGACGAAGAAGCCGACCAGGCTGGCACTGAACACCGGGCCCAAGGCAGCGCGATCGATCCCCCATTCTTTGATCAAAGCGGGACCGGCTATGCTAGCATTGAGAAGATCGAAGCCGTCGGCCATCATTGCCAACAGGCACCAGAACGCCAGCCACAGATGAAACGGACGCAGCTTGGCCGTGTCGACCAGGCGGGTGATATCGATCTCGTTCATTGTTTCCTTCCCATCGTTTTCTCACCACGCATAGCGTCGAGGTCTTGAAGGGACCCATCGTCCGCAAGCGAAGTCGGGCGGCGTGCAATTACGCCGCTTTGGCGCCCCACAGCCGCTGGCTCGCAATCGCCGCGCCTTCACTGAGCGCGCGCAACTTCGCCCAGACGATACTGTCAGCGACCGTCGGGTCGTTCTTCACCGAAGTGCCGAAGCCGCAATCGACGCCGGCGATGACGCGCTCACGGCCGACCAAATCAGCGTAACGGCCGATGCGCTGTGCCACGAGCTTGGGATGCTCGATGAAATTGGTGGTGGAATCGATCACGCCGGGAATGAGAATCTTGTCGTCAGGAATTTTGATGCTCTTGAGGTCTTCCCATTCGTGATCGTGGCGCGGATTGGCAGCCTCGATGCTGATCGCCTGGAGCTTGGCCTTGAACGCAATGTCGATGATCTTGGTCACCGGCAGATCGTAATTGTGCGGGCCTTCATAATTGCCCCAGCAGATATGCAGGCGGATGCGATCGGCGGGCAACCCGTCGATGGCGGCATTCAACGCCGCGATATTGCGCTCGGCGATCTTGCTGCGGAATTCATCGTCGGTGAGATCGCGATACTGGTTGTTGCGCGCCGAGCCGAGATCGGGCGCGTCGATCTGCAGCACGAAGCCGGCTTCGACAATGGCGCGATACTCGATCTTGAGCACGTCGGCGAGCGCGGCGACATAGGCCTCTTCGTTCGGGTAATGCAGATTGATGATGAAGCGCGTCAGAATACCGGGCGATGGCGCCGTCATGAACATGTCGGTCGGCTTCGATTTCGCCGCGGCGGCTTTGAGATGCGCGAGATCGCGCTCGACCGCGGAACGGTCCTTGTAGCGCAGCTCGCCGACGCAGCCGGGAAACGGCACATTGCCGAAACCGCCGACGCGGGCGAAATCCGGATGCGCCAGCATATCGCGGCCGATCATGATGTCGCGGCCCTTTTCGGTGGCGCGCGGGTCCATTTCGATGCCGCTGACGCGGTGGCGGATATAGGTCGTATAGGACGGCTTGCTCATCTCGCCGTCATTGACCACGTCGATGCCGGCCGCGACCTGTTGCGCGACGATATCGTCGACCGCCTTGGCGGTAGCGGCCTCGAACTGGTCCGCCGGAATGACAGCGCCCTTTTCGCGATCGAGAATAAGCGCGATCAGCGACTTCGGCCGTGGCAAGCTGCCGGTATGGGTGGTCAGGACGCGGTCGGTCGAGGTCTTCATCGGGCACTCCCCGGAGCGATGCTTTTTTGCGACGGCGCTCGAACGGCGTTGTCGAGGATCGAGCTAGAGCATGATCCCGAAAAGTGGAAACCGGTTTTCGGAAAAGATCATGCTCCAAAGACAAATCTAGACCTTGACCCAATTCAATTGAATTGGGTCAAGGTCTGAGGATAGTGTGCGGGCCGCGCTTCTCCGGCAAGGCGGAAAGGTGCAGTGCAGAGGGTGGAAAACAGCATGCGTATCGTCGATTTGAGCCGGGATCTCTATCATCGCACCCCGTCTTATCCGGGGCAGCCGCCGATCATTCATGGCATCTGGAAGACGCATGAAGAAGCTCTGGCGGAGTCAGGCGGCGTCCAAGGCAACAGCGTGATGTTTTTCTCGATGCCGGATCACGGCGGCACCCATATCGACGCACCGCGGCATTTCGGCAAGACCGGCACGCCGATCGACAAATATCCGTTGGAAAATTGCATCGTCCAGGGCATCTGCATCGACCTGCGCCACATCGCGCCGCGCGCGGAAATCACGCCGGAGCATCTCGATGCCGCGGTGAAGAATGCCGGCGTGCCGATCCCGAAAAAGGGCACCGTGCTGCTGTGCACCGGCCATCACGAGCGTACCTTTCCGACTGCGGCTTATGCGACCGACAATCCGGGCGTGAATGTCGCGGCGACCGAGTGGCTCGCCAAACAGGGCATCGTGCATTTCGGCATCGACTCGATGCGGCCCGGTCCCGAGGGCAAAGTTAATTCGCTCGTGCACAAAGCCTGCCTCGATCTCGACATCACGCATATCGAGAGCCTGTGCAATCTGGAAAGCTTGCTCGGGCAGGGCGAATTCCAGTTCATCGGCTTGCCGCTGAAATGGCGCGAAGGCACCGGCTCGCCGATCCGCGCCGTCGCGATGTTCAACAACTGATAACAAAATAAAACCTGAAGAGTGGAGGGGCGCCGGCACATGATACTCGGGCACAATCGTAAAATGACCGGCGCGCAATGCCTCGCCGACATGTTCAAGGGCTATGGCGTCACGCATATCTTTCATGTGCCCGCGGTGTTGCGCACGACCTTCGCCGAGATGGAGCACCGCACCGACATCAAGCGGCTGCATGTGCATGGCGAGAAGGCTGCGGCCTATATGGCGGACGGCTATGCCCGCGCGTCGGGCAAGCCCGGCATCTGCATGGCGCAGGTGATCGGCGCGCTCAATCTCGCCGCTGGCCTGCGCGACGCGTGGCTTGCGCATTCTCCGGTCATCGCCATGACCGGCGGCCGCGAGCCCAAGACCAAGTTCCGCAAGGTCTATCAGGAGATCGACGACATGCCGGCGTTCGAGCCGGTGACCAAATTCAACGCCACCGTCGACGACGTCGCGCGCTTTCCCGACATGGTGCGGCAGGCCTTCCGCACCGCGGTGACCGGCTGCCCTGGCCCGGTGCATCTGCAATTCCGCGGCAACGAAGGACAGATCGACGTCGAGGAAGCCGACATGGAGCCGCTGGTCGAGCCGCAATTCGCCCGCGTGCCCGCCTTCCGTCCGGAGCCGGACGAGGCGAGCGTGCGCGCGGCGCTTAAAATCCTGCAAGACGCGCAGCGGCCGGTGATCGTCGCCGGTGGCGGGGTGCGCGCGTCGGGCGCAGCGGCGGAGCTCGTCGCGCTGGCCGAAGCCTTGCAGATTCCGGTCGCGACCTCGCTCAACGGCAAGGATTCGATTCCAGCCAATCACCCGCTTTCCGTCGGCGTGGTCGGCACCTATTCGCGCGAGAGCGCCAACCGCATCGTCAACACCGCCGACCTCGTTTGCTTCGTCGGCACCGAGACCGGCGGCATGACGACGCATTTCTGGGCGGTGCCGAAGATCGGCACGCAAGCGATCCAGATCGATATCGAACCGGAAGCGCTCGGCCGCAATTATCCGCTTGCTGCGGCCATCAATGGCGACGCCAAGGTGACGCTGACAAAGATGCTATCGGCTTGCGATCGCTCGACCGGCGCCAAGCGCGAAGCCTGGATCGCGCAGGCGGCAAATGTCTGTAGCGAATGGCAGGCAAAATACAAGGCAGCCTTGAATTCCGACGCAGTGCCGATCCGTCCCGAGCGGCTCTGCCACGAATTGACGCAGCACGTGCCGGACAATGCCATTGTCGTCGTCGATACCGGGCATGCCGGCATGTGGATGGGCGGCATGTACGATCTCACCTCGCCACAGCAAAACTATATGCGCAGCGCCGGCCATCTCGGCTGGGCTTTCCCGGCAGGGCTCGGCGCCAAATGCGCCTGCCCGGAGCGGCCGGTGGTGACGTTCACCGGTGATGCCGGGTTCTGGTACCACCTCGGCGAGGTCGAAACGGCGGTGCGCTGGAACATCAATGCCGTGACGGTGGTCAACAATAACGGCGGCGGCAACCAGAGTAAGCGCGGCTTCGACCGCGTCTATGGCGGCGAGCAGACGCAGAAGGCGCGCGAATTGTGGACCTTCAGCAAAATGAATTTCGCCCGTCTCGCCGAGGACATGGGCGCGTTCGGCATCCGCGTCGAAAAGGCCGCGGACTTCCCCGCGGCGCTTGCCAAAGCGCTGGCCGCGAACCGTCCGGCGGTGATCGACGTCGTGACCGACATCGAAGTGCTGGCGCCGACGGCGGTGGCCTGATGGTAGCTCGCCTTCAAATCAAATTAGGCGAAAACCGGGCGGATCCAAACGCCAAGAAAGTTCCGCTTCACGCGCCGGTCACAAAATTGCAATCGAGCCCGGCCAATCGCCGCCTCGTCCGCGGCCGATAATTGTGACACACTGCGACCTTCACCGAGGGTGATTTTCGCGGTCAATGATTACAGCAAGGGAATCGGCGGTCCGCCTCCTCAAGCTGATGATGGTTGCGTCGCTGGTGCTGCCGGCGGCGGTGTTCGCTTACGCGTCCTGGGTTACCTACGACGACATCCAAGCCGCCGCTGACGAGCGCATCGAGCGCTCGATCGACGTCATGCAGCAGCAAGCGCTGCGCGTGTTCGAGACCGTCGACCGCACCTTCGCCGAAGTCGACGAGGTGATGCACGGCATGTCGAACGACCAGATCCGCGCCGCGCAGACGAGCTTGCATGACCGGCTCGATCGCATCCAAGGCGTGATGCCGCAGGTCCAGGCGATCGTGATCATCGGCCGCGACGGCCATCCCATCGCGTCGAGCATGATGGAAAACGTCAAGCCCGATGCCGATTTCTCCAGCCGCGATTATTTTATCGTCCAGGTCGGCAGCGATGCCGGGACTTACGTGAGCGACGTGCGCGCCCCGCATCTGCGCGGCAACGGCGACGATTTCTTCGTCCTGTCGCACCGGCTCAGCGCCGAAGACGGCACTTTCCACGGCGTGATCGCGGTCGCGATCCGGCCGAGCTACTTCGAGAACTTCTACACGCTGGTCGGGCAGACGCCGGGCAGCTTCTATGCGCTGGTGCGCAGCGACGGCGCCATCCTTGCGCGCATCCCTCGCGACAAAGCGAATACGCGGCAGCTCAGTACGAACAGCATGTTCAACACCGCGATCCGCAACGGCGAACAGCGCGGCCTGTTCACGGTCAAGTCCGAGATCGACAACGTTCCCCGCCGCATCGGTTTCCGCAAGCTCGAAGGCTTTCCGGTTTACGCGCTCGCCGGCACTGAGACCGGCGAGATCCAGGCGGAATGGATTTCGGCGATCGGCTCATATCTGATGTTCGGCCTGCCGGCGGCGATGCTCGTCTTCGCCGTGCTGTGGGTCGCGCTCAAGCGCACCGAGCGGCTGCACGAAGAAGCCGAGCGCCGCGAAATGGCGGAGGATGCGCTGCGCCAGGCGCAACGGCTCGAAGCGATCGGACAATTGACCGGCGGCGTCGCGCACGACTTCAACAATCTTCTGATGATCGTCAGCGGCACCGTGCAGCGGCTGCGCCGGCTCGTCAGTGGGGAGAAGGTGACGCAGCTTCTTGACACCATCGCCAATGCCACCGAGCGCGGCGGCAGCCTGACCCGGCAATTGCTCGCCTTCTCGCGGCGGCAGATGCTGCAGCCCAGCGTCATCGATCTTTCCGAGCAGCTGCCGGAAATCAAGGACATGCTCAGCCGGTCGCTGCGCGGTGACATCGTCATTCGCGTCGTCGTGCCGCGGCGGGCTTGCTACGTCAAAGTCGATCCGAGCGAATTCGAGCTGGCGCTGCTCAATCTCGCCTTCAACGCGCGCGACGCCATGCCGTCCGGCGGTGCGCTGACGATCACGGTGAAGCCGGTGGTGATGCGTGGCAAGGCCTCGGAAGAAGGCTTGAGCGGCGAATTCGTCGCCATTAGGGTTGCCGACACCGGGACCGGCATTCCCGCCGAGATTCTGCCGCGGGTGTTCGAACCGTTCTTCACCACCAAGGAAGTCGGCAAAGGCACCGGGCTCGGCCTGAGCCAGGTCTATGGCTTTGCGCGCCAATCCGGCGGCGCCGCCAGCATCGCCTCGTCGTCGTGGCGCGGCACGGCGGTCACGCTGTTCCTGCCGCGCACCTGGGAAAGGCCGGCGCAATCGCGTGAACCGAGCGAGGCAGTGCGTACCGTGCCCGCGGTCGGCACCGTGCTTCTGGTCGAAGACAATCTGGAAGTCGCCGAAGTCACCAAATCCTATCTAGAGCAGATCGGCTATCAGGTCAGGCACGCCGATAGCGCGGCGGCCGCGCTCGATACTCTCGAACGCGACGTCAATATCGATCTTCTGTTCTCGGATATTCTGATGCCGGGCGGCATGAACGGGCTTGAACTCGCCGATGCGGTGCGTCGGAAATATCCGAAACTCGCCGTGCTGTTGACCACGGGTTACAGTTCAAGCGCGCAGGATGCGTTGCGCGGGGGCTTCGCGGTGTTGCAGAAGCCCTATGATCTCACGGCGCTCGAGCAGGCTCTGCACGAGGCGCAAGGAGCGGGCAGGCAAGAGCTTGGCAAGCAGAAAGCGCGCGAGCAGGCACCGAGCGCGCAGGAGACGAGCCAGCAGGGCACAAGCGAAACACCACCGCAGCAGCAGGCGGTCGGTTGAACCGCCTTAGATCTCCGGATCTTTAGTCCCAGACCTTTAGAGCCAAGTCTTTAGCCGCGGATCTTTAGCCCCACGGAAATTTCGGCAATGTGCCTGAGCCGAGGAGGGAAGCGGCCACGCTGATCGTCATCAGCCAGCCGATGGCGCAGAACCCGATTACCATCCAGGCGTCCTGGGCGCCGAAATCGGCGGACCGGGCCGGAATTGCAAGTTCGCCGCGATTGGGCATGCGATGCTCCTCGTGATAGCCGGCGCCGGATTTAATGCAAATCCCGCGCCGTAGGCCGCGGCACATCCGGCGATGGCTGGCCTGCGAAAAATGAATAGTGGCAGCGCCTAACGATTCGGTAACGGGTTGGGGGAGCTAGAGCATGATCCGGAAAGATCATGCTCTATCAAAATCCTAGAGCAACAAACGGTTCAATCTGAAGCAATCACGCTCTAGGCCGCCGCAGCCTGTTGCGACAGCCCAGTCGCCAAAAGCTTCCGGTCGACCGCGCCTTCCCATTGCGCGATGACGATGGTGGCGAGCGCATTGCCGAGAATATTGACAGAGACAAAGGCCGACGACAGCAGCCGGTGCACGCCAAGGATCAGGCCGACCGCCGCGACCGGGATCGTGCCGGTCGCCGCCAGTGTCGAGACCAGGACGACGATAGCGGAGCCGGCGACACCGGCGCCGCCTTTGGAGGTGACCAGAAGGATTCCCAGAAGGCCAACCTGCTGTGTCAGTGACAGGTCAATGCCGGTCGCCTGCGCCAGGAAAATCGACACCGCGGCGAAATAGAGACAAGTGCCATCGTGATTGAAGGCATAGCCGGTGGGCAGCACCAGCCCGACGATCGATTCATCGCAGCCCAGCGCCGTGAGCTTTTGCACCAATTGCGGAAACACCGATTCGGAAGAGCTCGTGCCGAACACCAGGAGAAGCTCGGCGCGGATGTAGCGGACCAGCGACAGCAGATTGATGCCATTCCACCAGGCAATCGGCAGCAGCACGAGGACGATGAACAGGAGACAGGTCAGATAGAATTCGCCGACCAGCGCGCCGAGCGTCGCCAGCGAGCCGATGCCGAACTTGCCGACCGTGGCGGCGATTGCACCCATGGCGCCGATCGGAGCGAGCCACATGATGTAGCCGATGATCTTGAACACGGTGAGCTTGGTGATCTCGATCATGTCGATCATCGGCCGGCCGCGGTCTCCGACCGCGAGCAGGCCGAAGGCGAACAGCACGGAAAGGAAAACAACCTGCAGCACATTGCCGTCGGTAAAGGCGGACAGCGCGGTATGTGGCACGATGCTGAGCAGGAAGCCTCCCGCCGAGATCGATTCTGCCGTGCGTTGATAGGCGTCGAGCGCGTGCGTCGGCACGCCCGACAGATCGAAATGCGCGCCCTTGCCGGGCGCCAGCACATTGATCGTCGCCAGCCCGATGATGAGTGCGAAGGTCGTCACCACTTCGAAATAGATCAGCGCGCGGATGGCGACGCGGCCGACCCGCTTCGCCTCGCGAACCGTGGCGATGCCATGCACCACGGCACAGAAAATAATGAGGCCGACGAACATGGCGATCAGCCGGATGAACAGATCGCCCAGAGCGGACATGAATCCCGAGGTCTGCGGCCAGAAATGGCCGATGGCGGCGCCGAGAACCATGCCGGCGAAGACCTGCACCGACATGTCTTTGTAGAAAGTCGCCCGCCGCGCCGCGGCCGTACTCTGAGTTGTAGTCGCCGTATCCAAGGGCTCTCTCCGGACCTTATTGGCGCCTCTCATGCCGCGCGGTCCCTGCCCTGGCAAGCCCGTTCGTTTATTTGCGTTTTAGGTTGACGCGTGGCCCCAGGAATTGGATATCCGGCGCCAATCTCGTGACCTGCCGCGGTAACTTGCCATCCGCGGCGCCGCGTGACCCGCAACCCGCGTGAGGCCCAATGCCAGCATCCAGTGTCATCGATATTCATCCGCACATCATCTCGCCCGACCTCAAGCGCTATCCGCGCGCTCCGCTCGGCGGCAAGCAGTCGGACTGGTCGGCCACCCGGCCGGTATCGCTCGAGCAATTGATCGCGGCGATGGACGCGACCGGCATCCAGAAGGCCGCGATCGTGCAAGCCTCGACCTGCTATGGCCACGATAATTCTTATGTCGCCGATGCCGTTGCCGCGCATCCCAAGCGCTTCACCGGCGTGTTCTCCGCCGACGTGCTCGCGCCCGACGCCGTCGCCAAGATGCGCCACTGGATGGAGCGCGGCCTGACCGGCATGCGCCTCTTCACCTTCGGCAGCACCATGAGCGAGCAGGCGTCATGGCTCGACGATTCGAAATCCTATCCGGCCTGGACCTACGCGGCCGATCGCGGCCTTTCGATCTGCATGCAGATGTCGGCCTCCGGCATTCCGCAGCTCGTCGGGATGATCGAACGGTTTCCGAAAGTGAAAATCCTGCTCGACCACATGGCGCGGCCTACGCTCGACGACGGTCCGCCTTACGCGGCGGCGGCCAGCCTGTTCGGTCTCGCGCGTTACCCGAATGTCTATTTGAAGCTGACCAAGCGCAATTTCGAACAAGCGGCGAGCGGCAAGGCGACGCCGGCGACGTTCTTTCCGAAGCTCGTTGCTGAATTCGGCGCCGAGCGGCTCGCCTGGGGCTCGAATTATCCGTCGTCGGAAGGCACGCTGCCGGATATCTTGGCGCTCGCGCGCAAGACGCTCGCGGTCTTGCCGCAGAAGGATCAAGACTGGATTTTCGCCAAGACCGCGCAGGTGCTTTACCCCGCGCTGAAGGATTAGAGCATGATCCGGAAAAGTGGATACCGGTTTTCCGAAAAGATCATGCTCCACTAAAAGAGGTTCATAGAACGATGAGTGAAGGCCATCCCGTATTGCATACGATGTTGGGCAATTATCCCGACACCGCCGCGCTGAAGAAGGGCGAGCTCAAGCCAAAGCTGTTCGATTTCGATTTTGCCGAGGTGAAAGTCGCCAACCAGCTTTTCAAATCGCTGGTGCGCGATGCCAAATATGATATCGGCGAACTTGCAATCGTGACCTATCTGCAGGCCAAGGCCTATGGCAAGCCTTACGTGCTGTTGCCGGCCGTCATCGTCGGGCGCGGCCAGCACCACACCATCGCTTATAATCCGGAGCGCGGGCATTTGAGCCCCGCCGATCTCGAAGGTAAACGCGTCGGCGTGCGCGCCTATACGGTGACCACCGGCGTCTGGGTGCGCGGCATCCTGCGCGAGCAATACGGCATCGACGAAAAGAAGGTGAAGTGGGTCACCTTCGAGGATCCGCATCTCGCCGAATTCAAAGACCCGCCCTTTGTCGAGCGCGCCGCGCCCGGCAAGACGCTGCCGCAAATGCTGCTCGACGGCGAACTCGATGCTGGCATTGTCGGCGATCACATGCCGGACCCGCGCCTGAAATACCTCATTCCCAATCCGGAAGAGGAAGCCAAGAAATGGGCGCTGAGCCACGGCGGCGTGCCGATCAATCATCTGGTGGTGATGCGCGACACCGTTGCCAAGGCGCGGCCCGACATCATCAAGGAGGTCTTCAATCTTCTGCATCAGAGCAAAATGGCGGCAAACCTGCCGGAGACCGGCACCGCGCTCGATCCGCTGCGCTACGGCGTCGAGGCGAACCGGCAGGCGCTCGATATCATCATCGACTTCGCCTTCAGCCAGGGCATGATCCCGCGCCGCTTCTCGGTCGACGAATTGTTCGACGACGTGACGCGGAATTTGACGGTGTGAAGCCTCTGTCGCAGGCGGGGAACAAACGGTGGTCTGAGCGGTTGGTGTCACGTGATACGCGTCCGCGCCCCGCGGACGCGGCGCTTCCGAGGCCGCCATGTTTCAATATCGTTCCTCCGATTTTTCACCGAGCGTCGACGCGATCCAGAAACATCTGGTCGCCGTCGAAAAGGAGCTCGAAAAAATCGGCCGTACCGCCGGCCGCCGCGGCGGCGCCGCGGCTTCTGCGGCGGGCGAGCAGATCGGCGACGCACTGTTCTCGCTGGTCAGCGATATGATCGATCGCTTTCGAGCCGGCGGCCGGTCGGCAAGCGATCGCGCCGCGCGTGCGGGCGGCCAGGCTTTGCAGCTCGGCTCAAGCTACGGCAACAGCGCCTTGCAGCGTATCAGCGCGAAAGTCGAAGACCGCCCGCTCATCGCGCTCGGAGTGGCGATCGGCGTCGGTATCCTGATCGGCGCCGCCGTGCTGGGAAATGTCAGCCGCCGCTGATGATGGCCCGGCCGAAAAGAGCAAGCTTCTGATTATTCACTGCCCGGCGAGAGACTGTTTCAGCTCCGGTCAATAGTCGGAGCGCGTGGCCAGTCACATCTCTACAAGCGTGACAGCGCAGGCAACTGCGGTCTGTTTGGGCTTAAAGAGGAGATGTGCCATGAAGAGGCTTGTTTCTAGCAAATATCTTTCGGCTGCGTTCGCTGTGACGGCGTTTGCCACTATCGCCAATCCCTCAGTCGTGACGGAAGCTTGATGCCGCATTATTTCGATGCTTCAGGCGAGCTGAAATGGGGCGGCTGGGCTCCGCCGGCCGCGGAGCAGAAGTGGTGAGTATTCCGCACCGTAATCTCTACCTGTCCGCTGGACAGCATCCGCGCCTGTATGCCGGACAGCATCAGCGTAACACGCGCGTCCGCTAAAAAATCGGATAGTAGTGCAACGTCAGCAAACAACCCTCTCCCTGGTTCTCCCCTCAGGAGAGGATAATATCGGCGTCGCAGCGTCTGTTTTTCTATTCGCCGATTTCGCGCAGGACTTCGGCGGTGTGTTCGCCGAGCCGCGGCGCCGGCCGATCCGAGGCCATCGGTGTCTGGTCGAGCATGATCGGCGTGCGAATGCCCGGGATGGTGTCGCCTTTGGCGGCGTCGCTTTTCAGCGCGAGCTTCATGCCGCGATGCACGACCTGCGGATCGGCGAAAACCTGTTCGAGATTGTTGATCGGCCCAGCCGGAATGCCGGCATTTTCGAGCTTCTCCAACAGCGCGTCGCGCTTGAGCCGTGAGGTTAATTCCGAGATCTTGCCGACCAGCTCGTCGCGATGCGCAAGCCGGCCTTTATTGTTCTTATAGGCCTCAGCCTCGGCCAATTGCGGCATGCCGAGAATGCCGCAGAGCTTGATGAACTGGCTGTCGTTCCCCGTCGCAATGATTACCTGGCCGTCGGCGACCGGAAACACCTGGTAGGGAACGAGATTGGGATGAGTATTGCCGATGCGCTTGGGGATTTCGCCGGACACCAGGTAATTGAGCGCCTGAAACGACAGCACGCCGACGGTGGAATCGACCAGGGCGGTGTCGACATGGCCGCCTCGGCCGGTCGTCTCGCGGCGGATCAAGGCTGAGAGAATGCCGACCGTCGAATAGACGCCGGAGAAAATATCGGAGACGGCGACGCCGCAGCGCATCGGTTCGCCCTCGGCGGTCCCGGTGAGTCCCATCAGGCCGCCGATGCCTTGCGCCATCAGGTCGTAGCCGGCGCGCGCTGCCGCCGGTCCGTCCTGGCCGAAGCCGGTCACCGAGCAATAGATCAGGCGCGGATTGAGCGGTGCGAGACTCTTATAGTCGAGGCCGAATTTGGTCAGGCCGCCGACCTTGAAATTCTCGATCAGCACATCGGAGCGCGCCGCGAGCTTCTTGACGATGCGCTGGCCTTCGGCGCTGTTGAAGTCGACCTCGATCGAGCGCTTGCCGCGATTGGCGCTGTGGAAATAGGCCGCACTGAGATGGCTGCCGTCGGCCCCCGGTACGAAGGGCGGTCCCCAGGCGCGGGTATCGTCGCCGGCGCCGGCACGCTCGACCTTGATGACGTCGGCGCCGAGATCGGCGAGAATCTGGCCGGCCCAGGGCCCGGCGAGAATCCGGGCCAGTTCCAAGACGCGTATCCCGGCGAGAGGACCTTGTTTCGACGGACCCGGCATTGACCACTCCTCAAGCAGCGCGGCGGCCTGCCGCGGCGGCGTTTTAAGTGACAAAGCAGGGGGAGTTTGTCCAGAAGTCCACCCCGGGGCCGGGTATAAACGGCTCCCCGTCAGGAGCGGGAATGCCTAATTTGTCTACAGTTCTTTAGCTTTCTCGTGCTTGTCATGGCCGCGTCCGATCATTAGCTAATGAAGGCCGGATGGGATCAAGCGGTGAACACGTCATTCTTTAGCGAGATGCTGCAAAGCATCGCCGACCGCAGCCGCGCCCTGATCAAGCGCGAGCGCCGGGAGCCTTCCCACGAGCGTTCGGCAAGCTTGGTCGAACAATGCGAGGAACTCCTCTCCGGCCGCGGCGAGGCGTCCGGTGTGGCGCTGGCGCAGGAGATTCTGGCGCGCTATGCCGACACCACCATCGGGCCGCGCATCGGCTTCTTCGAGGCGCTCGCCACCACTTTCGGCCACGACCAAGCGCCTATTGACCGCGCCATCGGCGCCTATCGCGCGTCGCCGACCGCGGAGAACGCGTCCGAACTGCACCGCGCCAGCGAGCCGCGGCGGCTCGAACTGTTCCGCCGCCTCAATCTCGCTCCCGGCGGCACCGCGGCATTGGTGCACATGCGCGAGCAATTGCTCGACGCCATGGCGCATCGCGACGATCTGAAAATCATCGACAATGATTTCGTCCATCTGTTTTCGTCATGGTTCAATCGCGGCTTTCTGGTGCTGCGGCGGATCGACTGGTCGAGCTCGGCGGCGATCCTCGACAAGATCATCCGCTACGAGGCGGTGCACGAAATCCAGGATTGGGACGATCTGCGCCGGCGCATCGATCCGCCCGACCGCCGCTGCTACGCGTTCTTTCATCCGGCCTTGGTCGACGAGCCGCTGATCTTCGTCGAAGTAGCGCTGACGCGGGAAATCCCGGGCGCCATCGCGCCGATCCTCTCCGACAAGCGCGAGCCGGTCGAGCCGCAGCGCGCGACCACCGCGGTGTTCTATTCGATCACTAATTGCCAGCGCGGCCTTGCCGGCGTCACCTTCGGCCATTTCCTCATCAAGCAGGTCGTCGAGGAAGTGTCGCGCGATCTTTCGCGCGTCGTGACCTATGTCACGCTGTCGCCGGCGCCGAATTTCGCCAGTTGGCTCAAGCGCGAGCGCGCCAATGCCGCTTCGCAAGTGCTCGACGACGACGACCGCGCGACGCTCGACGGTCTCGATAGCGAAGGCTGGTGGCGCTCGCCGGACCTGGCCGAGAAAATGCGTGAGCCGTTCCTGCGCGCCGCCGCCTGGTATTACGTGCGCGGGCGCAACAGCCGCGGCCTGCCGGTCGACGCGGTGGCGCGGTTCCATCTCGGTAACGGCGCGCGGCTCGAACGGCTCGATTGGCTCGCCGACACGTCGGAACGCGCGCTCAAGCAATCGTATGGCTTGATGGTGAATTACCTCTACGATCTCGATTACATCGAGCGCAATCACGAGGCCTATGCGCAGCAGCGCGCCATCGTCGCCGCGAACGGCGTGACCCGGCTGGTGACGACACCGACAAGGGAAATCGTCCCGGTTTCGGGGTAAATTATCGACGCGCTAAAGGCGAACGTCCGATGCCCACTCTCCTCGGCGTGCTCGAAACCGTGCTCTATGTCGACGACTTCGCGCGCGCCTGCGCCTTCTACGAACAAGTGCTTGGCCTCAACAGCATCTACCGCGATCAGCGGCTGTGCTCTTACGACGTTCACGGCCGCGGCTTGCTGCTGTTGTTTCTGCGCAGCCATTCCCTGGAGACGGTGCATATGCCCGGCGGCACCATTCCGCCGCATGACGGTCACGGCCCGGTGCATATTGCGTTCTCGATTGTGGCCGACGAACTCGCCGCATGGGAGGCGCGCCTTACGGAAGCTGACGTCGAAATCGAAGGCCGCACGACCTGGCCGCGCGGCGGCAAGAGCATCTATTTCCGCGATCCCGACGGGCATCTCCTCGAACTGGCGACGCCGGGGCTTTGGCCGGGATATTAGGAATAGAGTTGTTAGGACTTCCCGTAAACCGGCACGATCCCGCCGCGGGTAACGCGGTTGTTGGGCGAAGCCAGAAACACGATCGTCGCCGCGACCTCTTCCACCTTCGGCCACAGCGCGTAGTCGGCTTTCGGCATGGCGTTGCGATTGGCCTGGGTGTCCATGATCGAGGGCGCGACCGCATTGACCAGGATGCCGTCCTTGGCCACTTCTTCGGCAAGCGCCGCGGTGAAAGCGGCGACTCCGGCCTTGCTGACGGTATAAGCGGTCATGCCGGCGCCGCTGCGCCAATCCAGTCCGGCGCGCGCCGACACATTGACGATGCGGCCGCCGCCACCGCCCCGCATCGCCGCAACAGCGGCGCGGCAGCACAACATGCAGCTCATCAGGTTCATGTCGATCTGCTGATGGATTGTCGCCGCGCTGGTCTCGGTCAGCGCGCCCGCGGCAAAGCCACCGGCAATGTGGATCGACGCCCAAAGCGGTCCGATCCCCTTGTAGAGGCCGGTAATGTTAGCCTCATCCGCCAGGTTGCCGGCGACGGTCGTCACGACCTGCTTGTGGTCGCGGAGTTGAAAGCGCTTCGCCTCCGCCTCATTAAAGCAGGGCACGTGGCAAATGGCGCCGCCTTCGATCAGCGCCGTGACCACGGCGGTGCCGAGTGCGCCAGCGCCGCCGGTGACAACGATGTGACGGTCGCGGAAATCCATTTGCTTACTCTTTCACGCCCCTATTCTTTGCCGATCCTGGGAGCGGGGCAAGAGGGGCAAGCGGCGTATCAAGGGTGCATCAAGTGAATCGAAACGCCTATCAAGACGGCGGGGACGGCGCGGACGGATTTGCTAAACTCGGGCAAGGGGAGAATCAGTGGCTGACTTCGACCTGGCTGTGATCGGCGGTGGCATCAACGGCACCGGCATCGCCCGCGATGCCGCCGGCCGCGGATTGCGCGTCGTGCTGATCGAGCAGAGCGATCTCGCCTCCGGCACCTCGTCGGCATCGTCCAAGCTCATTCACGGCGGACTGCGCTACCTCGAACATTACGAATTCCGCCTGGTGCGCGAAGCGCTGCATGAACGCGAAGTGCTGCTGCGCGCCGCGCCGCACCTGATCCGGCCGCTGCGTTTTGTGCTGCCGATCAACGAAGCGCGGCGCTCGGCTTTGCTGCTGCGGATCGGCCTGTTCATTTACGACTGGATCGGCCGGCGCAAGATCCTGCCGGGCACGCGCGAGGTCGATCTGGTCACAGACCCGGTCGGCCAGCCGCTCAAGTCGCGGTTCCACCACGCTTACGAATATTCCGATTGCTTTGCCGACGACGCGCGTCTCGTCGTCCTCAACGCCATCGATGCCGCCGAGCGCGGCGCCGTGATCCGCACGCGGACCCGCTGCGTTCGGGCCGAGCACCACGACACCTGGCGGCTCGTCCTCAACTCCCGCGGCCAGCGCGACGTGGTGACGGCGCGGATCCTGGTCAATGCCTCGGGCGCCTGGAGCGAATTGTTCGCCGAGACCGCATTGCGCATCGAGCCGCGGCGTCGGCTGCGCCTCGACAAGGGCAGCCACATCGTGGTGCGCAAGCTCTACGACCATGATCGCGCCTATATTTTTCAGGCCGCCGACGGCCGCGTCGTCTTCGCCATTCCGTTCCACCGCGACTTCACGCTGATCGGCACCACCGATGTCGCCTTCGCCGGCGATCCGTCGACCGTGATACCGACCGGGGAGGAGATCGAATATCTCTGCAGCGTCATCAACGAGTATTTCCGCGCCGAGATCACCACGGCCGACGTGGTCTGGGCCTATGCCGGCGTGCGCTCGCTCTATGACGACGGAGCCGGCAAGCCGCAAGATATCGGCCGCGATTACACCTTGATGCTGGATGAGCATTACGGCGAGGCGCCGCTGCTGACGGTCTATGGCGGCAAGATCACGACCTACCGGCGGCTCGCTGAAGACGCGCTGGCCAAGCTGTCGCATTTCTTTCCACGCTCCAGACCGTGGACTGCACAGAGCGTGTTGCCGGGCGGGGACTTTCTCTATGACGCCATCGCCACCGTGATCGAGCGCACGCGCGAAAAGTGGAAATTCCTCACCGCCGATCACGCGCGGCGGCTCGTTTCCGCCTATGGCACGCGCGTCGAGAGCATCCTCGGCACGGCCAAGAACCTCGACGATCTCGGCCTGCGCTTCGGCGCCGATCTCACCGCCGCCGAAGTGCGCTACTTGATGACAAAAGAATGGGCGCAGAGCGCCGATGACATATTGTGGCGACGCTCGAAGCTTGGCTTGCGCTTTTCCGACGCGCAGCGCGCCGAGCTCGATCGTTTCATGACGCGCACCGATGCCGCGGCGCGGGCCTGAAACGTCGCAAAGTTAACCGAAAGCTCACCACGTTGCGCCGCGGTTTCGCCGCCAAATCGGCGGTCGCTACGCAATCGCGGCGAATTGCAGGTTTCTATTTTACCAAGCCGCAATGCGGCTGTGATCTAATCGCAGGTGACCGTACGCGGCAGGTGCGCCGCATCATCTGATAAAAACATGTCGGCCAAGCATTCGAAGAAAGAAATCGAAAACATTATTCAGTCGCTGTGCGTGCTGGTGGTCGACGACAACCCGTATATGCGCAGGATGATCCGCACGCTGTTGGTCAATTGCGGCGTCAAGGACATCTACGAAGCGACCGACGGAATCGTGGCGCTCGACTCGATCCGGACCGTCGCGCCGGACTTCGTGATTCTCGACTGGGAAATGCCGTTGTTGAGCGGGCCGGAACTCGTTCGCATCGTGCGCTCGCCGGGGGTGTTTCCGATTCCGGACGTGCCGATCATCATGCTTTCGCATCATGGCGAACGCTGGCGCGTCGTCGACGCGGCCAAGCTTGGCGTCAACGAATATCTGACCAAGCCGGTATCGGCCAAGTCGCTCTATGACCGCCTGGTTGCGATCACGCTGATGCCGCGGGTGAACGTGCAGCTGGGCGACTACTATGGTCCAAAGCCACGCAAGCTGATAACGGACGGCATCGACGAAGTTCCCTCCAAGACGACGCCCATCGAGTTTGTGAACTGAGCCGCGCAATTTCGCCGCGGAAAAATTTTTGCCGCGCCGCCGTCGTCGCCGCAGTTTCCCCTGTTCCGAACATGCGCTAGACCTTGATCCGCTGGCATTTCGCATTGTCGCGCGGCGTTGGGGCGCGCCGCTAGGTTGGGGCAGGGATGCAGACTGTCGAGACGGCAGGGGGAGTGGCGAAAAGCGAGCCGGCCGCGCGCGGGCTTGCGAAACGCGGTTTCGCCAAGCGCGGCTTTTCGCCCTGGACCGATCCGACGGCCCCGCCGCTGTTGCGCATCGAAGGCCTGCGCAAGCAGTTCGGCGGTTGCACCGCGGTCGAGCAGCTGTCGCTTGATATCTATCAAAGCGAGTTTTTTGCCCTGCTTGGTCCCTCCGGCTGCGGCAAGACCACTTTGCTCCGCCTGATCGCCGGCTTCGAACAGCCGGATGCCGGCCGCATCCTGCTCGACGGTATCGATCTGGCGCAGGTGCCGCCGCATCGGCGGCCGATCAATATGATGTTCCAGAGCTACGCGCTGTTCCCGCATCTCAATGTCGAGGACAATGTCGCGTTCGGCCTCAGGCAGGAAGGCCTGGCCAAGCCGCGGATCGCCGAGCGCGTCGCCGACATGATGGCGCTGGTGAAGCTCGAAAATCTCGGCCGCCGCAAGCCGCACGAATTGTCGGGAGGTCAGCGCCAGCGCGTGGCGCTGGCGCGCTCCTTGGTCAAGCGGCCTCGCGTGTTGCTGCTCGACGAACCGATGGCGGCGCTCGACAAGAAGCTGCGCGGGGAGACCCAGTTCGAACTGATGGAACTGCAGCGGCGGCTGTCGCTGACCTTCATCATCGTCACCCATGACCAGAGCGAGGCGATGACGGTTGCCGACCGTATCGCGGTGATGGATGGCGGCCGGCTCGCGCAGGTGGCGCCGCCGCAAGAGATCTACGAGCAGCCGAATTCGCGCTGGGTCGCCGACTTCATCGGAGAGGTCAATCTGTTCGAAGGCCGCGTCGGCGGCGACGGCATGAGCGTTGAAGGCACGGTTTTGGGCCGTCTGCACGTCGGCAGTAAGATCGCGGCCGAGCCGAATACCGTCGTCTGGGTCGCGGTGCGGCCGGAGAAAATGCAGATCACGCGGGCCGCGCCGGACCAGCAGGGCGGCCAAGACACCGAAAAGGACACCGAAAAAGACCCCAAAAAATGCGCAGCAAATTCAATCGCTGCAACCGTCGGCGATATCGGTTATCTCGGCGATCTGTCGATCTACAAGCTGCGCTGCGACGGCGGCACGCAGATCAAAGCGGCCGTCGCCAATACCGGCCGCTCCGGCGAAGAGGCGATCGGCTGGGCTGACCGCGTCTGGCTGAGCTTTCCGCCGCAGGCCGCAATCGTGCTGACGCGATGAAACCCGAGCCTTCGTTCTGGCTGAAGCTCGTCGTCCGCATTCCCTATGCGTGGCTCGTCGCGTTCTTCCTGGTACCGTTTCTGATCGTACTCAAGATCAGTCTGTCGCAGACCGCGATTGCGCAACCGCCCTATCTGCCGGTTTTCGATCTCGCCGCCGGTTGGCAGGGCCTACGAAGCTTTTTCGCCGGCCTGTCGCTCGACAATTACCGGTTTCTCGGCACCGATGCGCTCTACATCGTGTCTTATGTGAAGAGCCTGCAGATCGCGGCGTTCTCGACGCTGTTGCTGCTCGTCATCGGCTATCCGATCGCCTACGCTATGACGCGTACGCCAAAGCGCGTGCAGGCGGTGTTGGTCGTGCTCGTCGTCCTGCCGTTCTGGACCTCGTTCCTGATCCGCATCTATGCCTGGATGAATATCCTGCAGCATGACGGGCTGCTCAATCAGGTGCTTCTCGCACTCCACATCGTGCGCGAGCCGCCGGCGTGGCTGTCGACCGATACCGCCGTCTATATCGGCGTCGTCTATTCCTATCTGCCGTTCATGGTGCTGCCGCTCTATGCGACCTTGGAGAAGCTCGACGAGCAGCTCCTTGAGGCCGCGGCCGATCTCGGCTGTCCGCGCTGGAAGACCTTCTGGCTCGTCACTTTGCCGCTGTCGGCGCCGGGCGTCGTTGCCGGCTCGCTGTTGTGTTTCATTCCGATCGTCGGCGAATTCGTCATCCCCGATCTGCTCGGCGGCTCGCATACCGCGATGATAGGCCAGACCATCTGGATGGAATTCTTCTCCAACAAAGATTGGCCGACGGCGTCCGCCGTCGCGGTCGTCTTGGTCTGCCTCTTGGTGACGCCGATCGTCATCTTCCAGAACCAATCGATGCGCGGATCGGAGCGAAGGTGACCATGCGCAAGCTCTCACCGCTCAATTTCGCGGCGCTCGGCATCGGGCTTGCCTTTCTTTATCTGCCGATCGTCATTCTCGTCGTCTATTCGTTCAATGCGTCGCGTCTGGTCGCGGTCTGGGGCGGCTGGTCGACGCGCTGGTATGCCGAGCTTGCCGCCGACGCGCCGCTGCTCGATTCCGCCTTCATCAGCCTGCGCGTGGCGCTGATCTCGGCGAGCCTGGCGACGCTGCTCGGCACGCTCGCCGCCGTCACTTTGGTGCGGTCCCGCCGCTTCCGCGGCAAGCTTCTGTTTGCGGCGATGATCTATGCGCCGCTGGTGATGCCCGAGGTCATCACCGGCCTGTCGATGCTGCTGTTGTTCGTCGCCGTTGCGATCGACCGCGGTTTCTGGACCGTCGTCATCGCGCACACCACGATGGCGATGTGCTTCGTCGCTGTGATCGTGCAATCGCGGCTCGTCGATTTCGACAGGAGCCTGGAAGAGGCGGCGATGGATCTCGGCGCTTCGCCGGCGCATACTTTTTTCGCGATCACCTTGCCGCTGATCCTGCCGGCGATCGTCGCCGCCTGGATGCTCGCCTTCGCGCTGTCGCTCGACGATCTGGTGATCGCGAGCTTCACCACCGGCCCCGGCGCGACGACGCTGCCGATCCGCATCTATTCGGAAGTGCGGCTCGGGGTGAAGCCGGAGATGAATGCGGTCTGCAGCATCATGGTCGCCGTCGTCGGCGCCGCCGTCATCGTCGCCTCGCTGCTCACCAAGTTGAATGCGGCGCGCGCCACGCCGGCGCGGCTTTAGTCCGGGCTTTCGCCGGGCGGGCGCAGCAAGAGGATCACGAACCAGATCGGGATGATGACCAGCGAGCCGAGCAGCAGATTCGGCAACGCCCAGGAAATGCCGTCGCGTGCGAGGTCTTCGATCCGTTCCGGCGACAGCCCGGCGCTCTGGATCAGCTGACTGGTGCTGATGCCGAAATGTGCCAGCACCGTTTCAACAATCAGCGATGCGAGCAACACCTTGATCAATGTGCGCGTAAGGCGGCTGAGCATCAGCAGAGCATCTCGCGGCGGGCAAAGGACCCGCGCTGATTCGGACGCCGCAAATCATAGAGCAAAAAGTTAACGGCCGCGCCCATTGCGGCGGTAACGGCGGCGAAAAACCGCGTTTTGCCGGATTATTGGGTGGGTTTCGGCGGCGCCGTGGTCGAGGCCGGCGATACGCCAGGCGCAGGCGGCGCGCCGGACGGCGACGCCAGCAATTGGTCGATGACCGCGCGCACGGCATCGCTCGCATTATGGGCCTTGGCGGCATCGAGGAGCGGGGCGGCGGCGCCCGAGCGTCGGATCAGGGCCTGCGGGTCCGGCAGCATGATCGG
This sequence comes from Xanthobacteraceae bacterium, assembly GCA_049677525.1. Classification (GTDB taxonomy): domain Bacteria; phylum Pseudomonadota; class Alphaproteobacteria; order Rhizobiales; family Xanthobacteraceae; genus BOG-931. The sequence continues at coordinate 26,813 of JBAUCK010000263.1, forward strand.
GTCGTCCCATGGGCCCTGCACCACGAAGGGCAGGTCGAACTCGTCGGCATTGGCCGTCGATATCAGCGTCGCCACGCCCTTGAGATCGAGGTCGCGCGTCGGCACCGAGGCCTGGCCGCCGACCGCAAGCTTCACCGACGGTCCGCCGATATGCATGTCGCCGACCGACACCGTGCCCTGGTCGATCTTCAGATTGATGACGAGTTCATCGAACGGCGTCGAGCCGGAACGGAAGTCGCCGCCGCCGGAGAGCGGCCGGCGCTGCAGCCGGCGCAGCAATTGTTCGACGTTGATGCCGTCGAGCGCGCCGGCATGGGCGGTGAGGCTTGCCGTGCCGTTGAGCGCGCGGGTCACCGCCATCACGGATGCGCCGGTGCCGTCGATATTCATCGCCAGATTGCCGCGGCCCTCGATCTTGTGGACGCCGAAGATCTGGCCGAGGCAATCGTTGAGATCGACATCGACGAATTGCATGTGCGACGACACGCCGATGCCGTTGTTGGCGACAGCAAAACCCAAACTGCCTTTGGCGGTGCCGCCGAAGGCTTGCGCCTCGCCGATCGTGAGATCGAGCTTGCCGTTGCGCAGATTGGCGGCGACCGCGGTGCGTCCGAGCTGCGCGGTCGCGAGCTTGATGCTGGCCGCGGAGAGCCGCAGGTCGAGATTGAGGTCGTTGAAACCGCCGAGCGCGATCGGCAGCGCGTCCCAATTGCGTTCGTTCCGCGCCAACAGCCGGACGCCGGATAAGTAAGGCGTCAGATCGAGCGCGTCGGCCGCGAGCGTGCCCTGCACCAGGCGATGGCCGTCGGTCGATAATGTCAACGCGCCTTCCGCGGCGTTGCCGTCGACCTCGACATTGACGTTGGAGAGCGCGACCACGCCGCCGACCATGTCGCTCTGCGCGCGCAGCGTGAAGCGGCCGAAACCGCCGAACGGCAATTTGCTGCTGCCGGTCCACTGCATGGCATCGCGCAGCGACGGCGCGTCGACACCAAGCGCGCCGTCGATCTTGAGCGTGGGCTGGGCGCTGGCGAAGCCGTCGAAGGCGAGCTGCAGCGGTGTTGCGGACAGGCGCACTTTGAGGCCGGAGCGGTCGCCGGTGAGCGCGGCGAGGAAATCGGTCAGCGTCAGGCTGGCTTCGACCGGCTGGTCGTTCCAGACAAAGCGGCCATTGGCGCCGAAGCTCTTCGAGATCGACGGCCAGGCGACTTGAAATTCGACGTTTTCGAGCCGCTCCGTCTCGTTCTTGGCGACGTCGTGCACGACGACCGTGCCGTCCTGAATGCCGATCTCCGAGAACGACGCGGTGCGGTGCTCGGTATTGGGCGTGAGCGCTTCGGCGAGCGTATCGATCAGTCCCGACCAGTTCGACACGCCGTTCGCCGCGAAGGTGACATTGATGGTCGGACGCACCAGCGTCACGTCGGCGATCTCGACGTGTCCGGCAAGCAACGGAAAATAACGCAGCCGCGCCGTCAATTCGTCGGCCGCGACCGCCGGCTGGCCGCTGCGATTGTTGCCGAGCAGCACTTTGTGGAAGGTCACGGCGCCGGACGGAAACAGCGACAGCGAAATGTCGTCGCCCAGCATCGGATCAAGGCCGGTGACGGCACGGATCTCGGATTGGACCGCGTCGCGCACCGACGATGCCGGAATGAGAATGGACAAAGCCACCAGCGTGACGAAGGCGGCCGCAAGGATAGCGGCAGCAGCAATCGCAAGGCGCTTTAGGCCGATGGCCGCGGTCAATGACGCATCTTCCGATGTTGATTAGGCCGGGGCGAATACTACCGGGCGGCTGATGTCCTGCAAACTGGCGGCACTCTGTGTCGCTTTCGTGGCCGCAGATGCCGCCGGTGCACCCAAATGCCTGCCGCGAATAAACAAATTCGGCTTTTCCGGGCGCGGCAAAGAGCGCGCCCGATGGCGCTCAATGGGCCGCGAGGCGGGTTTCTTTCGGCAGGCGATTTTCCGCCACTTCGGCGATCAACTTGCCGATCATGGCCTGGCCGAACGAGTTGAAGTCCTTTGCCACCATGACGAAGGCGCCGGGGCCGCCGACGACATTGTTGCGATAGTAATTGTCGAGGCCGCCTGGCGGATTGGTGTGATCGGGATTCCACGACATCGGATTCTCGCTCAGGATAACGAGCCCGTTGATGGTGACGCCCTCCACGACCGCGTCGTCGCGCGCGGAGGAGACGTCGCGGCCGGCATTGTTGGTGCCGTCGCCGGAAATATCGATGATGCGACGGGTCGCGGTGAATGGCGTATGGGTGAACTGATCCATCGCGAATTCGATCGCGCCGGAGATCGAAGTGCGGTCGGCGAATGAGCGCGGCGCTTCGAGCAAACGATCGCCGAAATCCTTGGCGCTCGCGCCGTCGCCGATCGCCGTCCAGTCGATCAAGACATGCTGCGCACCGATGCCCGACCATTCGACGAAGGTCAGGCCGATGCGGCCGAAATGGCCGGATTTGATGGTGTCGAGAACGCGCGGGTCGGAAATGGCGGCGGCATAGCCGTCGCGCTGCAACTGAAACTTCGCCGCGTCGATGCTGCGCGAAACATCCGCCGCCAGGATCAGGAGCAGATCGACGTCGTTGCCGGCGAGCGCCGACGCCGGAAGGAGCACGCCGGCGGCGAAGATCAATGCCAGCAGGATTTTGACCACGCGCATCGCCGCACCTCGTTCGGCAATGATGAACCCGGCTTTTTTGACGAAACGACACTGCCGCGCAAAGACGCCGAAAACGCGTTCCCGACCGGACCCAGTTTCGACGTCTCGGCCGTCAAGTTTATCCGATTCTTGGGCAACCGGATGCAGCGGAAGCGTGGCTGCCCCGCTTTTGCTGCACTTATTCGGCGACGACGCGGCTCGGCGGAAAGGCGATCTCGACAAGCGTGCCGGCATTGGGCGCGCTGGTGATGTTGAAATTGGCGCGGTTGGCCTCTGCGATCGCTTTGGTCAGCGGCAGGCCGAAACCGGTGCCGCCGGAGCCGAAACTGCCGGACGTCGCTGTCTGCTGGAACGGCTCCATGGCCGCCTGGATATCTTTCTCGCTCATGCCCGCGCCGGTGTCGCGCACGCGCAGCACCGCTTCGTGGGCATCGGAGAACACGGTCGACACGATCACTTGGCCGCCGGGGCCGGTCAGCCGGATCGAGTTCGACAGCAGATTGAGCACGATCTGGCGCATCGAACGCTCGTCGGCGACGACGTCCGGCAAAGCCGGCGTCAGCGCGGTGCGGATGATGATGCGCGCCTTGTTGGCCTGCGGCTGCATGATGCCGACGCATTGCTGGGTCAGCGCGTTGAGGCTGATATTGGCGAAGTTGAGCTCCGTGTTGCCGTTTTCGATCCGCGACAGATCGACGAGGTCGTTGAGCAGGGCGACCAGATGCGTGCCGGCGGCGTGAATGTCCTTGATGTATTCGCCGTAGCGCTCGTTGCCGATCGGCCCGAAGCGCTCCGCCATGATGACTTCGGCAAAGCCGGTGATCACATTAAGCGGCGTGCGGATCTCGTGGTTGACCTTGGCGAGGAACTCGTTCTTGGCCGCCACGGCTTTGGCAGCTTCGCGTTTGGCATTGCGTAACTCGTCCTCGCTCTGCCGCCGCGCCGTGGTGTCGTGCAGCAATGCGACGAAGCGGTCTTTGCCGATGCGCGTCAGCGTCAATGCCAGCGGCATCGACCGGCTCTCGCTCAGGCGCGCCGCGACCTCGATCGCATTGTCGTTGCCGTTGGCGCCGTCGACGGTACGCTCGAGATATTCGCGCGCCACGCGCGCGCTCTCCGGCGCCAGGAGATCGCCGAGCGAGCGTCCCGTGAGATCGTCTGCGGTCCCGCCGAACAGAGCCGCCGCCCGTGCGTTGGCGGTTGCGATCACGCCTTGCCGATCGAGCGTGATGACGCCGTCGGGGGTCGCATCGAGGATCGATTTGATCTCGCGACTTTCGCTTTCGGCCGCGCCGAGGCTGCGCTCCATCTGTTTGAGCGCGGCTTCGGCCTGACCGCTGGTGAGGATGAGCGCGAGCGCATGCGCGCCTTGCCAGGGCACGGTGAACATGCGGCCCTCGGCCGGCAAATCGTAGCCGCTCGCGGTGCGGATCGAAAAGGTCTGTACGGCATCGTCTGTCGCGGATGCGGCGGAGCCGGCGAACAGCCGATGCACGCCGCCTGCGGCCTCGATAGCATCGAGGCTCTGATAACCGCTCCATTCCAGGAAATGCCGATTGGCATAAAGCAGCGAGTCGTGCCGGTAGAGCAGGATGCCGATCGGAACAAGGTCGAGCAACGGCCATTCGAAAGCCTCAGCTTCCGACGGCGCGGCGGCGCCCGCGGCCTCGAATGCTTCAGCCGGTTCGAGGTCTGCGGCGTTCTCCGCAGGCGCGCTAGAGCCGCGCAGCCGCGCGGTAAGCTCCTGCGCTAGTTCGCGGAACGCGCGGCGCTCGATCGGGCTCAAAGGCGGCGGCGTCCTGGTGTCGGTTCTGGATTCAGACGCTTGCGACGGACGAAACGGCACGACATTGGGGGCGCCGGGTGCAACGCCGGTCGATTCCGGCTCCGCCGGTTCGGACTGGTTCGTTGCGGCGATCTCGTCCGCCACTTTGGCCATGACCGCGGGCGCGGCCAGGGTTTTGGTCGCGGCTTCGACCGTGGCCTCGACGGGGGGCGCCGGCGCTTGCGGCGCCGGCAAGATGTCGGCCGGCCCTTCACGGCGCTCGCGCACGACCTCGTTGATGCGGTCGATGTCGCGGCACACGCCGAAGCCGCGATAGCCGCGGAAGACGCGGTCGCGATCGAACACCGGCAGCGCGGACAATTCGACCGGCAGGCGCTGTGTGGAATCATCGACCGGCCACGATACCACGAGGCCGCTCCAGGTTTCTTGCGAGGCAACCGCGCTCGCCACCCGATTGTCGGGATCGAGATTGAGCTCGTCTGCGATTTCGCTCCAGGGCCGGTCGACGGCGACCATGGTGCGCGGTCCGACCAGGGTGATGAATTCATCCGAGCCGACGACGAAGCGCTCGTCGGCATCCATGTGCCAGACAAAGCGCAAGGGGTGGCGGCGTTCGATAAAGGGCGTGTCGTGGCGTGCGGCAGGTGCGGAGGCCGTTTCCTCCACGATGGGCGCTTCGATCGCCGGAGCGGGTGTCGGCGCTGCGGCCGGCTCTTCTGCGGCGCTGGGTGAAACTGAGATCGGCTCGCCCGCTGGTTCGATCTGAGGCGCAGCGACGATGGCCTGCGCGAGGGCCGCAGAGAATGCCGGTTCGACGGTTTGCGGGAGCGTCGCTGTCGTCTCGGCGACAGATTGGGCGGGCGGCGTTTCGGCCGGCTGCGGCGCCAAGGTGAGGAGGAGCACGTGCCCATTGTCCTTGCCGAGGCGCTGGCCCGTAACGGTCGTGGTGGCGCCGCCGATATTGGCGTTTGTCTGGGCGCCGCCGGTTTCCGGCGCGGCAAAACCGGCGAGATTCAAAGCCGACAGCGTCGTCGCGCCGGCAAGCCGCGCGCACGCGGCGGCATTGGCGTGGACGAGCATGCCGTCGGCGCCGAAAGCTGCAATGGCGTCATCGCCGTCGGCGAACAGCCGCCGCACCCGCTCGCCGAGCGTCAATGCCGGGCCGGC
>JBAUCK010000264.1:0-20780 GCA_049677525.1 Xanthobacteraceae bacterium
GTGCTCAATGCGCTCAAGCGTTATGACGAGGCGCTGAAAAGTTACGACCGCGTGCTCGCGCTCAAGCCCGATTATGCCGATGCCTGGCTCAATCGCGGCAACACGCTGCAGGAGCGCAAGCAGTTAGGGGAAGCGCTGGCGATATGCTGAGCCTGCCGCGCGCCTTTGCAACTGAGCTTGCGACGATCCCAAGCGCGACGCCCTATCTGCACGCCGCGGCGGGGGGACTAGCGAACTGGAACGAGCGGCTCGGCGTCAAAGATCGCCCGCGTATCGGACTGGCCTGGTTCGGCCGGCCGACACATAAGAACGATCATAACCGGTCGATCTAACTTGCAGCTTTCCTTGAAATCTTAGCCGGCGTGAACGCGACTGTTGTCAGCGTGCAGCGCGATGTGCGCGGCACCGACGCGGATGTGTTGCGCCGGCGCTCGGATATCATTCACTTCGGCGAAGAACTAAAGGATTTCGCCGATACCGCAGCCTTGATCGGCAATCTTGGCGCTGGTTGTTGAATCGCGAGGCATGATCGCACTCTCTAATAGACCACCACGCTGCGGATGCTCTTGCCCGCATGCATGAGATCGAACGCCTTGTTGATGTCGGCAAGCGGCATCGTGTGGGTGATCATCGGGTCGATCGCGATCTTGCCGTCCATGTACCAGTCGACGATCTTGGGCACATCGGTGCGGCCGCGCGCGCCGCCGAAGGCGCTGCCGCGCCAGACGCGTCCGGTGACGAGCTGAAACGGCCGCGTCGCGATCTCCTGGCCCGACCCGGCGACGCCGATGATGATGCTTTCGCCCCAGCCGCGATGGCAGCATTCGAGCGCGATGCGCATCAGTTTGACGTTGCCGACGCATTCGAAGGTGTAATCGGCGCCGCCGATCTGGTCGTCGCCGCTCTTGGTCAGGTTGACGAGATAAGGCACCAGATCGCCGCCGATTTCGGCCGGATTGACGAAATGCGTCATGCCGAAGCGCTCGCCCCAGGCTTTCTTGTCCGGGTTGAGATCGACGCCGATGATCATGTCGGCGCCTGCAAGTTTTAGGCCCTGAAGGACATTGAGCCCGATGCCGCCGAGACCGAACACGATGCATTTCGCGCCGGGCTCGACTTTCGCGGTGTTGATCACCGCGCCGATGCCGGTGGTGACGCCGCAGCCGATATAGCAGACCTTGTCGAACGGCGCGTCGGAACGGATTTTTGCCACCGCGATTTCCGGCATCACGGTGAAATTGGCGAAGGTCGAGCAGCCCATATAGTGGTGGATTTTCTGCCCGCCGACGGAGAAGCGCGACGTGCCGTCGGGCATGACGCCTTGACCCTGCGTGGCGCGGATCGCGGTGCACAGATTGGTCTTGCGCGACAGGCAGGACGGGCAGTTGCGGCATTCCGGCGTATAGAGCGGGATGACATGGTCGCCTTTTTTCACCGAGGTCACGCCCGGACCGATATCGACAACCACGCCCGCGCCCTCATGCCCGAGGATCGCCGGAAACAGCCCTTCCGGATCGGCGCCCGACAGCGTGAATTCGTCGGTGTGGCAAATGCCGGTCGCCTTGATCTCGACCAGGACCTCGCCGGCGCGAGGGCCTTCGAGTTGTACCGTGGTCACTTCAAGCGGTTTGCCGGGGGCGGTTGCCACGGCGGCGCGAACGTCCATGATTGTCCTCGATCGTTGGCTGGAAAAAATGGTGATGCAGACGAAAGCGCTGGGGACGATACATGCAATGACAAGAAATGGGGAGGAGGCAATGCCTGATCTGCCGGAACCGCGGCTCGAATTCATCTTCGCGGCGCATGTGACGGTCGAAGGGCCGCTCGATTTCGGCGACATCGGCAAAGGCCGCCGCCGGGTCGTGCCGATCACCGGAGGCGAATTTTCCGGGCCCGATATGCGCGGCGCGGTTCTCGGCGGCGGCGCCGATTGGCAGATCATTCGCGGCGATGGCGTGGCCGAGCTCGACGCGCGCTACACGCTGCGCACGGATGACGGCGCGCTGATCCATGTCCGCAACATGGCGCTGCGCCATGGGCCGCCCGCGGTGATGGCGGATTTGGCAGCGGGACGGCAGGTCGCGCCCGGCAGCTATTATTTTCGCGGCGCAACGTTCTTCGAGACCAGCGCCGCGCAATACGCCTGGCTGACCAGGCATATCGTGGTCTGTACCGGACATCGCGAACCTGATCTGGTGAAGACCGCGTTTTATAGAATTGATTGAACCTTTTCGGCAGTCATGCGACTAACGAGCGGCGCGTCATTGTCACGTCATTTCAGTCGCGTCAATTTTGGCTTCGCCGGCAAAAGAAGACAGGGCAGGGTAATCCCATGGATGCGGTGATCTGGACATTTTATGCGATCTTTCTCTTCTTCGTTCTGTCGCTCGTGCTCGGAAGCTTCTTCACCGTCAGCACTGCCCAAGTTGCGGTCATTACGCGCTTTGGAAAATTCCTTCGCGCCGCCGAGCCCGGCCTGAATTGGAAATGGCCGATCATCGACACCATCGCCGGCAAAGTGAGTCTGCGGGTCAACCAGATCAATCTGACGATGGAGACCAAGACTAGGGACAACGTCTTCGTGACGATACCGATTTCGGTGCAAAACAAGGTTCGCCCCGACAAGGTCTTCGACGCCTTCTATAAGCTGTCCAATCCGGTCGAGCAGATTCAATCCTATGTCGAGCAGGTTATCCTCGGCCACGTGCCCGGCATGACGCTCGACGAGGTTTTCGCCAGCCAATCCGGCATCGCCGCTGCGGTGAAGCAGGAACTCGATGCCGACATGGCCGGCTTCGGCTATGAGATCGTCAATGTGCTGGTCACCGACATCGTCCCTGACGCCAAAGTGAAGTCGGCGATGAACGACATCAACGCGGCGCAGCGCGAACAGGTCGCCGCCGCGGCCCGCGGCGAGGCTGAGAAAATCCTGGTGGTGAAGAAGGCCGAAGCCGAGGCGGAGAGCAAGGCGCTGCAAGGGCAGGGCATCGCCAATCAGCGCAAGGCGATCATCGAAGGGCTGCGCGGCTCGATCGAGCAATTTCAGAAATCAATCGGCGGCGCATCGACCTCCGAAGTCATGCAACTGGTCCTGGTCACGCAATATTTCGACACGATCAAGTCGATCGGCGAGTTGGACAAGACCAATACGCTCTTCCTGTCGCATTCGCCGGGAGCGGTGCGCGATATCTCCGACCAGATCATGCAATCCATGCTGGTTGCCGAAAAGGCGGCGAAAGGGTAGCCGCCGCTCGGGAGAGCCTACCGCTCACTCGTCGGCGTGAGATTACTCCACGCGCTTACTATCAAATGATGAGATGGCCGGTGATGCGAACGTGCGTTGATTGAGAACGCGCGTGAGGCCCATTGGTCGTGGAGTAATTTGATCGTATAGTTCCGCCCGCACAGCAAAGGTGATCGTCAGATGACCTGGGGCCTTACGCGGCCTATACAAACCATCTCGATCTCGATCCGACCTACCAAGATCGTTTCGGCCTGCCACTGCTGCGGATGACCTTCGATTTTCCCGTGACGACGACATCCGCATGTCGAACTACGTGACCGACAGGATGGAGGATATCGCCAAAGCGCTTAAGCCGCGCGAATATGTCTTCAGCCGCCGCACCAAGCCGTACAGCACCGTCCCTTATCAGAGCACGCCCAATACCGGCGGCGTGATCATGGGCGCCGACCCCAAGACCAGCGCGATCAACAAGTATCTGCAGAGCTGGGACGTGCCGAACGTATTTGTCATCGGCTCGCCGGCCTTTCCGCAAAACGCCGGCTACAATCCGACCGGCACCGTGGGCGCGCTCGCCTATCTCGCCGCCGATGCGATCATTTCAAAATATCTGAAATCGCCCGGTCCGCCGGTACAGATATGACTCATGCGCGCAGGCACCTCGCTTAAATTACCGCGCTGATCGCGGCATTGCTCACGGCGAGCGCCGCTCGTGGCGGCGCTTCACGACGGCCGCGGCCGCGGCGGGGTTCGGCTCTTTCCGGCGATGCCTTACCCGGCTTACACCAAGATGTCGCGCGAGGACGCACTCGCAATCCGGGCCTATCTGCAGACCATAGAGCCCGTGCCCGAGAAGATAGAGCCGAACCGGTTGCCGTTCCCGTTGAGCATCCGCTTCAACATGGCGGTATGGAACGCTCTGAATTTCAAGGCCGGCCGGCTTGAGCCGGATCCCGCCAAATCCGCCGAGTGGAACCGCGGCCGTTATCTTGTCGACGCGCTCGGCCATTGCGGCACCTGCCACACGCCCAAGACTATCTCGGCGCCGACAAGAATTCCGCCTACTTGCAGGGCGGCCGGCTGCAGGGCTGGTTTGCGCCAAACATCACCGCTGACAGCCGGAAAGGGATCGGCAGCTGGTCGGTCGACGAGCTTGTCAGCTACCTCAAGACCGGCTCCAACCGAGACGCCATCGCAACGGGCGACATGACCGAGGAGATCGTGCATTCGTCGTCGCATATGACGGATGACGACCTGAAGGCGATTGCGGTCTATCTCAAGAGCCTCGTGCCTGAAGGCGGAAGCGCTCCACCGGCACTCGCCGCTTCGGACAGCCACATGGTGGTGGGCCAGGCGATCTACAAGGACAGCTGCGCCGCCTGCCACGCCGATGCAGGGACCGGAAGCCCGGGCCTGTTCGCGCGGCTTGCCGGAAGCCACACCGTGCAATCGGACGATCCAACAACGCTGATCCGTGTCGTGCTTGCAGGCGCGCAGGGCGCCAGCACTCCGAGCGCGCCGACTTCGCCGGCGATGCCCAGCTTCGGCTGGCGCCTGAACGACGCTGAGGTCGCTTCGGTGCTTACTTATATTTACATCCGCAATTCCTGGGGCAACGCGGCGTCGGCGGTTTCGCCCGATCAAGTCAGCGCGGCGAGGGGAAGTCTGGTCAGCAGCGGGAATTGAAGTGCTATCGCCGAATAAGGCTGATCGAGGCGGCTTCCAGCCGGTGCGGCGTTACCGATACAATCCCACCTTCTCGAGGGCGAGCGGCCGACCGACTTGCTGGTGCAGGCCCGGCCAAATATGAAACAGTCGTGAACCTCAAGGCCGCCAAGGCGCTCGGCTTGGAGATCCCTTCATCGGCACCGAGTCGCGCCGACAAAGTGAATATACTGGCGAATACCGCTATTGGAGACCGGAATGCTGAGAATCACGTCTTCCTTTGCCCTGGTGTGCTTCTTGATGGCGCCGTTGACCGCGGTCGCGGCAACCGCGCCGCAAACGGTTTCTTCCGATGCGCGTGTTGTCAGCCCCGCTTACCAAGGCCCGCAGCGCTACGCGCAAAATGCGGTTCGCACCCAGCCGTCGGCGGCACCCAAATACCCCCAAGTGCAAGGACCGCCGCAAGTGTATTTGCTCCGCGGCCTGCTCAACGTGTTCTCGCTCGGCATGGACGGTCTTGCCGGCAAGCTTCAGGCTGACGGTATCTCGGCGACCGTCATGAACCATGCCGATTCCGACTATGTCGCCAGCCGGATCATGACGACGTACAATTCGGGCGATCACGGTCCGATCGTGTTGATCGGTCATTCGCTCGGCGCCGATGCGGTGGCCGACATCGCCAATACGCTGGCGCACTACAACATCCCGGTTTCCGTTCTGGTGCTGTTCGACGGCACCGAGTCGCACCAGATTCCGCCGACCGTCGCCACCGCGATCAACTACACCAGGCATTTCATGATCACGCCATGGCCGGGATCGCGCGGTATCGTGCAGAATGTCGATCTCAGCGGCGATCCCGCTATCGACCATCTCAACATCGACACCACGCCATCGTTGCAACAGCAGACACTGAATTACGTCTTGCAGGCCATGTCGCCGCAGGCGCAGCGTCCACCGGTGACGCGCCGGCAGTGAGGCGCAGAGACGAGCTAATCGAGCTTGATGTTGGCAGCGTCGATCACTCTCTTCCACTTCTCGGATTCGCGCCGCATCATCTCGGCAAAATCTTTCGGATCGCTGGCGATCGAGTAGATAAAGCTCGGCGCCAGCGTCTTTTGCTGGAACGCCGTATCGTTGAAAGCTGCGACGGCGTCGTTGTTGATTTTAGCGATGATTTCCGGCGGCGTGCCTTTCGGCGCCACTAAGCCGTACCAGGAGCCGGTCTCAAAACCCTGCAAGCCGCCCTCAGTCATTGTCGGCGTGTCCGGAAACTCCTTCAGGCGCTCCTTGCTGCCTATCGCAAGGACTTTCAGCAAGCCCGCCTTCCAGGGCTGCGCCACCAGGCCGATGCTGACGGTCATGAATTGAATATGCCCGCCCATCAGGTCGTTGATGGCAGGCGCCGCGCCGCCATAGTGGACCGGCGTGAACTGCGCCTGCGTCATCATCTGGATCATTTCGACGTTCAAGTGGCCGCTCGAGCCGATGCCGAAGGTCCCGTAATTCAGTGCACCCGGCTGTTTGCGGCCGTAAGCGATAAGGTCAGCGACACTGTTCACCGGCACGCTCGGATGGACCACAAGGGCCTGCGGACTGACGCCGAGACCGGTAATAGGCGCGAAGTCATCGAGCGTGTATTTCTTCTCGCGATAGAGGTGCGGGGCCATCACGAAGGTCATGTCGGCACTGACCATAAGCGTGTAGCCATCCGGGGGCGCGTGCATCACATATTCAGCGCCGATCTGCGAATTGCCGCCGGGCCGGTTTTCGACGATCACCGGCTGCGCCCAGCGGTCGGTCAGCTGTTGGGCGAGCGCGCGGGCGAGAATGTCGGTGATGCCGCCGGCTGCAAACGGCACAATGATGCGCACGGGTTCGTCGGGATAGGTCTGTGCCGTGGCCGACAGGTCGAGCAAGAGCAGCAGAGCGAATACCCGCGCAACGATCCCGAAAAGTGCCACCGCGAACAATCTCCCCGATGTTCAATTTATCGGCACATTACACATGCGAAGCCGCAGGCAATGCAACGGGCGGCAACGCCACGGCGCTAGGTCTTTTCCGGCAAGATCACGATCTGAGTCTGTGTGACCAGCGCGCAGAGCTTGCCGTCGCCGCGGGTGATTCGGGTCTGCCAGACCATGGCGGTGCGGCCCTTATGCAGCGCCGTGCATTCGGCATAAGCGGTGTCGCCCGCGGGTACGACGGCGAAGAAATTGGTCTTGCTCTCGATCGTCGCGGTGCGCCCGCCATGGGGCAGGCTTGCCATGTTGGCGGTGCCGCCGAGATTGTCGGCCAGCGCCATCACAGCGCCGCCATGCAGCGTGCCGTTGCGGTTGGTCAGATCCTCGCGGGCGGCGAGCTCGGCCGCGACCTTGTCCGGCGAAACATGGGTGATCTTGATGCCGAGGAAATCGGCAAAGGGCGGCTGCAAATCGGCGTCGGGATTCATTCGGATGGTCCTCAAACGGATGCACATAAAGCAAGGGCGCGGCTCACGCCGCGCCCTCACTGTCTAGCAAATTGGCGGTGATCGAGCCGCTGGTCGGATCAGGACCGCGGCTGCGGCACGACGCGGATATAAGGTTTCGGTTGCTTCCAGCCTTGGGGATAGAGCTTCTTGGCCTCTTCGTCGCTGACCGCACCGGTGAGGATCACGTCCTCGCCCTGTTTCCAATTGGCCGGCGTCGCCACGCGGTGCTTGGCGTTGAGCTGCAGCGAATCGACGACGCGGAGCACCTCGTCGAAATTGCGGCCGGTGGTCATCGGATAGACCAGCACGAGCTTGATCTTCTTGTCCAGCCCGATGACGAAGACATTGCGCACGGTTTGATTGTCGGCCGGCGTGCGGCCTTCCGACGTTCCGCCCGTGGCAGCCGGCAGCATGCCGTAGAGCTTTGAGATTTTCAGATCGGTGTCGCCGATCATCGGATAATTCGGCGCAAAGCCGACCACGTCTTTAATGTCGCTGGCCCATTTCTTGTGGTTGTCCACCGGATCGACGGACAGGCCGACGATCTTGACATTGCGCTTGTCGAATTCCGGCTTCAGCCGCGCCATGGTACCGAGCTCGGTGGTGCAGACCGGGGTGAAGTCCTTGGGGTGCGAGAACAGCACGGCCCAATGGTCGCCGATCCACTCGTGAAAGCGGATTTTGCCCTCTGTCGTCTCGGCTTCGAAATCCGGGGCGGTGTCGCCAATCTGAAGCGCCATAGATACCTCCAACTGGGCTGATGCCTTGAATCGATGTCTTTACGGGATTGTCCGGCTAATGCGGTGCCATCATTACATACGGCCGCTGCACCGTCATAGCCAGGGGCCGGGGGCGGTAATATTGCTTTGATTTGAAAGAACGATCCGGCAGAATCCGCCATTCTGGCGGAAAAATCCTCTGTGGTTCCTAGACTCCGGGTCAAAGATTTTCCCAACCATTTTTGCCGATTTTGGCGGCCGCCGGCCGGTCCTGCCAAAACAATAGCCGGGTATCAACCGCCATGCCGTTAGATTGCCCCATCTCCGCCCTTCGCGAGCCACCCTCGCGGGTGAGCGTTGAAAGTGAACCTTTCGGGATTCTCCGGCGACTTAAGTGGAACCGGGTCCGATTGGTCGGGTTTGAGTCTTGTACTGGAGGCGTAACAACAATGGCGCTCGAACGACGCCCCGATATCGAAACTCTCGCCTTCGCGATCGGGCGGTCGCCGATCGTTGTTGCTCGCGCATGGGCGCAAAAGCGCCTGCAAAAATGCGCCCAGCAACCTTCGCGCGCACGCTTGTTTGACGACTTCCCGGCCGGCTTCGAGGATGCCGACCTCGCGGTTCTGCGCTGGATCGCCGAGGAGGGGCGGCGCGTCGGCCGCGCCCTTGTCAGGATCTAGCCTTCCACCACAATTCGGCTCGCTGAGCGCGGCTTTTAGGCCGAGCGCCCGCTTTATTGCGCGATGTTCTACTGCGTGGCGTTCGGCAGTGCGGTTGCCGTCAGCCCCACCGTGCGGCCCGGAAAGCCCGCCGCGTCAAAGTAGCGGGTCGTTCCGACCGTCTGCATGTCGAGCACGGTGGCGAGACCGTTGGCTGCGGACTCCGACGTCACCACCCGGCTGGTCACCGGCGGCACGGTACCGTTCGGCAGCGCTTCCGAAAGCACGCGGCCGACCAGCACGCCCTTGTCGTGGACGTCGAGCTGCATGAGCTGCGCGATGGTGCGGCCGAGATCGGCATTGCTGGCCGGCGCCGGATCGACGAATTTCGATTTGAAGTCCGGTCCTTGCATGGCCATGAAATTCCAGGTATCGCCGCGGCTGAACGAGCCATGCATACCCTGGCCTTGCTGCAGCACTGTATCGGCAATCTCGACGGTGCAGCGCACCGGCTCGCCGCAGACGGTGTCGAAGGAGCGGAAATTGACCGCGATCGCCGGGTGCGGGGTGATGGCGCTGCCCTCGAGCGCGATGTCGTCGAGCGACAAAGTGCCGGGAAATTTGCCGAGCTTTGAATCGACGAACAGCCCGCTGACATAGTCCTGCGCCATCAGCGCATCGATGACGCGCTTGGCCAGCGCCTTGTCGCCGTCAGGGATATAGACGAGGTCCGAGCCGCCATTGGCCGCGACGACCACTTTCGGCTGGTCCTTGTCGCCGCCGATCAGGCCGTTGCCGTACTTGGTGTGCGCCCCGTCGGCGATGGTCTTGTAACCGTCGTCGGGATCGATCAGCAGCATTTTCAGCGCGTGCGCGAGGTCAAGGGCGACAAAGCCGAGCGGCAAATGGCCTTCCGGGGTGTCGGCGAATTTCTCTTTCACGGCGGAGCTGGTCTGGCTCTCTTTGCCGATGGTCGAGAAGCCGTGGTCGGCGGTGGTGATGATATCGGTGGTGTCGAGCAGGCCGAGATCGCTCAGAGCCTGGCGGATGCGGGCGAGGTCGTCGTCGGCATTATGGATCGCCGCGAGCGAGGTCGGCCCGTTGATGCCGGGGACCAGCGTGTTGAGGCTGTCGCCCTGATTATGCTGGCTGCCGTCGGGATCGCGCGACCAGAACACCAGCACGAAGGGCTTGCTGCGGTCCTTGAACAGCGGCAGCACCGCCTTCGATGCGACCGCCGCGAAGTAATCCTGCTGCACGACATTGGCGACCGTTGTACCGGGCGTGCTCATATTGCCGGGATTGCCGTTGGCGCCGCGGCCGGGCACGGCGACCGGCAGGCTCGCCGCCTGCAGCCGCTGCGTCAGGTCGGCCGACAACGGAATGCCTTTGGGCGTGCCGGTGGCATCGTCGACGATGATGGTCCGCTCGCCGGAACGTTCGGTCGGGTCGAAGATCAGCACCGGGCCGATCTTGCCGATCGAGGCGGTGCTGTAGCCCTTGTCGCGGGCAAGCTTGAGGATCGTCGCCTCGTCGAGATAATTACCGGCAAAGTGCGCGTCGACGTCGCCCAGCACGACATCGTTCTCGAGAAACGGCGTCGAACTGTTGTTGGCGCCCGGCACCGGGAAGCCGGCATAGATCGTGTTGGAAAAATCGCCGGTGTCGCCCAGCGCATGGCCGGTCGCCATGCCGGAGGCGTTGGCCGTGGTGAAGGTCGGGAACAGCGAATGGCTGTTGCGCAGGCTCACACCGTCGCGCGCGATCGCGGCCATGGTCGGTGCGGTCGTGTCGTCGACCATGCGGGAGCGCAGGCCGTCGGCAACGAACAGCACGACATTGTGCGGCTGCGAGGCGGGGGTTTGCGCAAAGGCGGTCGTCCCCAAAATACCGAAGACAGGCTGCAGGATGACGAGCTGCAGGATTGCCGTACCGAGAAGAAGTGACGGTCGCATGGGACTCTCCGGGCAAAGGGGCGGAAAGGGGGCGCCGTCTTTTCACCC
This sequence comes from Xanthobacteraceae bacterium, assembly GCA_049677525.1. Classification (GTDB taxonomy): domain Bacteria; phylum Pseudomonadota; class Alphaproteobacteria; order Rhizobiales; family Xanthobacteraceae; genus BOG-931. The sequence goes on from JBAUCK010000264.1 coordinate 10,761, forward strand.
TGGTAGATGACGCTTGTGTGACCGGCGCACGGCGGGAGGATAATGGCTGTGGTCAGTGAGGGAATGCCGGCTGCGCGGGTCGTAATATCCCATCGAAAGGCCGAAGGATCCTGACTTTGGCGAAGGATTCGATATCGGCTGTGCCGAGCATCGCGGAATAAAAAAGGGCGGCCCGGTTAGGGGCCGCCCGAGTACGCTAGTTTGGGTCCGCGCGACAGGAGTAGCCCGGACCCGGGCTTGCGAGCGGCCATCAAAGCTCGCAAGCGAAGTAGAGTACTGGGGCGATTGCTCGCCCCAGCTTTTTCATTCGCCTTCGGTGCCGATCGCGTAGGCGGTTTCGCCGTGAACCGCGTCGTCGCCGACCTTCAGCGTCGCTTCGTCCATACGCAGCGGGACGATGAAGCTGATCACCTTGAGGATGATGTAGGTCGCGATCAAGTTGAACACGATGATGAACGCCGCGCCCTCAGCCTGCAGCAGGAGCTGCTGCGGGTTGCCGTAGAGCCAGCCGGTGACGTTGACGCCGGGGGCGTCCTTGTCGGTGCCGATGTAGACGAGCATGTCGGGGTTGGCGAGCACACCGGTCAGCAAGCCGCCACAGATAGCCGCCACGCCATGAGTGGAGAATACGGCCAGCACGTCGTCCACCTTCTGCATGAAGGCAAGCTTCTGGAACTTGTTCATGCTGAGCCACGGAATGATGCCGGCCACCACGCCGATGATGAGCGCGCCCCAGCCGTCGACATAACCGGCGGCGGGCGTGATGGCGACGAGGCCGGCGATCATGCCGTTCACGCCGCCGAGCACCGAAGGTTTGCCATAGAACATCTTGTCCATCAGCGTCCAGACCAGCACGGCGGTGCAGGCGGCGAGCTGAGTGTTCATCACGGCCGCGCCGGCATCGTGGTTGGCGAAGTAGGGGTCGCCGCCGTTGAAGCCGTTCCAGCCGAGCCACAGGATTCCGGCACCGACCAACGTCATCAATATGCTATTCGGCGGGAAATTGTCGCGATCGGCCTGAAGGCGCGGGCCGACCATCGCAGCGGCGACAAAACCGGACGTTGCTGCGGCAAGATGGATGACGTAGCCGCCGGAGAAGTCTGCCACGCCCAAGCCGGCGAGCCAGCCGCCACCCCAGAGGCTAAACGCGCCAACCGTATAGACCAAGGTCATCCATACCGGGCAGAAGATCATCCAGGCTGTGAAATTCATGCGGCCAAGCACAGAGCCGGCAAGGATGATCACCGTGATGGCGGCGAACACGAATTGGAACCACATCAACGTTGCCATCGGAAAACCAAGCGCGGGCATGCCCGATGCGGCTGCCGGAATTGTTGCCTGGCCGGTCATGAAGGCCGCCGACATAGCGGGGGACGGCGTGCCAATAAACGGATACCATTGCGGCCCGAACGCCAAGTTGTAGTCGAAGAGAACCCAGACGATCATGACCGAAATGAAGGCGTACATCGACATGAAAGCTGCGTTGATCGCCCACTTCTTCTTGACGATGCCGCCATAGAGAACGGTCAGCCCAGGTATGCTCTGCAGAGCGACAAAAGTTCCTGCGGCTAGCTGCCAGGCATTATCGCCGGTATCTAGCCACTGTGGTGAAGCTACGATTGCCATGTGCCTTCCCCCAATAAACTGCCCTCAGTGCACCGATGGCACACGGGCGAACGATTGATCGTTCGCAAATCTTATGCCAGTTAATCCGACACAACTTGGCTACATTTTCCACGACGCTTCGGTCCGAATGGGGCAGGGTATGACTATAAATTCTGCACAATGATCACAAAATGGGCATGAAAATGCTGACGGTATCGAAGGCAACTAGGCCACTGATGGTCGTGGGTGGGGCATTGGCCCTGATCCTTGCCGTCCCCGCAACTAGCTATGCGCAGCATGGCGCAAAGGCCGTGGCCTGCACCAATAATGCAAGCGGCGCGAGTTGGCAGATCAATATCGACTACGATAACAGCACCGTCGACGCTGTCCCGGCAAGCATCGGCGCCGACCAGATTTCGTGGCACACGACGGACGGACAGTTTTTCAAGCTTGATCGCAAATCCGGTGACCTTACGGTGGTTCTGGCATCAAGCACCGGCGGTTTCTTTGTCTATGATCGTTGCAAGTTGGGCGAATGAACGCGCGGACGCGGGCTTAGCCTCCGCTGCCTGGCGGTATCCATCGTCGCATCCTCGATTGCATCCGCCATTGCCGCCCGGCGTCAGTGGTGCTTGCGGCGGCGTTCATGGCTGAGCGGCTACTGTCCCCCGTCAAGGCGACCGTCGGTTTTGCTTCTGAGACGGGACCGCGTGAGCGCAACGAGGATTTCGGCGGCGCGGTGTTCGGCTATGAGCTGCCGAAGCCCCGCCGCGATATCGTCGCCGCGGTCGCCGACGGCATCGGCGGCGCCAAAGGCGGGCGGGTGGCGTCCGAAACCGCGGTGCGCGGCTTTCTCGACGGCTTTTGCGATATGCCCGAGACCATGGAAGTGCGCCGCGCCGCGGCCGCCGTGCTCAATTCACTCAATAACTGGATTTATGCGCTCGCCAAGCGCGACGGCAAGCTCACCGGCATGGGCTGCACCTTCACCGCGCTCGTGCTGCGCGGGCGTATCGCGCATGTCGTTCATGTCGGCGACTCGCGCGCCTATCGGCTGCGCGGCAATCGCCTGGCGCTTTTGACCACCGACCATGTGCGCGAGAGCACCGGCTCGAGCCGATCGAACATTCTCAACCGTGCGCTCGGCGTGGAAGCCGAGTTGCGGCTCGACTATGCCGCCCAGCCGGTGGCGCTGCACGACCGCTTCCTATTGTGCAGCGACGGCGTGCATGCCTATCTGACGCCCGATCATATCGCCGACATTCTGCGCCAGCGTTCCGCCTCCGACGACACCGCGCGCGCCCTGGTCGCCGCGGCGCTGCAGTCGGGAGGCAGCACGGACAATTGCACCGCGCTCGTCGTCGACGTCGTCGATCTGCCGACCGCCGAAACCGCCGATGTCGGCGCCGACATTATGCAGTTGCCGCTGATCCCGACCCCGATCGACGGCCAGACGGTCGACGGCTACGTTCTCAAAGTGCTGATGTCGGACGGCCGCTATACCCGCCTGTTCGGCGCCTTCGACGAGGTCGAGGGCGGCGAAGTGGCGCTGAAATTTCCCAAGCCCCAGGTCGCGGCGGTGTCCACCTATCACTCAGCCTTCGTTCGCGAGGCCTGGGTCGGGGCGCGGATCAATAGTCCTTGGGTCGGCCGCGTCATCGAATTGCCGCCGGGCCGGCAAACCTGCCTCTACACCGTGATGCCGCTTTACCAGGGCGAGCTGTTGTCGAACCGGATCGCGCGCCGGCCGGCGGTGGGTCTGGAGGAGGGACGCAACATCGCGATCAAGCTGGCGCGCGGCGTGGCGGCGCTGCACCGCGCCGGCATCATCCATCGCGATATCAAGCCGGACAATATCATTCTCGAGCCCGAGAGCTCGCTCAAACTGATCGATCTCGGCGTCGTGCGCGTGCCGGGGCTGGAAGATTTTCCGCCCGAGGATATTCCCGGCACGCTCGCTTATATGGCGCCCGAAATGCTCGCCGGCGAACGGGGCAATGAGCAGACCGATATCTACGCGCTCGGCGTGACTATGTTTCGCGCTTTCACCGGCGAATTTCCCTACGGCAATCTCGATGCGGTGAGCCCGTCGCGAAAGAGCCGACCGACTCCGCTCGGCGAATTGCGCCCCGATTTGCCGGCCTGGCTGCAGGAAGCTCTCGGCCGGGCGATTGCGCTCGATCCGGCGCAGCGTTTTCGCGACGTCAGCGAATTCGCTGTCGAGATGGAAGCCGGTCCCGCGCGGGCGTCGGTCGGCCTGCGCCGGCCGCAGACGTTCTATGAGCGGCAACCGGTACGATTCTGGCAAGGCGTAGCCGCGATCCTCGCACTCGCCGTAATATTCTTATTGTGGCGGCAGCACTGAGGCTCGCAATGTAGGACTTTGCTCTCTCATGTGAGGTTGGACGATGCGGATCTTTGGTCTTGTCTTTGCGCTGCTTGCTTTCGCCGTCACCCAGGCTCAAGCACAGGACGACTATCCGACGCGGCCGATCCGCATTCTCGTACCTTACGCGCCCGGCGGCATTTCCGATATCGCCGCGCGGCTGGTGGGCGGCAAACTCACCGACGTCCTCGGCCAACAAGTCATCGTCGAGAACCGGCCGGGCGGCAATGGCTTCATCGCGGTTGCGGACGCGGCGAAATCGGCGCCGGACGGCTATACGCTGGTGATGGTGACCGTCGGCGACGTCGCGATCAATCCGGCTTTGTTCAAGGACATGCCCTATGACGTCGATCGCGATCTGGCGCCGATCACCGCCGTCAGTGATGCGCCGGTTGTGTTCGCGGCGAACGGCAATACGCCGTACAAAACGCTTTCGGATGTGATCGCCGCCGCCAAAGTGAAGCCAGACGCGCTAAGCGTGTCGAGCCCCGGCTACGGCACCATCAACCAGCTGATTTTGGAATCCATCGCGCTCAATACTGGCACCAAATTTGTGCATGTTCCGTACAAAGGCGGAGCGCCGGCGGCGCAGGCGCTGGTGGCCGGCGACGTGCCGCTCGGGGTGTTGGCGAGTTCGTCGGCGGCGCCCTACCTATCGACCGGTCAGATCCGTGTGCTGGGGGTCGGTTCAATCGCGCGCTCGCCGCTCAATCCGGAATGGCCGACGCTCAAGGAGCAGGGTGCCGGTGACATTAATGCGTCGAACTGGACCGCGCTTCTCACGCCGAAGGGAGTGCCGCAGCCGATCGTCGACAAGCTCAATGCCAAAGTAGGCGAGATCCTCGCCATGCCCGACGTGAAAGCGAAATTCGCCGCCGGCGGCGTCTCGACCATTCCCTCAACGCCGGCCGAGCTCAGCGTCAGGATCAAGCGCGATCTCGCCACCTATCGCGTCATTGTCGAGAAAGCCAACGTGCATGTCGATTGACATTTTGCAGGGGCGCCGCAAAGGTCGAGAAGCCGGTCCGCGGGATTCATAGGCGCCGATGTTCAAGCGAATCCTGATTGCCAATCGCGGCGAGATCGCCTGCCGAATCATCAAGACCGCCCGGCACATGGGGATTTCGACCGTCGCGGTCTATTCCGAGGCCGACCGCGACGCGCTCCATGTCGAAATGGCGGATGAGGCGGTGCTGATCGGTCCGCAGCCGGCGGCGCAGAGCTATCTCCTCATCGATAAAATCGTCGAAGCCTGTAAAGCTACAGGCGCCGAAGCGGTGCATCCGGGCTATGGCTTTCTCTCCGAGCGCGAAGCCTTTCCGGTGGCGCTCGCCAAGGCCGGCATCGTTTTCATCGGGCCCAATCCGAAAGCGATCGCCGCGATGGGCGACAAGATCGAAAGCAAGAAGGCCGCGGCCGCGGCGAAAGTTTCGACCGTGCCCGGCTATCTCGGCGTCATCGAGGACGAGAAGCAAGCCGCCAAGATCGCCGACGAGATCGGCTATCCGGTGATGATCAAAGCCTCCGCCGGCGGCGGCGGCAAGGGTATGCGCGTTGCCCATTCGCGCGCCGAAGTGTCGGAGGGCTTTGCCCGCGCCCGCTCCGAAGCGAAATCGAGCTTCGGCGACGATCGCATCTTCATCGAGAAATTCATCACCGATCCGCGCCATGTCGAAATTCAGGTGCTCGGCGACAAGCACGGCCATGTCATCTATCTCGGCGAGCGCGAATGCTCGATCCAGCGCCGCAATCAGAAGGTGCTCGAGGAATCGCCGAGCCCGCTGCTCGACGAAGCCACCCGCCGCAAAATGGGCGAGCAGTCGGTCGCGCTCGCCAAAGCCGTCAGCTACGACAGTGCCGGCACGGTGGAATTCGTCGCCGGCCAGGACAAGAGCTTCTTCTTTCTGGAAATGAACACGCGGCTGCAGGTCGAGCATCCGGTGACGGAGCTCGTCACCGGCATCGATCTGGTCGAACAGATGATTCGCGTCGCCGCCGGCGAGCCATTGTCGATCAAGCAGAGCGACGTCAAGCTCAGCGGCTGGGCGGTCGAAAGCCGCGTCTATGCCGAGGATCCGTATCGCAATTTCGCGCCGTCGATCGGGCGCCTGGTGCGCTACCGGCCGCCGGCCGAAGGCGTGCATGATGGGATCACGGTGCGCAACGATACCGGCGTCATCGAGGGCGGCGAGATTTCGCTCTATTACGATCCGATGATCGCCAAGCTCGTCACGCACGCGCCGACGCGGCTGCAAGCGATCGACGCGCAGGCGGTGGCGCTCGATGCTTTCACGATCGAAGGCATCCGCCACAATATTCCGTTTCTCGCCGCGATCATGCAGAAGCCGCGCTGGCGTTCGGGCAAGCTATCGACCGCTTTCATCGCCGAAGAGTTTCCCGGCGGCTTCGAGCGCGTGACGCCGACAGGCGCGGTCGCGCACAATATCGCCGCTGTCGCCGCCGCGATCGACCACCTGCTCGGCGAGCGCAAGCGCAAAATCTCGGGGCAATTGAACACCGCGCTGACGCGCGAGCGGCGCCGCGCCATTTGGCTTGGCGCCGAGGAAATTCAAGCCGACGTCGAGCACGACGGCAAATCGATCATCGTCACTTTCGAAGACGGTGCGCGGCATGCGCTGGTGTCGAACTGGGTCCCCGGCATGCCGGTCTGGGCGGGGAAGATCGACAATGAGCCGGTCGCGATGCATGTGCGCCCAATTCCGAACGGCGCCGAACTCGCTTATCGCGGCATCGAGGTCAAGACTTACGTCTACACCGAGCGTGAGGCGCGATACGCGCGGCTGATGCCGCTAAAGAAACTTTCCGGCTGCGAGAAGGCGGTGCGCTGTCCGATGCCGGGCCTTGTCGTCTCGCTTGCCGTTGCCGAGGGCCAGGAGGTCAAGGCCGGCGAGACTTTGGCCGTGGTCGAGGCCATGAAGATGGAAAACGTCTTGCGCGCCGAACGTGACGGCATCATCAAGACCATCCGCGTCAAGAAAGGCGACAGCGTCGCCGTCGATGCCGTGATTATGGAATTTGCGTAAGTTCTTGTTTCCCGGAACCCATAATCGCTGCCGCTGTCGCAGCACTCTGACGGAAGTTCTGTAATACTGGGGCTATGGATTCCGGCTTCGGCGCAAATGCGCCGCCCCGGAATGACAGATGCCGGGACGGACTGCGATGTACGCCATCAGTCTTCTTTTCTCGCCAGGCGGGCGGCTTAAGCCGCAGCTGTTCATCTATGGCGCGATCGCGGTCTATCTGCTCGGTGCGGCGTCGCAGCTTCTCACCACGCCCGACATTCTGCGCCGCGGCGCGCTCTTGCTCTTCGTTGCCGCGCAGCTTGCACTGATCTGGATCTGGTTCTGCCTGCACGCCAAGCGCCTGCGTGATGCCGGCCGCTCGAGCGGTCTCGCGGTCGGCATTGCGCTGCTTTATCTTCTGTCGGTCGTATTGCTGCTGATCGTGGCCGACGGATTCTTCACCACGGCGAATATGCCGCTGGGCCAAGCGAACGCCGGCGTCGCGTTGCTGATTCTTTACATTTTCAGCGCGCTCGCCGGATCGGGCCAATACGACCTCACCTGGGCGGTCGTCGGCATCCTGATCTTCATGGCCGTTGTGCCCATCGTCGCGGCGCTCGGCTTCACGCTGTGGGCCGCCACCAGGCCGAGCGCAGAAGAAGCGTAATGCTGTACTTCGCCTACGGCTCCAACATGCATCGCGCCATCATGCGCAAACACGCACCGAATGCCGAACCCGTCGGCGTGGCAGCGCTGACCAATTACCGCTTCATCGTCACCGCCGACGGCTATGCCTCGGTCGCGCCGGCAGCCGGAGAAAATGTGCACGGCCTGGTGTGGCGGCTGACGCCGCCCGACCGGGTGACTCTCGACGCGTGGGAGAATGTCGCCGGCGGACTATATCGCGCCGAAACCTTGCCGATTGAGCAGTCGGGCAAGCTGAGCCCGGCGCTGGTCTATATCGCGCGCCAGTGCCCGATCGGGCGGCCCCGGCGCGGCTATATGGAGTTCGTCATCGGAGCAGCGCGCATGCTGGAACTGCCCGCCGATTACATATCTTCTTTGCAGGGCTGGCTGCCGAAGGACGCGGCAGATACGGCCGGGCTGCCGAGGTTTGGAGAATTTGGTTGAGCACATTTCGCCATGTCGTCGTTCGCGGTCGCGTTCAAGGTGTCGGCTATCGCGCCTGGACCGAGTACACGGCGCTCAGCCGCGGCCTCAAGGGCTGGGTCCGCAATCGCCGCGATGGCTCGGTCGAGGCCGTCTTCATCGGCGAGGACGACGCAGTCGAAGCCATGGTCGAGGCCTGCAGGACCGGTCCGGCCGCTGCGCTGGTCGAGGCGGTCGATCACCGCGATGCCAGTCCCGCGGAGGTCAAGCTGCGCCGCGGCGACGAATTGTTCTCGGTCTTGGGCCCGGCTTGAACTGCGCCGAACAACGGCTCGAAGGCGGCACGCAGCGCCATGTCGACTTCCGGCATCGACACCGGCAGGCCGAGATCGGCGAGCGAGGTGATGCCGTAACGCGCCCCGGCGACGCCGCAGGGCACGATGCCGGAGAAATGCGAAAGCTCGGGCTCGACGTTGAGCGAAAAGCCGTGCAGCGTCACCCAGTGCCGCACCCGAATGCCGATGGCGGCGATCTTGTCCTCGAACTTGCCGCCCCCATCGCCTGCGCCTTTGTCCGGCCGTGGCACCCAGACGCCGATCCGGTCGTCGCAGCGCTCGCCGCGCACGTTGAACGACGCCAGCGTGCGAATGAGCCATTCCTCGATCGAGGCGACGAAGCGGCGCACATCGGGCGCCCGGCGCTTGAGGTCGAGCATGACGTAGCCGACGCGCTGGCCCGGCCCGTGATAGGTGAACTGGCCGCCGCGGCCGGTCATGTGGACCGGAAAGCGCGCCTCGATCAGTTCGGACGGCTGCGCCGAGGTGCCGGCGGTGTAGAGGGCTGGGTGCTCGAGCAGCCAGACCAGCTCGGCCGCTTCGCCGCGGGCAATTGCTTCGGCGCGGGCGGTCATGAATTCGAGCGCGCTGTCGTAATCGACCGGTGCGTCGCTCACGCGCCATTCGACCGGCGCGGATCCTGCGGCCGGAAGCAGCCCGAATGTCAGCTCATCGCGGGTATTAACCACCTTGTAACCATAGCGTGGTGAGACTTGCGGGGCCATCGCATCTGGGCGGTCGGGCGATTCCCATAAGGCAAGCAGGGGACGGCGCGGGGGCGATGCGGGGATCCCTGGGGCCAAATAGTCAAGGCGTCAGGCGTTAGATAGGGGGCAAAGTGCCGACACTCGATAATACTGTTTCGATCGATATTGCGGTGGTGCTGGGGACGACCAAGATGCCAATCCACCAGGTGCTCCGGCTCGGCCGCGGCGCCATTAGCGAACTCGATGCGACGGAAGACGACGCCGTCCGCATCCTCGTCAACAATTTCCCGGTGGCGAAGGGCACGGTCGTGGTTTCCGGCAACAAGATCGCGGTCGAGGTCAATTACCTGCTGCCGCGCACGCCGGACGGCATTACCCTCTGACCAAGCAGGACTTTTTTCGGTAGCGGGCGGCGGCCAGAAAGCCCACAGGCCGGCTCCCGGGTCTTGTCCGGCGGTCCCCTAGCTGTTACATCGGCGCCGTCGCGTGTCGGCCTGACGCGCGTCCACCCCACATGCGGCCGTGGCGGAATTGGTAGACGCACTAGCTTGAGGTGCTAGCGGGGCAACCCGTGGAGGTTCGAGTCCTCTCGGCCGCACCAAGGTAAAAAAATTAGCATTGTTAAGATTGCTCTTTTCGCTCCGTTTGTCGCACTTCATAACAAGGTGCGGCAAGCGAACGACGCTGACAAAACTCGTGGTGGTCGGCTCATCATCAACCCGCTGCACAAACGGATGGCGCCGCGTGAGGGGTGTGGGGGCTTTGGGGGACTTGGCCGCGGCGCCATCCGTCCGAGCCCACAATCGGAGAAAGGGCACTTCCGTTCCGAAGTAGGCTACGGGTTACCGCACACT
>JBAUCK010000265.1:0-2116 GCA_049677525.1 Xanthobacteraceae bacterium
CCGGATTGCGGCGGAACTCGGGTCAAGTGCCGGTTTCGGGTTCGTCCGGTGGCGATTCCAAGCCCGCTTCGTTACCGGATTCCTGCGCGGACGGCTCGTGTTGTTCCGGTTCCTCGCCGCGCGACCGGGCGCGGGCTTGCGCCTTGCGCCGCTTGAGGTTTTGCCGCAGCGCCGCGGATAGCCTTTCGCTCCGCGCCGCCCATTTCTCCGCTTTGCCGCGCTTTTCCATGATGAGCCTCAACGGGTCAGGTCAAAGCATGCGGCCTGCCGCCTCGCAACCATGAACCGGCCGGGCCGAGGTAACCGCGCTTGCGCTTAACCCCCGCCCTGTGGCAATAACCGCCGCGCTTCCATGCAAGTGTAATGTCCGTACGCGAGACCGCGCCTCACGGCCGGTAACACCCGCATCGGGCCGCTGCCGTAGCTCAGTGGTTCCCCTTGGTAGGGGGCAGTTTTCACGATGTGTCACGCGCTCGCGACAAGCTTGCTGTCAACACTGCCGAAGTGCGCAAGGCCACCGCAGAAGCCCGCGAAAAGAAAGAGCGCGACCTAACAGCCGTGCATGTCGCTAAGTTCATCGGCACCATTGAGGGTGTGCGGCCTCGATATGGACTTGTCGGTAATCCGAGAGGCCAAGGTAAGCGCCGAGCTTGCCAAGTGGCATTTGAAATTCAACGGCCAAGGCGAAGCGCCGGCAATCGAGACGGCGGAGACGATGGACAGTGAAGCCGCCGCCGATTTCGAGGACGCTTAGCCTTTACGATCTTAATTGCGGCCAAGCTCACGCTCTCGACACTTGCTACTCAGTTGCCGACCGTCATCTGTGCGTCGAAGGATGCGGCTGCTCAGACGTTGGCTGCGGCCTGGGCAGCATCCGCTGCATAGCTTGCGTTCGCCGCATCCATCGAAGCCTGCTCGTCATCGTTCTCCTGTTCCATCTGTCGCTGCCACTGCGGCTGTCGCTGGGCGTCGCCGTTGGCCTCGTGCTGTGCAAGCCATTCGTCGTCATCGGATTGATTGGTGGCATAGGTCGTCACGTGCACGGGGTCTTGCAGGACCTTCGTCCACAAGTAGCGATATCCTTTTTGGAGCATGCAGGCCTTGTAGGCCGGCGTGTCGTAGAGCGCCGTACGGCTCTCATGTGTTTGAGCGTAGCACCCGTTAACGGCTGCGGTGTAGACCGCATCGCTTCGTGGCCTTCCATCCGGTCGGATCAGGTCTCAATACATCTTTTCACTGTGGGTAGAAGCGTAGGCGTTAGAGGCCAAGCCAATCAAAAGCGCTGAGAGGATGAGGGCCGTTTTCATGGGGTGCTTCTCCGACGGTGATCGTCATGAATCTTCGTCGGGGGCCGGTGGCGCTAAGTTCATCGGCGTGGATCACATCTCGTTGATGGCGGCAGCGTTGCGAAAACTGGTATTTTGCTATCCGGCTAATCTTGCGCTTGCCGTAATTGCGTGGAGAAGCGCGTCTGCCTTCATGCATGAACCGTTGCGCACCGCCGAGTTTGCTTTTCGCGACGACCCGAATATAAACAGCGTTTGGCGACAGTGGTAACTGCGAAGAAGTGCCGACAAAATAAGGCTTTCGCTGCCGTAGCTCAGTGGTAGAGCACTCCCTTGGTAAGGGAGAGGTCCACAGTTCAATCCTGTGCGGCAGCACCAGTCCCCGGCTCAATGCGCGTATTGCTCTGAGCTACGCCCTGACCTCCAAGCTCACAGTCGGCTCCAATGCGTACTACGCGCCCGATTACAGCCGCACCGCCGCCTGGGAAAATTACAACTCGGTCGGCAGGCCATGCCGCCGGAAGAATACGAGGCCAAGCGCCACTTCTTTGCCGCGAACTCGATCGGCGGCTATCCGTTCGTCGGCACGCCCGACCATATCGCCGAAGAGCTCGCCATCATCAGCCAAGCCGGCGTTCGCGGCATCGGTCTCTCCTTCGTCAACTATCTCGACGAGGTGCCCTATTTCTGCGACGAAGTGCTACCGCGCCTTGTTCGCCAAGGCATACGCGTCAAAGCAGGCGCGTGAAGAAAGAACCCACGATGGCGTTACGACCTTTGTGCAACGTGAAAGTCCTGAGGAAACACCCATGAATACCCAGATCCGTCCG
>JBAUCK010000266.1:0-2242 GCA_049677525.1 Xanthobacteraceae bacterium
GGGTCAATACCTTGTGGGCGCTGCCGATCGGAGCGGCGGCGCTACTATGCCTGATCGCCCTGGCGCAAAGCCTCGCGAATTTTAGGAAGTCGACTCGACAATCTGCAAATGCGGGAGCCCTTCTCAACGGCGATCTTAGAATATCGCTGCACATCGAACCGCTCGACGAACAGCCAAAGGCGGCCCATGTGGAACGTGGCGAGACCGCGCCGATCTGACAAAACCCAGGTTGGGCTCACATGGGAGACCAGTCTGTGCAATATTGCTCACTGAGGCGTAAACCTGCTACCGAAGCCGCCAAGTCAGGTAGCCCAACAGGCCAGGTCCCGGAGCCTCGCCGCTCATGCGGCGAGTCAGATGGCTAGCTCGGAGAGCTGGAATTCACCCGCTAGGGAAAGCCCCGGCGGAGACCAGGGCCATCAGCAGACGTCACGCTTCACGCTCTAAACCGAAAGCTCCAATTCAGATTCCGGCGAGATGATCCACGGCTTGCACGAGGCCTTTCTTTTCCTCGGTGGCTTTACCGTCTTGTCTACAGTCGTCTTCAGTAAATTGAAAAGCGGCGATGCGGCCAATGAGACCCGGCAAAAGGACCTTCATCTCGGGTGATGATGGATCCCCTAATCCCTGGGTCGATAATTTCCCTGTTTGTCACGAAATCGTCGGTTGCGCGGCATATCTGTTGCCATCGAACAGACAAAGCTCGACAGCACCATGCTCCGAGTTATTTCGACGCTGAATCTTTTGACATCAGCGCGATAGCGTCCTGCACCGTCGTCATAAATTGTGCGGGAAAGATGATGGTTGAGTTCTTTTCGACTGAGATTTCCGCCATTGTCTGGAGGGTGCGAAGCTGAAGTGCGACCGGATGCGCTGTGATGATGTCGGCCGCCTCACCCAGCTTCACCGCAGCCTGGAATTCTCCTTCCGCCGCGACGATCTTGGCGCGACGCTCGCGCTCGGCCTCGGCTTCCTTCGCCATTGCACGCTGCATGTTGTCGGGCAGAACAATGTCCTTGATCTCGACGGCTGTCACCTGCGTGCCCCACGGTTCCGTGTGCTTGTCGATGACGTTCTTGATCTGCTCGTTTATGCCCGCCGTGTCGGAAAGCAGTTGGTCGAGGCTAAAACGGCCGACGACATTTCGAACAGTGGTCTGGCTGATCTGATTGATCGCATTGTAGACATTCTCGATCACGATCACCGCATTCTCGGGATTAGAAATATGATAATAAGCAACCGCCGCGATATCGATCGAGACATTGTCCTTGGTGATGATTTTCTGCGATGGAATCTGCATCGTGACCGTGCGTAAGGAGACACGCACCATTTGCTGTAACGGGAAGAAGATGAGCGTGATCCCTGCCTGGCGGACGCCTTCGAATTTTCCGAGAAAAAAGACGACACCGCGCTCGTACTGTTTCAGCACGCGAAGCGCGCCGACGAGATATAGAAGTACCGCAATGCTAACGATGTAAATCGAATACATGGTACTTCCCTTTAATTATTATTGCTAGCCAGATTCAAACGCCTGCCTGAGCGACTCGTTGGCGTGTTTTTGCTTTTGTCGCTCCCGCAAGCGGTCGTGGATTTCTGACGATCTAATTCCTCGCTCACGTTCTCAAGAGAGGACGATAGCGCAGAACGTTTTGGCGCCGGACGAACCGTTCCGTGTTGTCCTCTGTCCATGACGCGCCTCGTTCGCAGCGCTGTCTCAGTCGGAGGAGGGGGGCTGAGCAATCTAGAGCACTCGCAGGCCACAATCTAGGTCCGCTCTGGGTCTTGGCCGTGTCAAATGCTGCGCAAGAAGCAGGAAGGCGTGCCGCTAGCTAAGGCGCGCGTGCCGACGCCTCCACGAAACGTCACCAACCTCATGGATGCGCTGGAGTGTAGCATTGGTGCCGATACGAAAAAGCCCAAAGGCAAAAAGCGAATACTTGGCCAGGCGAAATGCTGCTGCCTATTTCGGGCAAGAAGGGCAAAGACGCTGCGGCCAAGCCTGTCGCGCGAACTAGCGCACGGCAGAGGCGAGCGGGTTAACTTGTTGGACACTTTCTGCTCGAAGGCGGCAATCTCAGAGGAAAACAGCCAGACTTTAAGTCCGCGCGGTTCTTCGGATCGGCGTGCGGAGTTACTAGCCTCTCAGGTTTTGAAAGAACTTCTTACTAGTCTGCCGCCAGATCGCTTTACCCTGGGCTGGCTATCGAGCCATCTGCATAAACGTTCGTTCGGGATAATCGTG
>JBAUCK010000267.1:0-65049 GCA_049677525.1 Xanthobacteraceae bacterium
CAGACATGCTTATGCGGCGCGTTGCGATCTCTCGCCAGCGCAGCCAGACGGCGACGATCAGCAGGCTTGAGGGTGATGGATATCCCGGTTCGCATGCGCCAGACTCGCACAGGTCGAGCCTGTCGGGAATCCCATCCGGGATTCAAATGTCAGAGTTGATCCACTAGGATGAACGGTCGGATATGCCGGAACCTGATGCCGGCTTTCGGGAGTTCGCGTCGACGCGTATCAAGCAACAGGGCGGCACAGTGTGGCGCGTAAAAGCTCGTGAGCGTTTCACCTTGTTACCGCGACGCCCGAGGCGACGTGGGCCGCGCGGTGTGGGACGAACAGGAGCGTTCGTTTCCAAATATTTCCAAAAATCCTCGGCTGTGCCCGGAAATAGCAGCATGCTATCGCTCGCAATCGCGCGGAGTAACCGCGTCAGGAAAGGGTTCTACTAGAATTGACGGACCTTTGTCGGGCCGGGAAGTCGCAGGACTCCTATGAGCGAGAACTCCAAGTCGACCTCATCGAGCGACGCTCCGATAATTATGAAAGGCTTAGTCGACAAAAATTGAGTGAGAACAACCATCCAAGGATTAATGGCTTTTATCTGCCGGACGTATTCAGATGTGGCGAAAACAAATGGCTTATCCGGCGTACCAACCCAACCGTGGAGGTGGACTATCGACAGCTCAGAAAGATCACGCGACTCGGTATAGTTCTCTTCGAAGTGAGAAACGTTATGGCGTTGAAGCTTGTCTGGTGACCCATATGCAGCCTCAAGCGCGTCGTCGACATTGAATGTATAATGCGCCGCCAAACAAATTCCGGGACGTACTTGAGGGAAGGGCCTGGCTTACATCCTTGAAACCGTTTTACGACATATTCCTCAATCTCTGTAGAAGTTAACTTACTAAATACACGTTGCAGCGTGGAGCTTTCGCGAGCGCCCTTTAGTCGGCAGAGATCGAGCCGAAATTGATTCCCACCTGGCAGTTTTTGACCAACGCTATTGGTCGAATCAAGGCTTATGCCGGCGCCCAATAATAAGCTGTACTGCCCGGCCTTTAACGTCGAGGTGATTGACGCCAGCGTTTTCTGATCGAACATCTTGCCCCGATCCCCGTGACGGGAAACCGAAGATAGATGGTTTCGGGTTAGTGGGGAACACCTTCGAGCGCTACGCCACCGCCGAATAATTCGATATACGCGGGCGCGGGCTTAAGTTCGGCGAGCCGGCAAGCGACCTCAATACACTGCCCGCCCGCCGGAAATGTCGAACACGGCGCCGGTCGAGAACGAACAATCCTCCGACGCGAGCCAGGCGACCAGCGCGGCGATTTCATCCACGGTGACAAAGCGGTTCATGGGGATCTTCGACAGCATGTAATCGATCTGCGCTTGCGTCATCTGATCGAATAGATCGGTCTTGGCCGCCGCCGGCGTGACGCAATTGACCAGCACACCTTTGGCCGCAAGCTCCTTGGCAAGCGATTTGGTCAGCCCGATGAGCCCGGCTTTCGACGCCGAATAATGCGACGCGTTCGGATTGCCCTCCTTGCCGGCGATGGAGGCGATATTGACGATGCGCCCATAGCCGCCCGCGATCATATGCGGGACGACGGCGCGGCAAGTCAGATAAGGAGCGATCAGATTGACCTCGACCACGCGCCGCCAGATATCAGGCTTGAGTTCCCAGGTCGGCGCATTGCCGCCGGTGATGCCGGCATTGTTAACGAGGATGTCGATCTTGCCGGTGTCGCCGATGAGCGCGTCGGTCGCGCGCGCGATCGAGGCTTCATCGGTCACGTCGACGACGGCCGTGAAAATACGGCCGCTGGTTTTCAACGCCGCGGCGGCTTTCCCCAGCGCCGCGGCATCCATGTCCCACAAGACGACGGCGGCGTCCGAGCCGAGCAGTCTCTGCGCAATGGCATAACCGATGCCTCTCGCACCGCCGGTAACGATCGCCATCCGATTTTTCAGATCGATCACGTTCATGCGAACGACCGCCGCTTCTGCCTCGGTTAATTTTGGTTGCGCATGATCTTGCCCGAAAACCGGGGTCCACTTTTCGGGATGATGCGGCTAGAACTTCACGCGGTCGGCGCCCTTCAATCCCAAGGTCGCGCGTGCTTCGGTGGGCGTCGCCACCTCAAAGCCGAGATCCTCGACGATGCGGCGGATCTTGGTGACTTGCTCGGCATTGCTCTTCGCAAGCTTGCCGGGCCCGATATAGAGCGAGTCTTCGAGGCCGACGCGCACATTGCCGCCCATCATCGCCGCCGCGGTGCAGAAATTCATCTGATGCCGCCCGCCGGCCAGCACCGACCATTGATAGTCCTTGCCGAACAATTTGTCGGCCGTGCGCTTCATGAACAGAAGATTGTCGAGGTCGGGACCGATGCCGCCGAGAATACCGAAAATAAGCTGCAGGAAGATCGGCGGCTTGAACATGCCGCGATCGACCAGATGCGCGAGATTATACAAATGTCCGGTGTCGTAGCATTCGTGCTCGAACTTCACGCCGTGGCCTTCGCCGAGTGTCTTGTAGACCTTCTCGATGTCGCGGAACGTGTTGGGAAAGATATAGCCATCGGAATTGAGCAGATAGCTCTCCTCCCAATCGTATTTCCAGTTCTTGTAGCGTTTCGCCATCGGGTAGAGCGCGAAATTCATCGAGCCCATATTCATCGAGCACATTTCCGGCGACAGCGTATTCGCCGCCGAGATGCGCTGATCGACGGTCATGGTGACCGCACCGCCGGTGGTGATGTTCACCACCGCCTCGGTCGCCTGCTTGATGCGCGGCAGGAATTGCATGAAGACGTTGGCGTCCGACGACGGCCGGCCATCCTTGGGATCGCGCGCATGCAGATGCAGGATGGCCGCGCCCGCCTCGGCGGCTTCGATCGCCTGTTCCGCGATCTGATCGGGCGTGATCGGCAGCGCGTCCGACATGGTCGGCGTATGGATCGAGCCGGTAATCGCACAGCTGATGATGATTTTGTTCGCCATTGGTCCGTTTCTCCCTATACCAGTACCGGCGTCCCGCGGGTTACTCCCGCGCGGGGCTAAGTTCCTCAAATACCACCTTGCGTTCAAGCGGAAAAACCGAAAAGCCGAACCGCGCGACCACGAGCCCCCAGATGCCCTTCGGCGCCGCGAGCATGATCAGGATCGCCACCAGGCCGAGCATCATCAGATAGAGCGTGCCGAGATCGGCGAGCGTTTGGCGCAGCAGGAAAAACACGATCGTGCCCACGATCGGCCCTTCGATGCGGCCGATGCCGCCGATCACGGTGATGAAAATGACGAAGGCGGTCCAGTCGTTGACGCTAAAGGCGGCATCCGGCGAGATGCGGAGCTTCTGCAGGAAAATCAGCGCGCCGACCATGGCGGTGCCGCAGGCGGTGACGATATAGACCAGCAGCTTGGTGCGGGTGACGTCGATGCCGCTGCAGCGTGCCGCGATTTCGCTGTCGCGGATGGCTTTGAGCGCGAGCCCATAGCGCGAGCGCAGCAACAGCACGATGGCGGCGAGGATCGCGATCACCAGCGCGAGCGCGATCCAATATTCGACGAAATCTCGTAATTGGCGCGTCGGCGCAATCGCGATCACCATGGACGCCGGCAGGCTCGTGCCCGAACCGCCGCCGAGCACCGAGACCTGCGAGGCCGTGAGGCGAAACACTTCGGCGACGATCCAGGTGCCGATCGCGAAATAATGTCCGCGGAGGCGGAACACCAAACCAGCGACCGGGATCGCCACGACGCCAGCGATGATGCCGGCGAGCGGGATCGCCCAGAGTGGCGAGACGCCGCCGAGGATGGCGAAAGCGAACAGCAAATAGGCGCCGAGCCCGACATAGGCCTGCTGGCCGACGGAGACGAGCCCGGCATAGCCGGCCAGGAGATTCCACAAGCTCGCCAGCGCCACATAGGCGAACATTTCCGACAGCAGTTGCAAATCATCGCGGCCGGCCCAGAGCGGCGCAGCCGCGAGCGCGGCAACAATGAATGCGCATAGCGCCACGCCGATATGGCTTGAGCGGCCGCCGAAGACGACGCGGACGTTTTGGCGCACGCTTTTGGTCGCGCTCATTGCCGTGCTCATGTGCGCACCTTGGGGAACAGGCCCCGCGGCCGCACCGCGAGAACGATCAGAAAGGCGATATGGCCGGCAAGAATCTGCCAGCCGGGATTGAGATGCGCGCCGACCGCTTGCGCGACGCCGAGAATGAGTCCCCCGGCGAGCGTGCCCCAGAGACTGCCGAGCCCACCGATGATCACGGCCTCGAAGCCGAAGATCAGCCGCGCCGGCCCTTGCGAGGGATCGAAATTGGCGCGCACCGCGAGAAACACGCCGGCAATCGCCACGACCGCAAGCGACAACGCCATCGCCAGCGCAAAGACCCGGCGATTGTCGAGACCCATCAATTGCGCCACTTCGGGATTGTCGGCGGTGGCGCGGAAGGCGCGGCCGAGCGCGGTGCGATAGAAGATGAATTGCAGGCCCGCGATCACCGCGACCGCGACGGCGAATTGCAAGAGCGGCAGCACGCCGACATAAATCCCGTCGGTCAATCTGATCGTTGCCACTTCGATGTCGCCAGCCTGCAATTTGACGCTATCGGCGGTGAACAGCGTCAGCAAGCCGTTCTGAATGATGACCGAAAGGCCGAAAGTGACGAGGAGCGGCGGCAACAGATCGTCGCCGAGGGTGCGGTTGAGCACGAACCATTGCAGCGCGTAGCCGATCAGCGCCATGACCGGCACGACGATGATCAGCGCCGTCAGCGGCCCGATGCCGAGTGTCTGCGTCGTGACCAGCGCGACATAGGCGGCAAGCACGATCAGATCGCCATGGGCGATGTTGACGAGCCGCATGACGCCGAAAATCAGCGAAAGGCCGGCGGCGAACATCGCATAGAGCCCGCCGACCAAAATGCCCTGGAGGATGACGTTGATCCAGTCCACGCCTCACACTCCGAAATAGGCCGCGGCGATTTGCTCGCGCGACAAATCTTTCGCCGCACCGGTAAGCGCAACGCGGCCCTCCTGCAGACAATAGACGCGCTGCGCCGCTTTGAGCGCCTGGACGATGTCCTGCTCGACCAGAATGATCGCGGTGCCGTATTCGAGGATCGCCGGCAGCCGCGCATAGATGTCGCGCACCACGATGGGCGCGAGGCCGAGGCTGATCTCGTCGCACAACAGCAATTTCGGATTCGACATCAGCGCGCGACCGATCGCCACCATCTGCTGCTGGCCGCCGGACAGCGCCGTGCTGGAAAATTTGCGGCGTTCGGCAAGCACGGGGAATAGCTCAAAGACGCGATCGAGCGTCCAGGGTCCCGCGCGCTTGAGCTGACCGCCGATCAGAAGATTTTCCTCGACACTGAGCGAGGGAAACAGCCCCCTGCCCTCAGGCACCAGCGCAATGCCGCGCCCGGCAACGGCGTGAGCGGGCAAGCCGCCGATCGGTAAGCCGTCGAAGACGATCGCCTCGGGCCGTGCGCACAACGCGCCGGCAATGCTTTTGAGAAGCGCGCTCTTCCCGGCGCCGTTAGCGCCAATGACGGCCACGGCTTCGCCTACGGCGACGTGAAGCGAGACGCCGAACAAAGCCTGGATGTCGCCATAGAATGCGTCAAGGTCGCTCAGGGTGAGAAGTGGGGTCTCAGGCATCGGCTTCGATCCCGAGATAGATTTCAGCGACCTGCGGGCCCCTGATCACGGTCGCCGGATCGCCTTGCGCGATGAAGCTGCCGTTGTGCAGCACCAAGAGCCGGTCGATGCTCGCGATCAGCGCATGGACCACATGCTCGATCCAGACGATCGAGACGCCGCCGCGGCGCACATCGGCGATCAGCGTGATCAGCGCCTGGCATTCGTGCTCGGTCAACCCACCGGCGATTTCGTCGAGCAGCAGCACGGCCGGGTCGGTCGCCAGCGCACGCGCGAGCTCGAGCCGTTTGCGATCGAGCAGCGTCAGACTGCCCGCCGGCCGATTGGCTTTGTCGGCAAGGCCGCAACGTTCGAGAATGTCCATGCATAGCTGGTA
The DNA here is from genome assembly GCA_049677525.1 of Xanthobacteraceae bacterium. Lineage (GTDB taxonomy): Bacteria > Pseudomonadota > Alphaproteobacteria > Rhizobiales > Xanthobacteraceae > BOG-931. Next base: position 6,053 of record JBAUCK010000267.1, read on the forward strand.
AGCGTCGCGCTCACGGCGCCCGGCGCCGAAGGCCGACGCGACGACCAAATTCTCAAACACGCTCATGCCGGAAAACGGCAGCGGGATCTGAAACGAGCGGCCGATACCGGATTTGCTCTCGGACGTGCCGATGCCGAGCGCGCAGCGCCGCTCGGGCGACAGCTGTGTAATATCGGCGCCGGCGTAGAGCACCCGGCCGGAATCCGGCTGTACCGTGCCGCTGATGATGCCGAACAACGTGGTCTTGCCGGCGCCGTTCGGCCCGATAATGCCGAGCGCCTCACCCTCGCCAAGCGCGAGCTCGACGCCGTCGGCAATGACAATCGCGCCGAAACGCTTGGATATCTTGTCGAGAGTTAGAATTGATGCAGAACGTGGCGTGGACATTCACTCAGGCCACGCGCTTGAAATCCTGCTGACAGCGCGCACCCGGCGTTCGTCAACCTCGATGCCGAGCCCGGGCCCGTCCGGCACCACGACATGACCGTTCTCGACGTGAAGCGGCGCAACGACAACGTCTTCGGCAAGCGCCGGATTGGTCACGGTGAGCCCCCATGCGAGTTCCGGCACCACGGCGGCGATATGCGCCGCCGCGCCCGAGGCGACACTCGACTCGCCGGTCTTGCAGGAAATGTTGATGCGCATGCCGAGCCGGTGGCACAAGCGGCCGGCCTCGAACAGCGCCCGCAGGCCGCCGAGCTTGATCGCCTTCAGGCTCGCGCCGCGCGCGGCCTTGCGTTCATGATGCCGCACGATGTCGTCCACCGAATGAATACCTTCGTCGGCGCCGATCCAGACATCGGGCGCGGCCGCTGCGACTTGCGCCATGCCATCGAGATCATGCGCTTCGACCGGCTGCTCGAAAAAATCGAGCCCGCAATCGGCGACGGCGCGCGCATAGCGCAATGCGGCGTCGGTGCTGTAGCCCTGATTGGCGTCTGACGAGATGAGGCAATCTTCGCCGCATTCCTTGCTTTGCGCTTTCAGCGTCGCGCAAATCAGGCGCGTACGTTCGGCATCGGCGTCGGCCGACGCGAGCCCGACCTTGATCTTGAAAGCACGATAGCCCGCGGCGTAACGCGCCTGCGCCTCGCGCAAATCCGCCGCCGCATTTTCCGAGCCGACGACGGCCAAGACCGGCATGGTTCGGCGCTGGACCGGCCCGAACAGCGCATGCAGCGGCCGGCCGGTGGCGCGGCCGACAAGATCGTGCAGCGCAATATCGATCGCCACCTTGGCGCCACTATTGCCGTACATCGCGGCATCCATCGCCGCCGCCGCGCCGGCAAAATCATCGGCGGCGCGCTTGAGTAACACGGGTGTCATATGCGTCACGGCCGCCATCATGCTGGCGACGGTTTCGCCGGTCATGGTCGGTGCCGAGGCGGCTTCGCCCCAGCCGACAATGCCGTTCTCGGCCTCGATGCGGAGGAGGACGTTATCGGCCCGCGCCACGGTTTCGCCGGCCATCTGCACCGGCTTTTTCATCGGCAGGCTGACCGCGATGGGCTCGATGACCTTGATCTGCAATTGGCCGCCCAATTGGTCCTCCCGGTTGTCGTGGCAGGATGTTACCAGCCGTCTTATTGCTCGTCCGCAATTAGATCAACTTTCTGCCGCTCTGTTGACCGCTGTCAAATGCATGCATGGCAACGTGGTGCAGAACAATACGTGAAATGCGCGCGCGATAGGCCATTGCGTGATGGCGATCCGGCGTCTATGTCGTGAGCGCGATTTTCGACGTCGGTTGCGATTTTTGGGCGCGGTGGCTGAGGCGCGCTCTGAGCTTGGGAGTGCGCACGATGCGGATGAAATCTGTGATGGCCAAATCAGTGTTGGCCTTTGCGGTCGTGTTGCCGCTAATCGCTGCAGGCCCTGCTGCGCCCGCCGATCTGTCGTCGCCAGCCGGCCTGTGGCAAGCCGTTGACGATGACACCAAGCAGCCGACCGGCTGGTTTCTCATCACCAATCATGACGGCGTCTATGCCGGCATCATTGCGAAAATGTTCATGAAGCCCGGCGAGAGTCCGAACGTCGTATGCGACCAGTGCAAGGACGACCGTCTCAATCATCCCTGGCTCGGGCTCGAAATCATTCGCGACATGAAGCGGGAGGAGCCGGACAAATATGGCGGCGGCAACATTCTCGATCCGCGCGATGGCAAGGTCTATCACGCGACGATGAAGCTGGCGCCGGACGGCCAAACGCTAGTGGTGCGCGGCTATCTCGGCATCGAATTGCTCGGCAAGAATCAATATTGGGCGCGCCTGCCGGATTCCGCCTACAGCATGCTCGATCCGTCGATCAATCCGAATACGGCGGTGAAGCATGCGCCGGCGCCGGCGGTTCGCCGATGATGGCGCCGCAGCACAAATCAGAATTATCGCGCCCGCAGACGACAGCGCCGCAGTAATCACCCACCTCTCGTCGCACCGGACGGTCAGGTCGCGTTGCCGCGGCGTCGAGCGTTACACTTTTTCCGGTTCGGGCGCAGGCGCCGGTGCGGGTTCGGGCTTCAGCTCGCGCGGCTTGCCCATCAGCACCGGCTGAAACAACGCCGCCGCCATCATAGTGGTGAGCAGCGAGATCGCCAGCAATTTGCCCATGCTCGACGTGCCCGGGTGACTCGAGAACCACAGGCTGCCGAAGGCCGTTGCCGTAGTGCAGGCGGAGAATGTCACCGCGCGCGTCAGGACCGATTGCAACAGGTTGGTCTGCCCTTCGCGCCACGCCATGATGTAATAAATCTTGAATGCGACGCCGACGCCCAACAGCAATGGCAGCGCGATGATGTTGGCGAAGTTGAGCGGCAGACCGACCAGAACGCAGATTTCAAGCGTAACGACGCCGGCGAGCAGCAACGGCACCAGCGTCAACAGCACGTCGCCGATCCGGCGCAGCGTGATCCAAAGAATGATACCGATGGAGAGCAAAGCGCAGATGCCCGCCTCGATGAAGGCCGAGACGATGGCGCGGCGCGCTTCCAGAATAGAGATCGGCCCTTCGGTCGCTTCCGGCGCCAACGACTGAACGGCGCGGGCGAAGGCTTGCAGATTGGCGTTGTCGCTGGGGTCGCCGCTCGGGGCGACGTCGACGCGCGCCTGGCCATCGGCGGTAATCCATTGGCTCTTCAGCGACGCTGGCAGATTGTTGAGCGTGACTTCCTGCGCCGAGAACAGATGCCGCAGATCATCGAGCGCGGTCTTGAGCGGCTGCACGAACACGATCTCGGCGCGTTGCCGCACGGCGGGATCGGCCTTGGCCAAAGCCGCCATGGCGGTCGCGAGCCGTCGCGCCACGACCGCGCCGGTCCCGCTGCCATTGCCGGCGAGCCGGTTGAGCGCATCGACGGTGGAATTCATCATGCTGATGTTTTGCGCGTCAGTCGGTGGCGCGCTCGGCGCCGCCGGATTGAGCGCCGGCAGCAGCGTTTTCGCTGCGGCCTCAATGAGCGGCAGCTTCTGCTGCTGATCGGGCGGAATGAAGCTCGACAGGGTCAGGACACGCGACACCTGCGGCAGCGCCCGCAGCTTCACGGCGGCCTGATCGGCTTCCGTCAATGACGGCGACAGGATCTGAATATCGTTGGTGCCGCTGTCCGGATCGGTTTTCAGCTGCAGATAGGTCGCTACCGCTTCGGTTTTCGGGCTACGCAGATTGATCGGATTGAAATCGAACCGCAGCCAATGCAACAGCGGCAATCCGCTGGCGACGACGACGCCGGTCATGACCAGGATCGCGATGCGATGCCGCGCCAGAAACTCATCGACCGGCGCCAGCAGCGCATAGCCGAGCGGCTTCGACTCGGCCGGTGGCTTGAGCACGGCAAGCAGCGCCGGCAGTGTCGTGATGCTGGTGGCAAAGGCGATCAGCATGCCGACGCCGGCGATGAGGCCGAGTTCGGAGACGCCTTTGTAAACCGTCGGCAGGAAGGACAAGAAGCCGGCCGCGGTCGCGAGCGCCGCAAGCGTCAGCGGCCCGCCGGCGCGGCTGCCGGCCTCCAGCAGCGCCATGCGCAGATCGTCGACATTGTGCCGCTCGGCGCGATAACGCACGCTGAATTGCAGGCCGAAATCGACGCCCAAGCCGACGAATAGAACCGCGAAATAGACCGAGATCAGATTGAGCGTGCCGACCATCATCATGCCGACCGCGGCCGTCACGGCGAGCCCGACGACAAGTGAGGCAAAGACCGCGAAGATGATGCGGAACCAGCGCAGCGCAAGCCACAAGATCACGAGCACGATCGCGACCGTCACCGTGGCATTGAGCGCGGCATTCTCCTTGATGGTGGCAAATTCCTCGTCGGCCATGGGCACCGGACCGGTCAACCGCAGCCGCGCCTGATATTTGCTGGCGATATCGAGATCGGCCGCGGCCTGGCGCACGGCATCGGTGGCGCGCTGACCCGGCTCGAGCTCGGCGTAATTCAGTGTGGCCTGGATTTCGAGGAAGCGCAGTTTCTCGCTCGGCGTCGTCGCGCGGCCCTGAACCATTTCGTGCCAGGAAAAGCTCGCCGGCTTGCCGGCATTGACGTTCTCGATCGCGTTCGCGGCGAGATTCATCGGCCACTGCATATTGTCGAGCGTAAGTTGGCCGCCCTGCACGCCGAGCAGGCTGAGCTGGAAGGCTTGGATAACGCCGCGCAGCGACGGGTCGCCGGCCAGCACCTGAACCAGACGCTGCGCCTGCCCTAGCACTTTCATCTGCGGCTCGAGATCTTTCACCGGCTCGAACAGCAAACCATTCTGCGCGAAGAAAGGCCCGCCTTTCGGCTGTTCGATGGAGTGGAACAGATCCTTCTGCGGCGCGAGCTTCGTCACCAGCGCATTGGTTGCTTCATCGACCAGTTCGGGGGTGGGCGCATCGACCACCGCGACGATCAATTCGAATTGCGGGAAGGCCTTTTCGAATCTCGCTTCGCGCTGCCGCCAATCGATATTCGGCGAAATGAGTTGGTTGATGTCCGTCGTCATGGCGAAATGCGTCGCCGCATACCAGGACGCCAGCACGGCAAGCAGAATGGACAAGCCGATCACCGGCCAGGCGTTTTTCGCGCAAATGCTGATGGCGCGGACGACAAAGGCGGTAATCGATTTCATGAGCGAGTTGGTCAAGGGAATACAATCGTCAGTGGCTGGGGGATCAACGAACCGGCGTTTGAGGCTTCAAGACAGCGGCGAAAAGGAGGCAGACGCGGCTGCAGGACGGGCTACCGGTTGGACCTTAACCGCGTCGGCGCGCTTAGATGCCCTGATTTGACGCAAAAGTGAAATCATGGATATTTTCCTACCTTGTCGCGCGGCCACTGCTGCCGGACGCGGATAAGCACGCTGAAACAGATGGCGCAACTGAATGCCGCAATCTCGTCTTTGCCGCCAATTTCTTCGGCCGATACGATTAATGGCGTGCGGGTAATGGCTTGCGGGCCTGGCGCTCATTTGCACACCAATCAGCGGGCCCCGAACCGGTTGCAGCGAAACATGACGCCATTTGACCGCCATGTGACGGCTATGGCCTCTTCGCCGGTTCAAGAGACCTCTTTCGATTCGAGTAAATCACTGTTTAGCAGGCGTTTTTGCAGTTCGACCGGTGCGGATTTACCATCTGGTCTAATGTAGAAGTGAGGCTCCAAAGAGCCATCGTACTGGACAAGAAGCGGTATTTCCGCTCAATGAGCGGTTTGGGGTCATCGGTCTCAGGTGCTGGGCTTGCCGACGATTTGGCAACGAGCCGGCAATGAACCTGGGCGGCCGTCCCATAAACAGATCAGGGCTTGATTAGGCCAGTTTAGCCGCCAGATAGCAACGACATCGCCAAGTGACGGTGCCGTTTGGCGGTTCGAGGATAAGTCGCGGTTCGAGTAACGGATATCTGATACGAGTCTGCCAAATAACCCCGACATAAACAGCCGCGCTGCCTTGGTTGCGTCGCAAAGCCGCAGCAAAGGCCGCAACCGAAGCGACGTCAAATCGTCGTCGCAAGAGGCGTAACAAAAGATGTAACCGGACGAGAGTTCGCCGGATAGGTTCTGGAGATCTTGATGAAAGTGATACTCGCCCAGCCTCGCGGTTTCTGCGCCGGCGTCGTGCGCGCGATTGAAATCGTCGAACGGGCGCTGCAAAAATTCGGGCCGCCCGTCTATGTACGTCACGAGATCGTACACAACAAGCACGTGGTGGAAAGCCTGAAAGCCAAAGGCGCGCATTTCGTCGAGGACCTCTCCGAAGTGCCGCCCAATGCCGTCACCATTTTCAGCGCTCATGGCGTCGCCAAGAGCATCGAAGAAGAAGCGGCGTCGCGCAATCTGCCGGTGCTCAACGCGACCTGCCCGCTGGTCACCAAGGTGCACAATCAGGGCAAGCGCTATGTCGGCCAGGGCCGCAGGCTCATTCTCATCGGCCATGCCGGGCATCCGGAGGTCGAAGGCACGATGGGCCAGATCTCCCAGCCGGTGACATTGGTGCAGACCGAGGCCGATGTCGCCAAGCTCGAGATTCCGGCCGATACGCCGGTCGCCTATGTCACGCAGACCACGCTGTCGGTCGACGACACGCGCGGCATCATCGCGGCTCTGCACAAGCGTTTCACCGACATCGTCGGACCTGAGACGCGCGACATCTGCTATGCGACGCAGAACCGGCAGACCGCGGTGCGTGAACTCTCGACGCTGGTCGACGTTATCCTCGTGGTCGGTGCCAAGAACAGCTCGAACTCTAACCGCCTCCGCGAAATCGGCGAAGAGGCCGGCAAGCCGAGCTATCTGATCGCCGACGGCAGCGAGCTCGACCCGACTTGGTTCAAGAACGCCAAGACCGTCGGCATCACTGCCGGCGCGTCGGCGCCGGAAGTGCTGGTCGAGGACGTGATCGACGCGCTACGCCGGCTCAGTCCGGTCGATGTCAGCCAGTTGCATGGCCGGCATGAGACCATCGAATTCCGCCTGCCGCCTGAACTGACCGACGGCGTGCCCGCCGGCCGCGTCACGGCAAAAGTATAACTTTCCAATCTCTCGCCCGCTGCGGCGATATCGGAAGCACATTCAAGAGGATCAAGTTTTGGGTGTATCTCTGCGACAGAAGGCCGTCGTCGGTGCCTATGTGCTGCGTCAGCGTCTGGCTGGGCGTAAGCGCTATCCGCTCGTGTTGATGCTCGAGCCGTTGTTCCGCTGCAACCTCGCCTGCTTCGGCTGCGGCAAGATCGATTATCCGGACGCGATCCTCAACAAGCGCCTGTCGGTCAAGGAATGCCTTGACGCGGTCGACGAATGCGGCGCGCCGATGGTCGCCATTCCCGGCGGCGAGCCGCTCATCCACAAGGAGATTGGCGAGATCGTCGCCGGCATCGTCGCGCGCAAGAAGTTCGTCTCGCTGTGCACCAATGCGCTGCTTCTGGAAAAGAAGCTGCATCTGTTCACCCCGTCGCCGTATCTGTTCTTCTCGGTGCATCTCGACGGACTGAAGGAACATCACGACAAGTCGGTCTGCATGGAAGGCGGCTACGAAAAAGCCGTGGCCGGAATCAAAGCCGCGCAAGCCAAGGGCTTCGCCGTCAATGTAAACTGCACCGTCTATGGCGGGCACCCGCCGGAAGACATCGCCAAATTCCTCGACCTCACCACGCAGATGGGTGTCGGCGTCACGATCTCGCCCGGTTATGCCTATGAACGCGCACCGGATCAGGAGCACTTCCTGGCGCGGCGCAACACCAAGGAAGTGTTCCGCAAGGTCTTCGCGCTCGGCAAGGGCAAGAACTGGAACCTGACGCATTCCGCCATGTTCCTCGACTTCCTCGCCGGCAATCAGGAATTCCACTGCACGCCGTGGGGCATGCCGACGCGCAACATTTTCGGCTGGCAGAAGCCCTGCTATCTGCTCGGCGAAGGCTATGCGAAAACCTTCACGGAGCTGATGGAGACCACCGACTGGGACGCCTACGGCACCGGCCGCTACGAAAAGTGCGCGAACTGCATGGCGCATTGCGGCTACGAGGCGACCGCCGCCGACGCCATGATGAAGCATCCGATCGAAGCGATGATGATCGGGCTGCGAGGAGTGAAGACCGAAGGTCCGATGGCGCCGGAAATCGACATGTCGCAGCAGCGCCCGGCGCAATACGTCTTCGACAGCAACGTGCAACTGACGATGTCGGAGATGCGCGCCAACGAAGCGCGCGAGAAGGCCGCCAAAGCGGCGGCCAAGGCCGAAGCGGCCAAGACGTCAGCGAGCGCGGCGTAATCCGTATCGTCGTTCGGGGCGCGGCTGAACAGCCGCGAGCCCCGGACCGACGTATCACATTCCGAACGCCACCCGCTTGTCGTTGCCGTCTTTCAGATTGCGGTAGCGCGCCAGCGCCCAGAGCGGGAAGAATTTCGAATAGCCGCGGTAACGCAGATAGAACACGCGCGGGAAACCCGTCGCGGTGTAGCGCGGCTCGTTCCAGAAACCGTCTTTGCCTTGCGTATCGGCGAGATATTTGGCGCCGCGCGCCACCACCGGATGATCGACTTCGCGGGCGGCAAGCAGGCCAAGAAGCGCCCAGGCGGTTTGCGATGAGGTCGAGGACGCCGGCTCATAGCCGCGATAATCGAGCTTGTAGCTTGAACCGTCCTCGCCCCAGCCGCCGTCCGGATTTTGGATAGCGATGAGCCAGTCGACGGCCTTGCGCATTTCCGGCGCGTCGCGGTTGAACCCCACCGCATTGAGCGCGCACAGCACCGACCAGGTGCCATAGATGTAATTCATGCCCCAGCGGCCGTACCAGGAGCCATCGGCAGCTTGCGTGCGGCGCAGATAATCGACGCCGCGTTTCACGGTGTCGCTTGTGGTGTCGCCAAGCTGCCCCAGCATCGACAGGCAGCGCGCGGTGACGTCTTCGGTCGGCGGATCGAGCAGTGCGCCGTGATCGGCAAACGGAATGTTGTTGAGATAATAATATTCGTTGTCGGCATCGAAAGCGCCCCACGCGCCATTGCTGCTCTGCATGCCGACGATCCATTCGCGGGCGCGGTCGATCTGACTCTGGTAATCGACATTGACCAGGTTCTGCATGCGCTCCATGGCCAATCTGTCCATAGCCATGGCGACCACAGCGGTATCATCGACGTCGGGATAATGCGGGTTGGCATATTGAAAGGCCCAGCCGCCCGGCCGCACATTCGGGCGGCGCGCGATCCAGTCGCCGCGCACGTTGAGCACTTGCATCGGCACCAGCCAATCGAGGCCACGCTTCACTTGGGCGACGGCACGCTCGCCGCCGGCTTCGAGCAGCGCATGCGCGGCGAGGCCGGTGTCCCAGATCGGCGACACGCAGGGCTGGCAATAGGCTTCGTCGTCGTGAACGGCGAGAAGCTTCTCGACCGACTTGCGCGCGATGGCGCGGCGCGCGTCGTCGGCGGAAATGCCGAGCGCGTCATACATCATCACGCTATTGGCCATGGCCGGGAAAATCGCGCCGAGACCGTCTTCGCCGTTGAGCCGCTCGCCGACCCAGGCCACCGCCTGATCGATGGCGCGCTGATGCGCGCCTTTGGGAAAGAACGGCTCGGACGCGTGCAGCACCTTGTCGACGACGTGGAAGAACCAGAACCACGACGCCTTCTGCTGCGGCGCCTTCGGCGTCGGCCCGAGCGTCGCCGGCGGCTCGAGAAACAATTCGTCGATGCGCACGCCTTTCGGGTTGCGCGCACGCGGCCGCTTTGCCATCAGCACCAAGAGCGGCACGATGACGGTGCGGCTCCAATAGGAGATCTTGTCGAGATGGAACGGAAACCATTTCGGCAGCAGCATGATCTCGATCGGCATCGCCGGCACCGCGCGCCATGGCACGATGCCGTAGAGCGCGAACATGCAGCGCGTGAACACGTTGCTCGCTTCGGCACCGCCGCGGGCGCGGATCGCGTCGCGGGCCCGGCGCATGTGATCGGCCTGCGGATCGTCGCCGATCATCTTCAGCGCGAAATAGGCTTTCACAGTCGCGCTCATGTCGAAGACGCCGTCCTGGAACAGCGGCCAGCCGTCGTGCTTGCCCTGGATGCGGCGCAGATAATTGCCGATCTTGGCTTCGAGCACGGCATCGACCGGCTCGGCCAGGTAGTGCCGCAGCAGGACATATTCGGCCGGGATGGTGGCATCGGCTTCGAGCTCGAACAACCAATGGCCGTCGGGGCGCTGACAGGCGAGCAGCGCATCGCGCGCGGCCTCGATATGCCGGTCGAGATCGATCCCGTCTGCTTTCGGCTGGCTTGTCTGCAATTCGCTCACGTCGCACATTGGCATCTCATCTGAGAGCGATTTCCGCCGCCCGGTTGCCGGATCGGATGGCACCTTCGATGGTCGCGGGCAAGCCGGTGTTCGTCCAATCTCCAGCCAGGACAAGATTTCGCCACGAAGTCGACGCGCTCGGCCGTTTGGCATCCTGTTCCGGGGTTGCGGCAAAGGTCGCGCGGCGCTCGCGCACGATTTGCCAAGGCGGCATTGGATCGGTTGGCAATCCGGCGACCGTGGCGACTTCGTTCCAGATCGTCTTCGCCAGTTCTTCGCGCTGCGTATCGATCAGCCGGTCGCCGGCGCTGACGGTCACCGACAAGCGACCGGGAAAGGCGAAAATCCATTCCGTCGTGGCATTGAGCACGCCGATGATCCGCGGCTGGCCGGTCGGCGGTTCGATGCGGAAATGTGCATTGACGATAGCGCGGAATTCGGTCGGCACGTCGAGCCCGCGAATGAGAGCGCTCGCGATATAGGGCGGCACCGCGAGGACGACCGCATCGCCAGCACTGAGAGCAATGGTCTCGCCGGCGAATTCAAGCGCTGTGATGCGTCCGTCGCCGAATTGTAACGCGCGAAGCTGATGTTCGAACCGCACCGTCGCACCGCGTTGCTCCAGCGTAGCGAGCGCCGGCGTCACCAGCGTGTCGCCCAGCCCCTCGCGCGCGATCAGCGGCCGGCAGGCAAGCCCGCCGGCGGCGAGCGATTCGCGGACGATGGCGCTTGCGAGCTTGGCCGAGCCGAGCGGCGGATCGATGTTGAGTGCCGCAAGCAAGAGCGGCTCGACCAAGCGCTTATAGACCACACCCTCGCAGCCGATGATCTTGCCGACCGGCTTGCTAGGGTCGGCGAACAACAATCGCGTCAGCGAAAGGTAATCAAGCGCGCGCGTCCCCGGTACGCGGCGCTGCGGATCAAAAATCCAGAACGGCAAACGCCCGTCATCGAAGCGCAAGGTCCAGCGCTCGTTGCTCTTCAGATCGATGAAGGGGAATTCCGCGTGATCGGGGCCGGCCAAACGATCCGTGCCGCCGATTTCCCGCAGATAGCCGAGCGCCGCGCGATTGCCCGACAGCAAAAGATGATTGCCGTTGTCGATGGTCATGCCGACAAAAGCGTCGTGATAGGACCGGCAGCGACCGCCGGCGAAAGCCGTCGCTTCATGAACGACCACGTACTCGTCGCGGCTAGTGAGCTTGACCGCCGCGGACAAACCGGCGAGCCCGGCACCAATTATGTGCACAACACGCGTCATGATGAAATCGCTCAGAGGAAATTGCGCAGCACGATGAGGAGGAATTTCGCCTTGGGCAGGCGCACCCGGTCCCGCGGCAGGTTAAAGCCACGGGCGATCAAACCCTTGAGGATCAGGTCATAGGCCTCGCCCATGATCCGCGGCGCGCAGACTTGGCGGCGGGGCGCTTTCGCCATGATCGCGCGCGCGCTTTTGAACTCTTCCTGTGCCAGCGCGACGATGGCGGCGCACGGCTTGGCGATCGCGGAGCTTGCGACGACCGTGGCCGGATCAGTCGATGTGATGCCGGCTGCTTGCAGCTCTTCCCGCGGCAGATAGAGCCGGCCGAGGCCAGCGTCCTCGTCAAGATCGCGCAGAATGTTGGTCAGTTGCAGCGCGCTGCCGAGATGATGCGCCAGCGCGAGACCTGCGTCGCGCTCCATGCCAAACACCCGCACCGAGAGCCGCCCGACCGCGCAGGCGACGCGGTCGCAGTAAAGGTCGAGCGTGGTGCGGTCGGGCGCGCGGATATCGGCAACCACGTCCATTTCCATGCCGGCGATGACGGCGAGAAAATCGCCATGTTCCAAATCGAATTGCCACACCGCCTGCGCGAGGCCGGCCAGCCGTTGCGGCGGCGCGCCGGCATAGAGCGCGGAGAGATCCGCGCGCCACTGGTCGAGCGCAGCGCGGCGTCCTTCGCGCGGACCGGGGTCGTCGGCAATATCATCGACGGCGCGGCAGAACGAATAGATTTCGTACATCGCCTCGCGCTGGGCGGGCGGTAGAATCCGCATCCCGGAATAGAACGACGAGCCCGACGCGCGCTCGGCGGCTTGCGAGGACGTGCTCACTCACACCCCTTTCGGCTTCCGCGCCGCAGCGGAAGATTTGCGGCCGAACCGGCGCGCGGTTCCGCGCAAAATGCCAAGGAGCGTCAATCCGGCGGCAGCAAGCGCGCCAAGATGCACGCGCTCGCTCAGCGGATCGCGTGCCATCAAAATCCGCGTCAGCCGATGCGCCAGTGTGTTGATGACCGAGACTTCGAGACTGAGCCGCATATCGTTAGTCGCTGCGGCGAAGTCGTCGCTCTCGGAGAGGAGCCGTTCGGTGCGAGCGGCAAGCTTGTGCAGGCAATCGCGCAGTTGCGGCGTGGCGCGCGCCGCGCCGAGCGCCTCGACATTCGTGCCGCTCGCGGCAAGCGCATCTTGGGGAATATAGACGCGGTCGAGATTCTCATAGTCTTCCTTGCAGTCCTGCACATGATTGATGATCTGCAGAGCCGCGCAGAGCGCGTCGTTCATCGGCCAGACCGCGTGGCTCTCGCCGTGCACGTCGCAGACGAAGCGACCGACCGGCATCGCCGACAGCGAGCAGTAAGCGATCACATCGTCCCAGTCTTTGTAGCGGAGCTTGGTGACGTCGAGCTTGAACGCCGCGATGAGATCCTGCGCGTGCTTGGGCGAAAGACTGCGTTCGGCAAGCGCGCCGCGCAGCCGCACCGCGACCGGGTCGTCGGCATTGGCGCCGAGAAGCCCGCCTTCGAGGCGATCGAGCAGCTCGAGCTTCTCTTTTGGCTGCAGCACCGCGTGATCGGCGATGTCGTCGGCGGTGCGGACGAAATTATAGAACGCCAGGATAGCGCCACGATGGCGCCGATGAATCAGGAAAGACGCCACCGGAAAATTCTCGTCCCGATGCCCCTTGCCTGAGCGCCAATCGTCAGCGCCATTGATACTCACGTCAGTCATGCGAGTTCCGAAACACCTTTAAACATTGGCTTGCGCGCGGCCCTTCCACATGCCGCCGCGGCCGCGGGCATGCTGATAGGCGGAATCGAGCGTGAACGCCATATACATCGCCGCGATGGCCGGCAATGCCGGGGCCCAAAGCGTTGACCGCCGATAGAATTTCAGCGTCGGGCGGAACGCCAAGGCCATCAAAATCCAGACGAAAATGCCGATGAATTGAGGCACCCCGCGCGCGAAGAGCGCAAGCGCCACCGGCGCGAGATAGGTCAGCGCCAGTCCGAGGACGGTGCTGGCAAGAATAACCGGCGAATAGCGCAATTGCGCATAGGCGGTGCGCGAGACCATGCGGCGGATGTCGCCGACTTCCGGATAGGGGCGGATCGAGTGCACCCGATCCGTCAGCGTGATCGAAATTGGCCCGTGCTGCTTGAGGAGCTTTGCCAGGGTGCAATCGTCGATCAGTGCATCGCGGATCGCCTCGATCCCGCCGGCAGCGCGCAAAGTCTCGCGCCGCACCAGCATACACCCGCCGGCAGCTGCCGCAGTCGCGTTGTGTGGATCATTCGCCCAGGCGAACGGATAGAGCATCTGAAAGAAGAAAATGAAGGCGGGCACAAACATGCGCTCGGCAAAGCTCTTGCAGCGCAGTTTCGCCATCAGCGAGGTCAATACGAGACCATCAGCATTGGCGCGAGCCGCGAGCACCTGCAGCGCGTCCGGCGCATAGACGATGTCGGCATCGGTGAAGAGGATATAGTCGGGCGGCCGTGGCGCAGTTTCGCAAAATTCGACGCCCTGTTGCTGCGCCCATAATTTGCCGGTCCAGCCCGAGGGCAGCGCGCGGCCCGACAGCACTGTCAGCCGGCTGGTGGCGCCAAGCGCGGCCGCCGCGTCGCGGGCGACTTGCGCCGTGGCATCGCGGCTTTGGTCATCGACCAGGACGACGTTGAACTCGCCCGAATAGTTCTGCCGCAGCAGCGAGGCCACGGTCTGGCCGACGCAGTCGGCCTCATCGCGTGCCGGGATGACGGCAGTCACGGAAGGCCAATTGCCTGGCGCGATCCCACCCACGGCGCTTACATCGTCGCGGTCTGCCGCGCGCCAGAACCGGCCGCGGGCGGCAATGAGATAGAGCCAGATCGCAAGTACCATTGACGCTACAAGCCCGATAACCACAGATAGTCCCTTCAAGTCCCTTGGAAGTCCCTTGGCTGCGGGCAGATATCGGCCCTGCCCCGTTTTGCCGGTTAACCAACGGGCAGGTCCACCGGACGGCAGCCCCTTATCCCCTAAATGCAAGACCTGATATAGGACCCCGCAGTCACGATTAAACGCCGGGTAAATACACGCTAATGGACGCCAAAAGCCTCTTTCTTGCCCACCTCGACGCCATTGCGGCGGAAACCGAGACCCTGCTCGACCAGTTACTCGCGGCCAAGGCCGCGGCCGGCGAAATCAGCCGCCCCGCCCGCCTGATCGAGGCCGTGCGCTATTCGAGCCTGGGCGGCGGCAAGCGCTTCCGGCCGTTCCTGGTGGTTGAATCGGCGGCGCTTTTCGGCGTGCCGCGACAGAACGCGCTGATGGCAGGCGTGGCGCTCGAATGCGTGCATTGCTACTCGCTCGTGCATGACGATCTGCCGGCCATGGATAATGACGAATTGCGCCGGGGCCAGCCGACCGCGCATCGCAAATACGACGAGGCCACCGCGATCCTCGCCGGCGACAGCCTTTTGACTTTCGCTTTCGACATTCTCTCGCGCGAGGAGACGCATCGCGATGCCACCGTCCGCGTTGAGCTGGTCAGCGCCTTGGCGCGCGCCTCGGGCGTCGGCGGCATGGCCGGCGGCCAGATGCTCGATCTCGCCGCCGAAGGCCGCTTCGGCGCGCAGAAGCGCGGCGAGTCCGACGTCAAGATGTTGCAGGCGATGAAAACCGGTGCGCTGCTGCGCTTCGGCTGCGAGGCCGGTGGCATTCTCGCGTCCGCCAAACCGCAACAGCGTGACGCGCTCGAACGTTACGGTTCGGCGGTCGGCGAAGCATTCCAGATCGCCGACGATCTTCTGGACATCGAAGGCGATCCGGCGCTGGTCGGCAAACAGACCGGCAAGGACGCCGAGGCCGGCAAAGCCACCTTTGTCAGCGTGCTCGGCCTTGCCGGCGCCAAAGCGCGCCTGCAGCAGCTCGTCGCGGACGCCGAAAATGCGCTCGCGACATTTGGCCCCAGTGCGGCGATACTCGTCGAAGGCGCACGATTCGTCGCCGACCGTCACGCCTGATCGGATTACCTACGCGTATCCGCTGCTTTTGCCGAAAGTCTGAGCGGCTATGTCGCAGGACCGTAACAGACAAGTGGCACGTGGGCATTTAGCAATTGCGCGTGGCAATTGCTGCTCTATGAGGTGGAATTGCGGCGCTGAAAGGCGATTTTGCGGCAGCGTTTCGCTTTGAATTCAGCCCGATTGACGTTGGTAAAAGCCGGTCATATTTGCGGTTCGTATCGTTGCGATTCCGCACCGACCCTCCAGTGCGTTGCGAACGCGCATTAGATCCCAACCTTCAAGCGACTTTCGGACACTCACTTCACGATGAATGAGACAATGAGCAAGGCGAGAGCCCGGACCATCTTCACATGCAGCGCCGCCGTTTTCGCGGCGGTGCTGACATTGCAACTGCCGCAACCGTTTGCCGGATCGGCCGCCTACGCGCAGAGCGCGAAGCCGAAGAAACCGTCGGCGCCACAGGCGAAAATCGCTCCTGGCGCACCCGTCGGCACGCCGCAGGCGCCCGCGCCGGCGGCTCGGGCATCGAAATTTCCGCCGCGCACGCCATTTACCGCCGAGGACGATGCGGTTGCCGGCATTCCGGGCATGCCGGATGCTCGCTTCTTCGCCGACTCGCTTGCCGACTTCACCAAAGCTTTGCCGGCGCAGCCCGGACCGTGGCTCATTCTTTCCACCGGCGGCGCCGACGGCGCCTTCGGCGCCGGCCTCGTCACCGGATTGAGCGCGGGCGGACACCGGCCGGATTATGCCGTCGTGACCGGCGTGAGCGCCGGCGCGCTGATGGCGCCGTTTATGTTTGCCGGCCCAAAATACGACGCGACCTTGCGGGCGCTCTACACGCAAACCACTCCCGCCGATATTTTTGAAGTCGGCGGCACCGGTGAGAGCTTTCTCGATACCTGGCCGTTGCGCGACCTGATCAAGAAGCAGGTCACGCCGGAGCTGCTCGCCGATATCGCCGCCGCCCATAAGAGCGGCCGGCGGCTGTTCGTCGTCACCACCGATCTCGATGCCGAACGCTCGGTGGTCTGGAACATGGGCGCCATCGCCGCCCACGCCACCGGTCGCGGCCAGGACGATGCGGCGCTGAACCTGTTCCGCAGCGTGCTGCTCGCCTCCGGCAGCATTCCCGGCGCTTTCCCGCCGGTGCTGATCGACGTCGAAGGCAACGGCAAGAAATTTTCCGAGATGCATGTCGACGGCGGCGTCGGCGGCCAGTTCTTTGTCGCGCCGCCGGCGCTGATGGAAAGCAACAGCGGCTACAGGATTCCGGCGACCGAGCTTTATGTCGTGGTCAATAGTGGGCTGCAGTCCGACTTTCAGGTTGTCGAGCGATCGACGCCGACGATTCTCGCGCAGTCGGTCGGCATGGCGGTGAAGACCGATATCCGCCTGATGCTGGATCGCGCTTTTATCGCGGCCAAGAACAGCGGCATCGGCTTCAGCGTCGCCAGCATTCCGGCAAATTTCAGCGCGCCGAGCCGCGGCGCCTTCGACCCCGATTACATGAAGGCGCTGTTTCAGACCGGCTACGACCTGGGCAAAAGCGGCGATGCGTTCGCCAAAGAGCCGCCGTCTTTTCCGGGCGGCGCATCCACTCAATCCACAATTCGACCAAATGGTAGCGATAAAGCCACCTCAACCGACCCCGGAGCGAGCAAATGAGCAAGCTGAGCGTTCTGACGGTAATCGCGGTGACCGGCGTGCTTTTGGCAACGGCGGCGATGCCGTCGAAGGCGGCGAAACGGGGACGATCGAGCGCTTATGACGGGCTGTGGAGCGTATCGATCCGCACCGAGGCCGGCCCTTGCGATCCGAGCTACCGCTATCCGGCGCGCATTATCGGCGGCCGGCTTCGGCAGGCCGATAACGACTTCAGCTATCAGATTTCCGGCGTCGTGGTGGCGAGCGGCGGCATCGCCGTCACCGTGAGCAAAAGCGGCCAGAGCGCCACCGGCTACGGCCAACTGCGCGGCTCGAGCGGCGGCGGCCACTGGAGCGCCGGCGGCAATGCCTGCTACGGCACCTGGAGCGCGATGAAGCGCGCGTCGAATTGAGGGCGACGCCGTTGGCGTGGCATTGCGCCCGCCCAACTCTCTTTTTTGAACTCCGTAGAAATTCGCAACAGTCCCCCAACAGACCAGGGGCGTGTACTTATGATTTGCGATGTCTGCTGTCAGCTTTCGTTTCCGGGGCAGTCAGTGCGACGGATGCCTCCGTCGTCAACAAGAGGAAAGTAAACGTCTCCTCAAGGTAAAGCCGGACCGTCTTATCGTCATGGCTGAGGTAGCCGATCGACACATCCTCACCGATATACAGGCCGAAATCGCCGCCGCGCGTCGTGAGCACAAATGCGCCGGAAATCGCCGGAGCCCAGATGATTTGTCCGTCGACGAGGCGCTTGATGTGCCCCAGGACCGGGTAGCCGTGGTCGCTGGTCTCGCTCAGCCCCGTATAGGCATCGGCACTCAGCAACACTGAATAGGGACCATTGACGCCGACGAGCCGCAATTGACTGAGCGCCTGAGCGATGGCGTCCGGGTAGGCACGGATGTCGGCCGGAAGGGGCAACACCGGATTGCTGGTTCCCTCGCGGACGCCGCCGATGCCGGCGGCGGCATAGCCTTCGAAGATCGCGCGGTCTTCGGCAAAGGCCAAAAGGCGTGCTGCGTCTTTCGCGGGCTGCCAATCCGAATCGTCAGCGCCACGCTCGACATCATCGATCTGTTGGCGATCGAGTTCGAAAGAAACGCGCAATTCGACAAGCGCCTTGACCTCGCGCTGTCGTGCCAGGATTCCGTTTCCCGGCGCCGCGACATTGCGCAAATGGCCGGTGCCGATGCCGGGGGTAGCGACGCCGCTTGGACCCTGCACGTCGACGACGCGCCTGCCGGCGAGGTAGCGTTTGATGGTGCGCGACGTTTCCTCCTCAATCTGAGACCAGGCAGCATCAGATATAGGGGCAAGCTCGCGGTGAAGGTTATTCATGAGACGTGGTCTCCTTTAAGCGAACCGATACCGAGCGAACCGTCGCGTTTCAGTGCTGGCTGTGGCGCCGCAAGGGCGGATGCGTTCGAAGGCTTTTGCTCGGCTGGCGAAACGTCGTTGCCGACGTTTTCCAAAAAAGTCGCGGACGGCACGAAGAACAGATTGCCGGTCTTCGCGAAGCTGAAATCGAGCAGACGGTCGTAATTGTCGGGAGGACGCCCGACGAACATATTTTCCAGCATCTGCTCGATCGTTCGCGGCGAACGCGCGTAGCCGATGAAATAGGTGCCGAATTCCTTCTCGGCAACACGCCCGAACGGCATGTTGTCGCGGATGATCTTGATTTCCTTGCCGTCCTCGACGATGGTCGTCAGCGCGTTGTGGGCGGACGTCGGCTTCACGGCATCGTCGAGTTCGATGTCCGAAAGTTTGGTGCGCCCGATAATGCGCTCCTGGGCTTCAGTGGACAGGGTGTTCCAACCGGCGACGTCGTGCAGATACTTTTGCACGATCACGTAGCTGCCGCCAGCAAAAGGGGCGTCTTCAGGGCCCAGATAAGCGGCATCGATCGCCGTTTGCGCCGTTGGATTCTCCGTGCCATCGACAAAGCCGATGAGATCGCGGTCGTCGAAATAACGAAAGCCATGCACTTCATCGACAGGGGAAATCGCCTCGCCGAGCCGCGCCATGACTTGCGTCGCCAACTCGAAACACAAGTCCATGCGCTTGGCGCGGATGTGAAAGAGGAGATCGCCGGGTGTGGCGACGGCATGGCGCGAGCCGGCCCTGATCTCGCGAAAAGGATGCAGTTCTGCCGGCCGCGGTTGGCCAAAGAGCCGGTCCCACGCGTCCGACCCAATCCCGATCACGCAGGAGAGGTTTCCCTCGATATCGCGGAAACCGACGGCGCGTAACAGCGCCGGGAGGTCGCCACAAAACGATCGGACTGCCTCACGACTCTCGTCGCCAGGGTTGACCGTTGCGACGATAAAGATCGCGGCACGAGTCAACGCCTGAACCACCGCCTGTGGCGCGGGAGGTAAGCCTGATTGTGCGCCGGACGCAGTCAATGAATCTTACTCCGTCGATAATGCCCCCTTGAGAGAGGGCGTCTGTCACGTGCCGAAGATTGTGGGATTGCGGCGAAAAAGACAACCAACCTTGCCAGGGCAGCGTCAGTCGCTGTCTCTAGCCGATCTTGCGTGCCGGGACGTTGGCGTTCCACCACGGGCACACGTCGGCGGCGCGCAGATAATTGCCGTCCATCACATTGACCGGCTCGCGGGCGCCGGAAGCCGCGCTCGTCATGCGCAGATCGCGCGCTTCTTCGTGGCCTTCCGGCGTAAGCCACATGCGGTCGTGGCCCCAGAGGCTCGGGCCTTCGCCGCGCTCATGCGGCGTCCAATTCGCCGGATCGATGCTGCGGCCGCCCCAGCCGTATTCCACCAAGAACTGCGACGGCGAATAGGAATAGAACGACGTCATGTGATCGTTGACGTGGCGGCCGAGCGTGGTGCCGATCATTTCCGGTTTCCGCAGCGCCAGGTCATAGGCCTGCCCGACATCGTCGAGATAGCAAACCTCGAACATCATGTGATGGATGCCGTTCTTGCCGGTGTCGATGAAGGCAAGGCTGTGGTGACGCGAATTAATATGGAAGAAATAGGCCTTGAACGGCTTTAGGATATAGTCGCTCGGCTTGAAATTGAGGATCTCGGTGTAAAATGGCACGACATCGTCGATACGTTCCGCGGTCAGCACGGCGTGCCCCATGCCGAGCGGTCCGGTGCGGAAACCGGAGATCGAACGGCCGGGCTTGAATGGCTCGGACGCGACTTCGGCGCCGTGAAACACTTCGAGCCGATTGCCGATCGGATCCGAGAAAACGATGAGATCTTTCACCCGGCGCTCATCAGCGAGCGCCCGCGATCCGCGCGCGACCTTGACGTTGGATTTTTCCAGATGCGCCGCGAGCGCGTCGAGCGCCGCGGCATCGGCCACTTCCCAGCCGTAGAACGACGGACCTTCGTCTTCGTCGGTATGAATGATCACCCGCTGCTTGCGGTCATCCATGCGCAAAGCGAGCGTGCCGCGGCTCTTGTCGACAAGCTGCATGCCGAGAAAGCGCGTTCCATAGTCCGCCCAATCGTCGATGTTCTTGCTGCGGATACCGACATAGCCGAGGGCTGTGAGAGTCATCGTCGCCTTCCTTGGACGCCTTGATGGACGCCTGCTCTGGCGGTTGTTTCTCGCAGAATCATAGCATTTGCCGCCGTGAGGCAGCAAACGAAAGCCATAACTTCAAGAGATCACTGATTAATCGCGGCGGGATTCGACGCGGGGCTTGGCGTCGAGCTCGCGGCCGCCGCTGAACTTGAAGCTGCACTGGGTGCAGAACTTAGTGCAGAGCTTGGCGCCGAGCCCGATTGCGGATTCGACGCATCGCTTGGCGCCGAAGCGGAACCCGTCGCGTCACTCGGTGAAGAGCCGGACGCCGAGTTGGACTCTGCGTTCGCGGCAGGCGCCGCATTCGAGCCGGATTCCGAGTTCGCGGCCGGCGCCGCACTCGGCGTCGGGCTCGATGTCTCGGGCGAACCCGACCGCATCGCCAGCTTCTGGCCGAGATAGCGCGGAATGACGACGCGCTGGCCCTCGCTGAACGAAGCATTTTCCGCCTTCTGATTGATCTGCGCCACCGCCCAGGCCGGCACATGATAGGCCGTCGCGAGCGATTGCACCGTGTCGCCGGCCCGCGCCTGGACCGGCACGCCGGAATCCCACAGTTCGATCGGCCCGGTCGACGGAAACACAACGTGCAAAGGCACAGTTTCGCCGCCGCCCGCAGCCGCCGACCGGATCTTGGCGGCCAGTTGCGCCTGGATGCCGTCGAACTTGTCCATGTTCACATGGATGATTTCCGAGCGGTTATTGAGGTTGAAGCTGGCGTAATGGCCGTGAAAACCATGCCCCGCCGGGAGATCGCCGCCGCCGAGAATGTTGGAGGACTGGAAGAGGTCGATATAGCGCTCGACATTGGCCGGAATGCTGCCGGCCGTCCGGTTGGGGTCATAAGTAATCAGCAGCGCCACCGGCACGTGCGCGGCGGCGAGCGCTTCGGCGAATTGCACGGCGGAATCGCCGCCGGCGGAGTGGCCGACCACGGAAATCGGCTTCGGATCGCGGCGGTAATCGGCGATGGCTTGATCGGCAACCGAGCGCCAAGTCATGTGGCCATTGGTGGTCGCGAGGACGCCGGTGCGGTTGATACGTGCCGCGAGCTGGTCCATGCCCCAATCGATCATGGCGACCAGCCCATAGAACAGATAGGCGCGTCCGTGCACCGCGCCGGGCTGTTGCGCGCGGGCGGTGCTGACACTCGTCGCGATCAAAAGGACGGCCAAAACGGCTGCGATAGACCTGGTTCCCATCAGTTTGGTTCGCATCATGAGCTTTATCTCGGCGCCCGATAGATAAGGACAGCCAGGCGGTCGCCGATAGCGCCGGCCTGTCCAGGCTACACACAGGGCTATAGTCTTTACGACGCGCCGAGACTAGTCGCGTGACTCGTCCTATCCGCGAAACCCCGAAACCCAGGATAGCGTTCAAGCGTACCCATTCATAGTGGGTGAAATTGTGGCTCGCGGCGTTTTCGTGGTGAAACTTGGTCGCAGGGCCGCGACGAGCCACACCGCGCCTGCTAAGCATGATTCATGAAATTCCTTGCGAAATTGGCCACCGGCCAGATCGCGCTGTGGCGCGTTTACTGGCTCATTGGAACTCCGCTGACTTTGATTTGGCTCGTCACCGGCGCGGCCATGCTGTTCTGGTCTGGCGCCTCCGACCTGTTTGTTGTGGGCTTCATCATCGCGGTGTTCACCTTGGCGGCGCTCGCGCTACCGTTTGTCGCGTGGGCTATATGGCGCAGCGCATCGAACTATCCGCGCAAGACCTGGTGGCACACGGCGTTCGCCTGGGGCGCCAAATTATGCGCCGCGTTCACCGGGCTGGTGGCGGCGCTCAGCGTGGTCGGCCTGCTTTACCTGGGCAACGACCTGATCCAGGTATTTCTCAGCTAGACGATCTCGCGCGGCACGCGCGACGCCGTTACAGGCGGCAAGAGCGGAATCCATCTTGCCGCCTGCTCTACGCGATCAGGTCTTGATTAGTCTTGCTGGGCCTGGGCAAGGCTCGTTTGACGAAACACCGCACTGTCGCTGTCGGCACTGCCATCCGATTTGGCGAAAGCACAATCGCATTGGCCGCCCAGCGCGCCGCGATCGGGGTCGGTCGCGACGGCGAGCAAGACGTCGCCTGAAGTGTCCGCGTTGCCGTTCACGCTGCCAGATGGAACGTAGGTTTTCTGCGCATAGTGCGCCATGTCGGCAACCGTCAGCTTGTGCTTGAGCGGCAGCGCGCCGGCATTGACCGAGCCTGATAACCTGTCGAGGAAAGCCAGATCTTTCGGCGAGCGATTGGTCGTCTGCTCGCGCGCGACCGGCTGCGGCTTGGGCGCCTTAGGCTGCGGATCGAGCTTGGCGAGTTTTTGCTGTCCTTGCTTTTGCGATCCTTGCTCGGCAAATACGAGAGGATCGTCGGCGCGCGGCGGCGGCGCGCCCTTCGCCAGCTTTTGCGGCGGCTCCTCGGCGAATGCGAGCGGCTTGACGGCCGGCGGCGGCGGTTCAGCCGCAGCGAGCTGGTTCAGCTTGGTCGATTCGGCTTGCGCAACCTCCGTGCGATCCGGCGTCGACATCCTGGCGATCTCGGTTTTCACCAGATTGCGGAAATCGAGATTGAATTGCGCGCCGGGATGGGAGTCATTGTTGGCAATGTATTCGATATTGCCGCCTTGCCATTCGAGCTTCTTCGATCCCATCCCGCCCATCGTCATCCACACGTTCGGATTGTAGACTTCGATGATCCGCCCGGCTTTTCCGGTGATGACCGGATTCCAGCTCAGCATCGAGGGCTGCAGCGCGATGACGAGGTCGACATATTTCGATTTGTTCACCACCCAGGACGTGGCGTTCGCTCCGAGGCTGTAGCCGATTATGATCGAGCGGGTTCCCTCGGGCTGATGGGCGAGGTCGTTCACCAGATCCGGCCACTCCTGATGCAGATAGGTGTGGACCTCGACGTCGGGCATCATTTTGATTTCGGCGGTCAGTTCGACGAGCCCGATCGCCGGCAAGGGCCCGAACATCGGCCACAACACACCGACGAATGTCTTGGCATGAACCGGAGAAGAAATGAGGGCGGCAAAGAACGCAAAAACAATCGATAATCTCTTCATTTACCATGTCCCCATCGTCTGCCGTGTCCCCTGTTTGCGACAAAACGCACCGCGCGGCGGTGAACGCCGGCCCTTCGAACGCGCTTTGGCAAAAAGACACCTGTCCCGTACCCGCCAATAGACAGCCGCCAAAGGCGGGCAAATATGAGACACACAAGGGAAACTTTGCGGATGAAAGACGGCGTTCTATTGGCGAGGTTAGTTTTCTCTTACTAAATCAAAGCCCTACGCCGGAATTGCCTGCGCGGGAACGGCCGTAAATAACGATCGCCGCAGGTCGCCGCCGAGGCATCCGCTTATGGATAGCCCGGGAATGTGCCGTGCGAGCCGAAACCCCAGGCGCTGCGCCAGGTCTCTTTCGGCCAGTGCTTGGGATAGAGCGGCATCTCTTCGTGCCATGGGCGCGGCTGCCAGTAGCCGAGAGCCTCGTCATACATGAGGTCCATTTCGCAGTAGAATTCGACGCGCAGATCGTCGCTGTTGCGGTGATAGGCCGCGATATTGTGGCCGACGATGTGGCGGAGCGGACCCCAGACCAGCGGGATCTTGTTGCGCTGGAGTATCTCGACGGAGCGCTGCACTTCGGCCCAGTCCTTCACCTCGAAGGCGACATGATGCAGGCGCGGCGTGTCGTAACGGACGAAATTCACGGTGTGGTGGTCGACGCTGCAGCGCATGAAGACGAAGTGGTCGCCGACCCAGTCCGAGACGCGAAAACCCAAAATCTCCTCGTAGAATTTCGCTACCTTCGCGACGTCGGTTACGCGGGAGGCGACATGACCAAGCTTGAGCGGATTGACCCCGCCGCCGGCGGAGACGGTCGGGTGAAATTCGCATTCCGAAAACAGCTCGACGGTCGTTCCTTTCGGATCGGTGAAGGCGAGCACCTGCTTAACGCCCGGCGTCGGGTCCGAGCGCTGTTCGTAGCTGATCCCGGTGGCTGCCAGCGCTTTGCCCAAGCTTCCGAAATCGGTGCCGGGCGCGACTTGAAAGGCAATGCGCGACAGATCGGCATGGTCGCCCGCCTCCAGCACGATGGCCTCTTGGCCCAACGGCGCTGCCAGAACTGCCCGTTTGGGTTCGCGCGCGACGACATGAAGGCCGACAACGCCGGTCCAATAATCGACCTGTTTGTCCAGGTCTGGCGTCGACAAGGTCGCATGCGCGACCCGCCGCACCTGAATCACCCGGTCTTGAATCGGCCGGGCTTGAATTCGCTCGGCTTGAATCGGCGCGGTTTGGATCGGCTGGATCTGGTTCATCTGTTTCACTCCCCGTTCGGCACGTCGTTGTCGTTATGCGCCAAGACTTATGCGCGCCAAGACTGCTATGCGCCTAAAGACTGGGTACCGAGACTTTTATGCGTGCAGAGACTAAACATGCTTCATTCCGCAACTTGCCCCAACACTAAACCTGCCTCAACACTATGCAACAAAAGATGAGCGTCGTGCCCGCACTGCCAATGCGCGCTCGCTGATGACAGGGAGGACTGACGATGCGTCGCATTGCTCAATTTGTGTCGGAGCAAGCGATCGCCGCCGTGCTTAGCTGCGTGTTTCTGCTCGCCGGCCTGGTCGCGAGCCCCGCTGCGCTCGCGCAGACCTACCTCGACCGCAATGTCACCATCGTGGTGACCTCGGCACCCGGCGCTTTGACCGACACGCTCACCCGCGCCATCGCGCAGCGGCTGTCGGAGATGTGGAAAGAGAGCGTGATCGTGGAGAACCGGGGCGGCGCCGGATACACGATCGCGACCCAGTACGTGACGCGGGCCGCGCATGACGGCTACACGCTGCTCGCTTCGGAGACCGGCTTCTACACCACCCAACCGCATCTCTATGGCATAGATCAGCTGGGCTACGACGCGGAGAAGGACTTCGTCCCGGTCGCCGGCTACGGCACCATTCCGACAGCGCTGCTGGTGAATCCGTCGCTGCCGGTCAATTCGGTGAGCGACCTGATCGCGCTCGCCAAGAAGAAGCCCGGGGCCTTGACCTTCGGCACGGCCGGAATCGGCACTGCACTGCACGTCGCCGGGCTCGAACTGGAGAATCTCGCCGGCATCGACATAACGGCGGTGCACTATCGCGGCTCGGCACCCGCGCTGACTGACGTGATCGCCGGACACATCGACGCAGTGATCATGGGCCCATCCGTGGCGCTGAGTTCCGTGAGCGCCGGAAAGCTCAAGATGCTCGCTTTCGGCAGCGAGAAGCGGGTGCCGCAATTCCCCGACGTGCCGACCATCGCCGAGACCGTTCCGGGATTCGACGCGAGCGTATCGTTCGGGCTGTTTGCTGCGGCGGGCACGCCTACTGCCATCATCGAGAAGGTCAACGCCGATGTGGAAAAGATAGTCAGCGATCCCGAATTCCAAAAGAAGTATCTTGAGCCTTTCGCGGTGCAGCCAATACCGGGGCCACGCGACGCCTTTGCCGAATTTCTGCGCAAGGACTCGGCCAAGTGGGAGGAGGTCATCAAGGCGGCGAATGTGAAGATCGAGTGAGCGTTGCCTGTCCGGTGTCGCTCGGTGCCTGGCTGGTCGCGCCGCATCTGGGATCATGCACTACAGCGAAGCGCCCCAATCGCTGCGCCAGGCGCGCTTGAACGGCGCACCATCACGGCGCGAGAACAACTGATCGCCGGCTGATCCATCGGGACGGCAAAGCTTCAGGGTGACACGGCCGCTGGCTTTGCGCGGACGGGCAATGACGCGCGCTCCGAGGCACAGTGCCGACACGCGCGAGACCGCGACATAACTGAATTTCTCGTCCTCCCAGGGAACCTCCGCGCCCTTGGCCTGCCGATGCAAGCGCGAGCGGGCAACGCGCGCGGCGAAGTGGCACCAGTCAGGCGGCACGAGCGGACATTCGTCGGCATGCGGGCATGGCGCGATCACATGCGCGCCGGCCTCGATCAGTTGGCGCCGGGCGGCGAGGATACGCTGCCACCCGGCCGGCGTTCCGGGCTCGACGATGACGAGCGTATCGGCGGTCGCCCGCCACAGCCGCGCCAAGACCGACTGCCGAACTTCGGCGTCAAGCTCGTTCAACGCATAGGCCAGAATGACCAGATCGCGCGGCGCACCATCGACCGCATCCACGCCGACATCGGCGGTGCGCCAAGTCATTTGCGGCACGAGGTTCGAATGCTGCGCCTCCGCCGCAAGCCGCTCGCCGCAGGCTCGGAAAATCGCGCTCGCCTCGACAAGCAAAGCGTCTTCGAGATCGGGCCAGCAGTCGGCAGCCGCCCACAATGCGGTACCCGGGCCGGCGCCGATATCGAGCGCGGTCTTCGGCGCGAAATCCAGGCGGGCTTGGACGAGTGCGGCAAAGCTTGCGCGCACCGCCGCATAGGTCGCCGGCAGGCGCACCGCGAGATAAGCGAGCGCATCCTGAGCGCTGGTGACGTGAAGGCTGCCGTCGCGCCGCTCTTCCCGGTAGCGCTGCGACAGTGTCGCGGCCGACGCGGCGAGATCGGCAAGCGCTGTGCCGCTCAGCGCGCGATCGACAGCCTGGCGTAATAGAGGCGGCAATTCCATCGATCACCTTTGGCCCGTCGCGGCGGCGGGCTCAGCAAGCGTAGCAGTTGCGAAGCGGCGATCAATCAAACCCAAAAAATTGGCAAAACTCCTGCGGCTCGGCGCGCGGTGAGCGAAAGCTGTTGGCCGGATGCTTGTGGTCGCCATAGCCGATGGCGAAAGCGCAGAACAGCATCTGCTCCGGCGGCATTTTCACGAACGGCCGCACCACGTGATGCATGCGCGCCCAAGATTCCTGCGCACAAGTGTCGAGACCGTAGCCGCGCGCGAGAAACATCAGCGCGTGGATATAGCCGCCGAGATCGGCCCATTGGCCCGGCCCGAGATTGCGGTCGACGGCGATGAACAGCGCCACCGGCGCGTTGAAGAATTCAAGATTGCGGCTGTATTGCTTGAGCCGCGCTCCGGCGTCGCTGCGGTCGATGCCGAGCGCGCCGTAGAGCTGCACGCCGTGCTCCTCGCGGCGCGATCTGTACGGCTCCCACATGGTTTTCGGATAAATCGGATACTCGGCATCGACGTGGCGCGGATCACGCTCAGCGATGTAGTCGGCGACCTGCCGTTTCAATTCGGCAAGCGGCCCGCCGGCGAGCGCATAGACCTGCCAGGGCTGCAGATTGCCGCCAGAGGCCGCGCGCACGGCGCGCCCGATCAGGTCGCGAACGATCGCGGCATCGACCGGCTTGTCGAGAAACCAGCGGCAGGAAATGCGGGAATCGACGGCTTCGAAAACGTCCATGGTCGAGACCACCCCAGGTTTTTCTTCCAACGCATGATCCGGAAAGGTGGAAGCCGGCTTTCCGATAAGACCATGCGTCGTCAAATGCTCATATCGCATCGGCCCGAAAAGGCGAATGGCCGGCATGTAAACCGCCATTGCATAGAACCAAAATGCCTGGCCGCCGACGCGCTGGCGCTCGATCAGTGCCGCAGCATGGCCGGCACGGCGAATGCCAAGACCTGCGCCGTGCTGCGCAACGGCCGCGATGGCGAAGCCGCGTTTCGCGGCGATCCGATCGACGCGACAGGGTTCGACGATCGCGCCTTCGCGTTTCTCAACAAGCGCGAATTCGACCGTGCCGCGGCCGATTTCGGCGAGGTGATCAAGCTCAACCCGAAAGACGCTGGCGCCTATAACGACCGTGCCACGGCCTATAAGCTCAAGGGCGATCTCGACCATGCGCTCGCCGATTTCAACCAGGCACTTGCGATCGATCCAAATTTTGCCGACGGCTATAACAACCGCGGCACGGTGCATCTGGCGCAGCGCGAATTCGATCTTGCCATCGCCGATTTCAACCAAGCCATCGCGCTCAACGGACAGAAATCGACGCCCTATATCAATCTCGGCCTGATCTACGATGCCAAAGGCGATTACGACGGGGCCAGTGCGCAATTCACCAAGGCCATCGCCGCCGATCCGCATGACGAGCTGGCTTATACGCGCCGCGGCATGATCGATGCCAAGCGGAACGACTATATCGCCGCCATCGCCGATTTCGGCGAGGCGATCAAGCTCAACCCGAACGACGCCACGCCGCTGATCCGGCGCGCCGAGGCGAAACTGAAAGCCGGCGACAGCGCCGGTGCCGCGGCCGACATCGCCGCCGCCAAAGCACTGCAGCCCACGAGCAAAGGTCCGAGCGGGCCGAACGAAGTGGTGCGTTAGAGCATGATTCCGAAAAAGCCTGCCCTCGGGCTTGATCCGAGGGTGGGAACCGGTTTTCGGATCAGATCATGCTCGAGTAGAAAATTTAGCTGCGGGTTTCGTTACCGCTTGCGAACCTGTTTAATGGCGTTCGCGACGACGACACCAAGGAACGCAGCATGCGCAGATTGATCGTTTGTGCCGCGGTATCGATCGCGGCTTTGTTTGCGGCATCGCTCTACGGCGGCGACACATCTGCCAAGGATGCGTCCGTCACAGACGCCAGCGTATCGCGCCTGCCGGCGCTGCCTGATCCGACCGATCCGTATCTCAAGGATATGTTCGCCAAGATCCGCGCCAGGGGTGGCGAGCCGCTCAATATCCATCTGGTGCAAGGCTTTGCGCCCGCGCTCGCCAAGGCGCGGCTCGATATGGCCTATGCGTTGCGTTACGACGTGGTGACGTCGCCGCTTTTGCGCGAGCTTGCGATCCTGCGCACCGGGCAAATCCTGCATTCGGATTACGAACTCGACCAGCATGTTCCCATCGCCAAAGCCTGCGGAGTCACCGACGCGCAGATCGCCGCGCTGCCGGACTGGCGCACCAGCGAGCTGTTCGATGAAAAGCAGCGCGCGCTGCTGGCTTATACCGAAGCGCTCGACACCCATGGCGGCGATGTCGACGACACGACCTATGCCGCCTTCGCGAAGCAATTCACGCCGCGGGAAATCGTCGAGCTCACGATCACGGTCGTGACCTATTACGGCACCGGGCAATTGACCAAGGCGCTGCGGGTCGAGCCGGAAAGCGACGGCCGTCAGGCGGCGAAGGGAAATTGCCAAAGCTGATCAGCTAAGCACTGATCGAGGAGCGCACTTCGGCAAAGGGGTGGGCCGGCCCCGCGCGCTCTGCTAGGCTGAAGCCAATAAAAAACTCGGGGAAGCGAAGGCTGGGGGCATAGATGGCGACGGATGCAAAGGTCACGGTGGCGGCACGGCTCGATCGGCTGCCGCCTTCGCCGCACACGCGACGGCTGGTCACGCTGTTGTCGCTCGGCGGCTGGTTCGAATTCTACGACCTGTTCTTCACCGCCTATATCGCGATCGGCCTGTTCAAGGGCGGCATCTTCAAGCCGACCACCCAGGGCTTGTTCGACTTGGAGGGCTTTGCCAGTTTCGTCGCCGCATTGTTCTTGGGACTGTTCATCGGCACGCTGGTGTTCAGCTGGCTGTCCGACCGTTTCGGCCGCCGCTCGATCTTCACCTTCGCGCTGCTTTGGTATTCGGCCGGCGCCTTCATCATGGCGTTCCAGACCTCGCCACAGAGCATCGATCTGTGGCGGCTGATCGCCAGCATCGGGCTCGGCGTCGAACTGGTGAATGTCGATACTTATTTGTCGGAACTGGTGCCGAAGTCGCAGCGCGGGCCGGCCTTCGCCTACAATCAATTCATCATGTTCACGGCGCTGCCGGTGGTCGCCTTCCTCGCCTGGCAGCTCGTGCCGCAGACCGTTCTCGGCCTCGAAGGCTGGCGTTGGGTGGTACTGATCGGCTCGGTCGGCGCCGCCGTGATCTGGTGGATCCGCCGGCAATTGCCGGAATCGCCGCGCTGGCTGGAGCAGCACGGCCGCATGGCCGAAGCCGAGGCGATCGTCGCCGACCTGGAAAAGAAGATCGAGACCGATACGGGAAAGCCTTTGCCGCCGCCGGAAGCGTTGAGCGGCGAAGCCGAGCGCAAGCGTGGCTCGTGGATGGAAATCTGGGACGAAGTCTATCGCGGCCGCACCGTCATGCTGGTGATCTATAATCTGTTCCAGACGGTGGGCTATTACGGCTTTTCCAGCTGGGTGCCGCAGCTTTTAGTGTCGCAAGGCATCGAGGTGACGAAGTCGCTCGCCTACACCTTCATCATCGCCATCGCCGCGCCGATCGGCCCCCTGGTCGGCGTCGCCTTTGCCGACCGTTTCGAGCGCAAATGGCAAATCGCCTGGGCCGCGATCGGCGTCGCCGCATTCGGCCTCTTGTTCGCGCAGCAAACCACGGCCATGGGCGTCATCGTCTTCGGCGTTCTGATCACGCTGTGCAATAATTGGATGTCGTTCTCGTTCCACGCCTATCAGGCCGAGCTTTACCCGACGCGAATTCGCGCCCAAGCCGTCGGCTTCGTTTATTCGTGGAGCCGGTTTTCCGCGATCTTCTCCGGCTTCATCATCGCATTCTTCCTCGGCCGTTACGGCACGACCGGCGTGTTCGGATTTATCGCCGGCGCCATGATGGTCGTCTTTATCGTAATCGCAGGGTTCGGCCCTGCAGTTACGCGACGCCGCCTGGAAGCGATCGCGGCCTAGAGCCTGATCCGGAAAAGTGGAAGCGGGTTTTCAGAAAAGATCAGGCTCAATCAAAATCCTGAGAGACAAACGATTCGATCTTAAAACAATCACGCTCTAGAGCGCCGCGATCCGCTCCAGCGCGACGCGGTTGATGACTTTGACGACGCCGTGGCCGACGTCGCAGACGCGTCTTGCGCAGCGCACTCAGCACCCGGCAGGTATGGACCGGCGTGAGACCTGTGAAATCGGCGATCTGCTGCTGGTTCATCGGCAAGGGGAATTCATCGTCATGCACTTCGCCGTGTTCTTGCGAACGTAGCATGACGTGAACGAGGAGGCCCGCGATCCGTTCCTGCGCCGTGCGCTGGCCGAGATCGACCAGCCGCCGGTCGGCATCGCGATGCGCCGCCGCGGTGAGTTGAATCCACAGATCGAACAAAGCCGGATTGTCGCGCAGGCGCGCACGCACCTCGGCGAACGGGAACGTGCAGAAGTGGACGCGGGTGACGGCCTGCACGGAGAACGAAAATTGCCGCTCGAAAACCGCGGCCGGGCTGATCAGATCGCCCGGCATGATCACCGACAGGATCTGGCGTCTGCCGCTGGGCAGCTGGATGAAGCGGACCGCCCAGCCGTCGCAAACCACCTGCACGCCCTCATTCGGCTTGCCGGCGCGATAGATATTACGGCGGCCCGCGATCGTCTCGTGGGTGGCTCGAACCGGCCGCTCGCCGTCATTGCCGGACAGCGCGCTGCAGAAGCTCAGCTTTTGAAAATCGCAGGTCGGGCACCGCGCCTTGGCCGCCGAGGTGGCGCCGGCCGAACCGATATAGGGTGTTTCCGCCGGGTGAGGCAGCACTTCATTCAACAGCATGACCTGCATCCGTGCGGTTATGACCCGGATCAATGACCTGGATCATCAATCTCCCAGACCGTAGGTGCGTGCCGTTGTGATATTTCTAATTTTAAGCTCCGTACAAACTCGTATGTGCCCGCGACTCGGAAGACGCGAGCGGACACAAACAACAACTGTCGATGGAAAAACGACGAGCTAAAAAACCTGCTCGGGCTCGGCGCCCAGCCCGGCCCCGATGCCGGCGAATGCCGGACTGCAGCTCGCAAGCACCTTCTGCAGCCGGTGCCGGAATTGCGCGAGCGTGATCTGCGAGACGATGGTCTCGACCTCCCGCGCCCCGACATTGGCCTTCGACATCAGCTCCGAGCAGTGCTGCACGACATTACTGATGACATCGAGCTCCTGATGCATCCAGCATACTCATAGGCGATCTTCGACAACGCCTGGAAATCGGCGTCGGAGAAGTCGAATTCGCGCTGTGCCTGATTGTCGGCAACGGGAAGCGTTGCCAGTGCCTGACGAGCTAGTGCCATCGCGTGTGTCCCAGTCCGTTCCTATCTCAACGCCACCTTCGCTTGCGAAAGCACGGCTTGTTGTCTCCTTTGGCCGGCGTCCCAGCCTTGGGTGCTTGCATGAAGGTTAGGCTCAAAACCAAAATTGATCGTAAAAGTGCCGCAGCCACGCCGTCGTCGGCGAACAGGCCGACGGCTCGCAGCTGCCTATCTGCAACGGCAGAAATTACGAATGCGTGGAGAAAATCTGCGGTTCGGCGGCCATCGCCGCCGATTCCATTATAATGGGATAATTAACCACAGTTCGAGAGCACCGCTATAATGGGATAATTAACCACAGTTCGAGAGCACCGCCCTTGCAAGCGCAAAGCGGCAGCGATTATTCAGGCTTGATGTTCTCGGCGCGGATCACCTTGGCCCATTTCTCGGTCTCGTTGGCGATCAGCTTTTTGAAATCGGCAGGCGTGCCGGGAAGCGGCGTGCCGCCAAGATCGGCAAAACGCGATTTGATCGCCGGGTCGGCGAGAGCGGCGTTGATCTCGGCATTGAGTTTATCGATGATCTCCCGCGGTGTGCCGATCGGCGCGCCGAAGCCGCCAACAGCGCTCGCTTCATAGCCGGGCGCGAATTCGGCAATGCTCGGCACATCGGGCAGCGGGTCGGAGCGCGCCAAAGTCGTCATCGCGAGCGGGCGCAACTTGCGGCTTCTGAGATAGCCGATCGACGACGGCATCAGATCGAACATCACCTGGACGCGGCCGGCGATGAGATCGGTAAGCGCCGGCGCCGAACCGCGATAGGGCACATGCGTCATGTCGGCGCCGGTCATCATCTTGAACAGCTCGCCGGCCATATGTGTCGAATTGCCGATGCCGCCCGACGCCATATTGACCTTGCCGGGATTGGCTTTGCAGTAGGCAATAAATTCAGGAACGCTGTTGACCGGCACTTCCGGATTCACTTCCATGACCAGCGGCCCGCGGGTACTGGCGGCGATCGGCTCGATGTCGCGGATGAAATTGTACGGCAGCGTCGCGTACAGCGTCGCATTGATGTAATTGCTGGTGCTGATCCAGAGCAGCGTGTAGCCGTCGGGCGGGGCGTGAACGACGAGATCGGTGGCGACCGTGTTGCTTGCGCCCGGCCGATTGTCGACGACAAAAGGCTGGCCGAGCCGGTCCGACAGCCATTGGGCAAGAAGACGCGCGCTGATATCAGCCGATTGTCCGGGCGGGAAACCGACGACCAGCCGCACCGGATGGCTCGGATAATCATCCGCCATTGCGCTTGTGACCATTGCGCTAGTGACCATGGCGCTTGTGACCTTGGCGCTTCGTGATGCGCCAAGCGCCGGCGCACCGGCTGCCCATTGCAAGAACTGTCGGCGGGCAATTTTCATTATTTGGCCTGCACTGGCGACGACACCTGTCGCGAGAGAGGCGCCGCGCGGCTGTTGCTACTGCACGAACCCGGCGCCGGCGCTTTGCCGCGGCAGCTTAAGCACGGATTTCGCCGCGGCAAGAGCGGCATCGGCAATGGCTGCCTGCCCCTCGGCGGTCGGATGAAGAACCCCACCATAAACGACGCTGGTCGGTCCCCAGCGTCCGTCGTGAATGTAGGATGGATTGTCCAGCAGGCTGTGCGCGGTCCACGGATAGGTCATCGCGGTAAAATAGGAATCGTTTGCGGTCCGTATCCATCGCGCCCGCTGTGCGTAAGGGCGGAACTCGCTGGCTACATGATGCGGACAGGCCAGCGAATTGGAAAGGCCGCCCGGCGGACCGGCGAAACTGCCGCCGTCGCGAAAGCAGGCGCGATCGAATTCCGGATCGCTCGCATCGCTGGCGCAAAATCCGTGGTCGGCGAATGTCTGTTCGTGATCGGCGACGAAGGTCATCCGCTGCTTATCAGGATCGCTGCATCCGGCCGCGGCGTCGCAGGTGGCGTAGCTTTTCAGCGCCGGCAAGAAATCCTTCTCAACGAGGGTCACGGTCTTGGCGAGTTCTGCGCCGTTGACCGAAAAAGCCGGATGGGAATCGAAGCCCGCGCGCGAAGCGGGGCAGTCCTTGCCGCTCTGATACCGGGCCGGATCGCCATAGGTGACGAAGGCGATGCGGCTGAAATCGCCATCGACGAAAGGCGCCAATCGTTTGCGCAACCGTCCGAAGTCGTTCTTCAAGTCGGTCTTGAGCGGCCCTTCAACGCTGCTTGGCGAAGCGATCAATCCCATGTCGGCAATGAGATTGCGCTCGGGATTTTCCGTCACGATGACGTTCGCGACCAGACCGGAGAAATCGATATCGTTGGCCCCGACAGTCAGAAAGATCAAATCGGCAAGACGGCCCGGCACGCCGCCTTTGAGGTCGAGATCGGCAGCAAGCTTGTCGGCCTGCGCCCCGACATATCTCGGTCCCTGCGTTCCGCCGATCATCGGCCGTTCCCGCGCCTCCTGCGGGCCAAGCAATCCCTGCTGTACGGTCGCTCCGGTGCAACCGAGCGGGACGAACGTCACGCTAATATCCGGGTTCTCCACCGCGAGAGCCAGTGCGGCGCGCATTTGATAGCTGTAAAGCGAAAGATGGCAGGCGGCGAACAGCCATCCCGCCGCGGCCTTGTCCCATGCTTCGCGGTCGCCAGGATGGTCCGCGCAGTCGTCGACCACGTTCAATGCTCTGGCCCGGCCCGGCAGGTAGAATGGCGTCGGGGTGAAATACAAAACGCGGCTGAAGCAGAAGCCGCCGTTCGACAAAACGACCGGCTTGTCGGGATTACCCTCGCCGGAGGCAATCGAATCGCCGAGGCCGACGATCAGAAAGTCCTGTGCCAGGATGGTTGCGTCCGCGGTGATGGTTTGACCGCCGGCCGTTGCAGCCACATGCGCGGGCGTGACTTTCTTGTCCGGGACTTTTTGTCCGGTAACGATCTCGCTGCATGGTTGTTCGACCGGCGCATTATCTCCGATCGTCCAGGCGCACTTCGCCGCCAAGAATTCCTGCGGCAGCTTTACCCTCAACTGAACAAAAAGACTGTCCGGTTTAAGATATTTTTCCGGTCTGCTGTCGCGGACGCAGCTTTGCGGCACTTCGCCGGTCGCGCTGTCATAGCAAAGGTCGCCGACCATCGAGGCCCAGCCGCGCCCATCGGCTTGCTTTTCCAACGCTCGCTCTGTCTCGAGGACTGACTTGCCGGCAGCGCCGGATCTCCAGACAGCGACCTGCCGATCAAAATCTTTTTGCTCGGCGAACAACCGAAACCGGTTTGCGACTTCCCAAGTGATCTGAGCGGGGCCGGGAGGCTGCGACTGCGCGGACGCTGCCTGCGCCAACCATAACGCCAAGCTGCACGACCCGACGAGTACGACAATTGCCCGATTGATCCGCCCGGCCATCGAACTCCTCCCTCAAGACTGCAACCTGAAGTTATATGGGTCGATGCATCCATACAAGCGCTCGCGCGCCAAGCGAGATCAGCCTCTCCTTCAATAGGGCGTCTTCCCGATTTCACCAGATCCGGCGACGTACCAGCGTTCGCTGACAAGAGGCTTGCCGGCGAGACGGTCGGCAAGCCAATCGGCGACGAGGATCGGCGGAAACGGCCCGAGATTGGCGGCGGGGACATTGCCGACGGAGTGGCGGGATTCCTGATAGATCACCATCTGCTTCGGTCCGCCGAGCGCCGTCATCAGGCGCTCGGAGTGTTCGAGCGGGCTTAGCTCCTCGGCTTCGCCGGCGACGCAGAGATAGGGCGCCTTGATCTTCTCGGCGTGGCCTTCCCACGTGATCTTCTTGCGAAACTCGTCGAACGCCTCTTCGTCGGTGATGCCCGACATATACATGAAGCGCTTTTTGAAGGTCGGCGAGGCTTCCTGAAAGATCGTGTGACAGCCCGGCTCGTGGCAGACCGACATCACCGCGCAGGCTTTGATGCGCGGCTCGTTGGCGGTGAGCACGGTGCCGAACAATGAACCGAAGCTCGTACCCGACACGCCGATGCGCGTGGCATCAAGCTCCGGCCGCCCGGCGATCCAATCGACCAGAGCCGGGCCCGTCGCCACCCAATTTTCCATCGTGAAGTAAAGCCCGATCATCGGCGCTTCGTATTGGCCGGGCCCGTCGATGGCGAGCACCGCCATGCCGCGATTGAGAAATTTGTCGCCATAAAGCGCGACTTGAATTTCCTTGTAGCTGTCCATGCCGGGGACGGCGATCACGACCGGCACCTTGCCGCTGGTATAGTTCGGCGGCAGATGCAGCCAGGCCGGTATCGCCTTGCCCCTGAACGGCACCCAGACCGCTTCGACGTGATGATCGGCGAGCGCGGCATATTTGGCGTAACATTCGCGCTTCTTGTTGTTGTAGGAAATGTTGGTTTCGTCGTTCTCGTCGTAAGGCCATTGTGCGGCGCCCCAATGCACCGCTG
Source organism: Xanthobacteraceae bacterium (assembly GCA_049677525.1). Lineage (GTDB taxonomy): Bacteria > Pseudomonadota > Alphaproteobacteria > Rhizobiales > Xanthobacteraceae > BOG-931. Next base: position 43,171 of record JBAUCK010000267.1, read on the forward strand.
CCATGAAAAAATTATCGCGCGCTGTGACTTTATGATCGGCAAGCGCTGCGGCATTCGCCTTGGCTTCGCGGCGGCGGGCGACGGCGGCGAAGGCCGGGCCGATATCGGCCATCTTCTTCACCCGCTCGCGGATGCCGGCGAAATCGGCATTGGCCTCGATCCCGCACGGCGCATGGATATAAAGCGACCGCGGCTGGTCCCAATCGATGCCGTTGGCGCGGATGATATTGTCGATGAGCCAGCGCTGCTCGTCGAAGCGTCGCACATGCGGCTCACCGCGCTGATCGCGGATCGGAGGAAAGGCCTGCTGCGGGCGGCTCATGGCGTGACACTCCCTGAAACATTGAACCTCGACGCGGCCGACCGCGGCTTTCGCAAAGCTACGGCCCTTCCCCGATCGGGTTGCGCTCTTTGATCAGTCCGGCCGGCGTGACGAAGATCAGGAGGTTGGCGACAATGATGGTGCCGGCGAGGAAATAGAACGCGGCCATGATACCGTAATGATCGGCGATGACGCCGGCGGTGATCGGGCCGATCGCCATGCCGAGCGCCTGCATGCCGAACAATATGCCGACCGCGCTGCCGCCCATGCCGGGCGGTGTCGCGTCCAGAAGCCAGGCCTGCAGCACCGCACGCACGGCAAAGAGAAAGAATCCGAGCACCGCGACCAAGAGGACGAACCACTTCGTGCCGCCCGCAAACGTCATGGCGAGAATGATAACGCCCGTCATCGACATGCTGGACATGATGATTTGCCGGCGGCCGACCTTGTCAGACAGATGCCCGGCAATCGGTGCGGCGATGAAGCCGCAGGCCTGCAAGGCGAACATGCAGGCGCCGATCCACGTCGTCGGATATTCCATCACCCGCGCCAGATAGACCGGCAGAAACGTCAACAGCGCGCCTTGCGTCATGGAGCGGAACGTCGAGCCGATCGACAAGGTCACGAGCGCCCGGTTGCGCAGCAATTCTCCGAACATGCGCAGCCGCTCGGCGCGCGGAATCTTATCGGGTCGGGCTTTGATGAGGCCGGCGCGAATATCGGCCATTTGCAGGCGTCCGACATAAACAAGGATAATCCCGGCAACGACGATGCCGGGGATCACATTCATGACGACGACGCTGCGCCAACTATAGAACGCCAGCAGCCAGCCGACCACAAGCGGCGCAACCGCGTCGCCGACATTGGCGCCCATGCCGTGAAACGACATGACCAGGCCCTTGCGATCGGGGAAGCGGTCGCCGAGCCACGGGATCGCAGTCGGATGCCAGATATTGTTGCCGATGCCGACCAGCGTGGCGCAGAGAAGAATCATCCAATAGGTGTGCGAGGCGCCCATGATCAGGTAGGGGAAGCCGATCCAGCACAGCGAAATCGCCATCAGCAGGCCCTTGCGGCCCACCGTGTCGACGAAAATGCCCCCGGGTACATTGGCAATGGCCCCGGCCGCGTATTGGCAGGTGAGGATCGATCCGATCTGCGCGTAATCGAGGCCGAGCTCGTTACCGATGAGCGGCAGGAGGATATAGAACGTCGCCGGGTACCAATGCGTCAGCGCGTGCCCGATGCTGATCACCCAGACTTCGCGAAACGAGCGCCGCCGGACCGCGTCCATTGTTATTGATGTTGTTATTGTCGTTGCGGTCATTTCCCCTCCCCGCCGCCTCCCCTGCTTTGGCGCCCTTTCGGCGATGCGCTTACGCCGGCTTATTCCGCCTGGCGAACGCTCGGCGCGCAAACCGCTTGCTACATCGCTGAACGCAGCCCGACAAGCCTCGCCGGCGTGAAGGCTGCCCTGCAGGCAAAGAACGGCAGCGCCGAGACTGGAGGGGCGGCCCCGGCCCCCTTCCCCGCGACCGGAGCGGTTATCTCGCAACGTGGTTGGCAAAACTTGCGTCCATCTCACGGTGCCAGCGCCAGGCGGATACCGCCGGAAATTGCCCGCACGCGGTAACTGCTGCGGCGCGCGAGATCCGCGAGCCGGCCGCGGCCGAATTGCGCCGCGATGAGGCGCGGTAGCGGTAGGCGGTCCTAAAGGCTACCGCATTGTATCCAGCGCGTTTCTGGGTTTTGCCCGCAACTGCACAGTAACAAATATCTGTCACATAAACATGCGGACGGCCCGACATCCACGAGTTACCCGGAAAGACAGAGCGGCTGCGTGCATTTCGGCAAACGACGACCTATTTGGGCGTCGCAGTCATCGCTATTGTCTGGGGCGGCATCTATCTGCTCGCCAGCCGGGAACACGAGCGCGCCTATCAGGACGCGGTCCGTCAGGGCAGCAATCTCACCCGGGTTCTCGAAGAATATATCCGGCGCATCTTCTGCGAATCCGACAGCGAGCTCTTGGCGCTGCGGCGCGCCTATCAGAGCGATCCGGAAAATTTCGATATCGCAGCCTGGGCCAAGACCACCCAGCCGCAAGGCGACATGACCGTGCAGTTCGGCATTTCCAGCGCCGCGGGCTTTGTCAAACAATCGACGCAGGGGCCGATCACGACGCCGATATATGTTGGCGACTGCCGCCGGAACGGCTCGAGCTCGAAGTGACCGAGACCGCGCTGCTCGAACATGGCGCCGACTGCGTAGCGCTGTTGCGCAAGCTCAAAAATCTCGGGATCACGGTAGCGCTCGACGACTTCGGCACCAGGTATTCATCGCTCAATCAATTGACGATGTTCCCGTTCGACAAGATCAAGATCGACAAGTCTTTCACCCGCGACATGACCAACCGCGCCGATTGCGCCGCGATCATCTCCGCCGTGCTCGCGCTCGCGCACAGCATGGATATCGAGACCACCGCGGAAGGCGTCGAAGCCGAAGATCAACTTCGCATTCTGCGCATGGCAGGCGTGTCGACTATTCAGGGCTATCTCATTCAAAAGCCGTGTCCGGCGTCCGAACTGAAGTTCGACGGCTACGAAATCGCGGGAGCGATCGTCGATGCTGCATAAAGATGCGCCATCGACAGCTCCGGGCGTGAGGGAAAGTGCCGCGCGAGACGTATCCGGCGCGCCGTCCGCCGCCTCGAGCGCGGCGGAAAAATCGCTGATCGACGACCTCGAAGACGCCATCGCCCACACCGATCTGCGCCATCGCGCCACCGTGATGCGGCGGCTGACCGACCTGTTCATCATGAACGGCGAGGGCTTCTCGGAAGAACATATCGCGATGTTCGACGAGGTGATGAGCCGGCTCGTTACCGCCATCGACAGTTCGGCGCGCGCCGAATTCGGCGATCTGATCGCGAAGAGCCCGAAGGCGCCGATCAAGACCACGCGCCTATTGGCGCTCGACGACGAGATCAAGGTTGCGGGCCCGATCCTGTCGCACTCACAGGCGCTCGACGAGGCCACCCTGATCGAGGGCGCCAAGACCAAGAGTCAGGATCATCTCTACGCGATCTCGCTGCGCGAGACGATCGGCGAAGCGGTCACCGATATTCTCGTCGAGCGCGGCGATACCCAGGTCGTGCGCAGCACCGCGCAGAATCCCGGCGCCAAATTCTCGGAATTCGGCCATACCACGCTGGTGACGCGCTCACGGGAGGACGGCGAACTCGCACTGCGCATCTGGTCTCGCTCCGACATTCCGCGGCAGCATCTGTTGAGCCTGTTCGCCGCCGCCTCCCAAGAGGTGCTACAGCAGCTCGAAAGCGCCGACCGGCAGAAGGTCCAGCTTTATCGCTACCTGGTCGCGCAGGCTAGGAACCAGATCCAGACCCAGATGCGCGAAAATTCCTCAAGTTATGCGACAGCGCGCCCTCACGTCGAAGCGCTGCACCGCTCGGGCGGCCTGAACAGCCAGGCGCTCGCCGATTTCGCCCGCGCCGGCAGATTCGACGAGGTGACAATCGCCTTGTCGCTGTCGACCTGCCGGTCGGTCACATCGAGCGCGCCGTCGTCCATCATCGCCCGGACCATCTTATGGTGCTGGCCAAGGCCATCGGCGTGAACCGGGAGATCACGCGGGCCATTCTGCAGATGCGCGGCCCGGCCGGATCCATTGGCGGGTCCATGGGCGCGGTCGAGATCGAGCAGAACGCGCAAAGCTTCGCCAAGCTGCAGCAGAAGACGGCTGCGTCTGCGATGACCTTTTATCGGCTCCGCGCGCGCGCGGAAGCGCCGCTCGAAAAAGTCGAATAAGCCCACACCTTTCCAGATGCGGCTGTTTACGCCGAATTTAGCGGCGCGCATTAGCACCAACCTTTGGCGCTGACCTTCGGCGCAACGCACCCTCAAAGCCTGCATTGACAAGGGCCGCGCAGCCGCCATTGTGCGCGCCGTAATGTCATACAATCATACGACGTGATCACGCATCGCAATTATGCGTCATCCGAGGAGCGCCGAAAATGGAACAGAGCAACGTCAAGGCTAGCATCGCCTATGACGATCTGCGCGAATGGCTCGCTCAGGCCGAGCGGCTCGGCGAAGTGCGCAACGTCTCCGGCGCGAGTTGGCAGGAGGATATCGGCCTTGCCGCGGAAGCCGTGCTGCGCGCCGAGAATGGACCCTGCGTCGTGTTCGACGATATCCCGGGCTGCCCCAAGGGCTTTCGCGTCCTGCTCAACATGTTCGCCGGCACGCGCCGCAACATGACGCTCGGCTTTCCCGATCACCTGTCGAAATGGGAATTGAGCGACGCTTATCGCGAGGCCTATCTGAAAGATCAGAAAATCATCCCGCATCAGATCGTCGCGGACGGTCCGGTCCTTGAAAACGTGCTGATGGGCGATGACATCGATGTCACCAAATTTCCCGCGCCGATCTGGCACGAGAAAGACGGCGGCCGCTATATCGGCACCGGCACCTACAGCATCACCCGCGATCCGGAGGAGGACTGGCTCAATGCCGGCGCCTATCGCGCCCAGGTGCACGATCGCGCCTCGGTCGGCATCCTGATCGCCGCCGGCCATCACGGCGACATCCACCGCGCCAAATATTTCAAGCGCGGCGAACCGATGCCGGTTGCCATGGTGCTCGGTGGCGACCCGCTGACATTCTTCTATGGCGGCCTCGAAGTGCCCTACGGGATTTTCGAGATCGACGTCATCGGCGGCTTGCGCGGCCGGCCGGTCCAGATGGTGCGCGGCAAGGTCACCGGCCTACCGTTCCCGGCGCATGCCGAGATCGTGCTCGAAGGTTTCGTCACCGAGGGCAAGACCGAAATCGAAGGCCCGTTCGGCGAATGGACCGGCCACTATGCCGGCGGCGCTAAGCCCACCTCCGTACTCGACATCAAAGCGATCTACCACCGCAACGATCCGATCCTGCTCGGCGTACCGCCGATGGGCGCCGGTCCCGACGAGATGGCGCGTTACCGCGCGGTGCTGCGCTCGGCGACGATCAAGCAGAACATGGCCAATGCCGGGGTACCCGGCGTGCGGCAGGTCTGGTGCCACGAGATCGGCGGCGCGCGGCTGTTCCACGGCGTATCGATCACCCAGCGTTATCCCGGCCACGCGGTGCAGGCCGGCCATATCGCCGCGCAATGCGGCGCCTCGGCCTATGCGTCGAAATATGTGGTGGTGGTCGACGACGACGTCGACGTCACCAATCTCGATCATCTGCTCTGGGCCATGTTGTCGCGCACCGACCCGTCGCAGTCGATCCAGTTCATCAACGGCTCGTGGGACTCTCCCGCCGATCCGGCGCTGCCGCCTTGGAAGCGCGCCGCAGGCGACATGACGCATTCGGTCGCCGTGATCGATGCCTGCCGGCCCTACCATTGGCGCGACAAATTCCCGGCCACCAATACGCCGAGCCCGGAGGTGACCCGCAAGGCGCAGGAGAAATTCGGCTGGCTCCTGGATGGGAAGAAATAACGGCCGAAGGCGTGCCGATCGCACGTTGATCTTCATCAAACTTCGCTCATGATGACCCCCTATGCTATTTTGCTAGTTGCCGTTTAGGCTTTAGACGTTGCATCTGGGCAAGGACAAATGCGCTGACGTGAAAGCGCGGACCGCTCCGTAAAGGTAACCCGAAAGGGCGGCGGAGGATTCTCCAGGGACGCATCATGACGATAGCGAAGATCGTAATTGTCGGCGGCGGCATTGGCGGGCTGTCTACGGCAAATGCGCTGATCGCCAAGGGCTTCCCGGTCGCGGTCTACGAGCAGGCGCCGGCGCTTGGCGAGATCGGCGCCGGCGTCTACATCACGCCCAACAGCATGCGCCATCTGCAGCGGGTCGGGCTCGGCGACCAGATCGAGACATGGGGCGCCAGGGTCGGGTCGGCGTCACGCTATTTCCGTTATGACGGCACGCCGATCGCACCGGTGCAGGTCACCGATTCCTCAGGCTGGAACGCGACCTTCGGCATGCACCGCGCCGACCTGATCGACATCCTGGCGAGCGCGCTGCCGAAAGAGATCATTCATACCGGACACCGCTGCACCGGTTTCGAACAAAACAAAGCCGGCGCCCGGGTTATGTTTGCCAACGGCGCCGTTGCCGAAGGCGACATTGTCGTCGCCGCCGACGGCGTCCATTCCGAACTGCAGAAATATGTGACGCCACCGTCTCGTCCGGTGTTCTCCGGCTCGGCCGCCTATCGCGGCACCGTGCCGCATGCCGACGTTCCGGACTGGCCGATGGATCGCTGGCAGATGTGGCTCGGCGAACGCAAGCACTTCCTGGTTTTCCCGCTGCGCGCCGGCAAACTGATCAACTTCGTCGGCTTCGTACCCGCGAACAAGGCGATCGAGGAATCCTGGTCGGAGCCTGGCGACCCCAATCAATTGCGAGCAGATTTTGCCGGTTGGGATCCGCAGGTCGAGAAGCTGCTACGGCACGTGCGCACGACATTCCTCTGGGCGCTCTATGATCGCGACCCGCTGCCGTGCTGGACCAAGGGCAGGCTGACGCTGCTCGGCGACGCCGCGCATGCCATGCTGCCGCATCTCGGCCAGGGCGCCAATCAATCCATCGAGGACGGCATTACGCTGGCGACCATATTGTCGCGCGCGGAGCGAGACACCGCGCCGGCGGCTTTGCTGGCTTACGAAGGGCTGCGGCGCGATCGCGTCGCCGAAGTGCAAGCCGGCGCGCGCAAGAACGGGCTGCGCTACGATTCGCTGTCCGGCGATCTTGCGATCCGCGACCGCGAAATCGTGGCGCATGCCGAATTCCGCAAGCAGCTTTACGACTACGACGTCGTCAAACTCGCAAGCTCAGCCGCGATTGCACCCGCGCACTGACCGCAGAACCAACGGGTGGGACCCTGCCCCACAAGCGCGACCCTATAGGGGCTGCCAATAGGCTCTGCCCCATAAAGCGGGATCGCGGACAAAACCGCACAGGCCTGTTCCCCTTGAAGACGCTTGTGGCACAATGGCCCCAAGCGAAAAGAACATTTGAGGGGAGGACGACCATGCGGGCGACACTGCGGCACCGTCTTGGCTATTTGCGGCTGCGCCGCTTTGGCTATTTGTTTTGCGCTTTCTTGGCACTGCCATTTCTCGCTTTTGCGGCCTGGATCCAAATAGCCGCCGCGCAGAGCCCGAACGCGGACACCGTCAAGATCGGCTTGATCATGACCTATACCGGCCAGTTCACCGACGCGGCCGCGCAGATGGATAACGGCATCAAGCTCTACATGAAGCAGCATGGCGACACGGTCGCCGGCAAGAAGATCGAGATCATCCGCAAAGACGACGGCGGCGCGCCGGACAATGCCAAGCGCATCGCGCAGGATCTCATCGTCAACGATCATGCCGACGTCCTCGCCGGCTTCGTCATCACGCCCGAAGCATTGACAGTTGCCGATATCTCCGCGCAGGCGAAGAAGCTGATGGTCGTGATGAATGCGGCGACCTCGATCATCACCACCAAGTCGCCTTATATCGTGCGCACCTCCACGACGTTACCGGAGGATTGCGAGCCACTCGGCACCTGGGCCGCCAAGAACGGGATCAAAAAAGTCTTCACCATGGTGTCGGATTACGGCCCCGGCCACGACGCCGAAGCGGCCTTCACCGGCGCCTTCAAGGCCGGCGGCGGCGAAGTGATCGACTCGGTACAGATGCCGATGGCGAACCCGGATTTCTCAGCCTTTCTGCAGCGCGCCAAGGATTCCGGAGCGGACGCGATTTTCGTCTTCATCCCTGGCGGCTCGCAGCCGGGTGCGCTCGGCAAAGCGCTGGTCGAACGCGGCATGGATACGACCAAGATCAAGCTCCTGGGCCACGGCGAGCTTGCCGATGAAAGCGCCGTCAAGGCGATGGGCGACACCGCGATCGGCATCATCACCTCGATGTATTACGACTATAATGACAACTCCAAGCTCAATCACGATTTCGTCGCCGCCTACAATGCCGAGTTCAAGCGCAATCCCGACCTATTCTCGGTCGGCGGTTATGACGGCATGCACCTGATCTACGAGGCTTTGAAAAAAACCGGCGGCAAGGCCGACGGCGACAGCCTTGTCGCCGCGGCCAAGGGCATGGCCTGGGAAAGCCCGCGAGGGCCGGTGTCGATCGACCCGGAAACCCGCGACGTCATCAACACGGTCTATATCCGCCGCGCCGAGAAGGTGAACGGCCAAATCCGCAATGTCGAGATCGCCAAGTTCGAGAACGTCAAAGACCCGGTGAAGGCGCGGATGAAGTAGCGAACTGGTTTTGCTGGGGCATGATCTTTTCCGAAAACCGGTTCCCACTTTTCGGGATCATGCTCTAGAACCCGCCGGCGGTGAACTGGAAGCGCTGGGTGACGTCGTAGGGCTGCTTGGTCAGCGGATAGGCGTAGTCGACGCGGATCGGCCCGAACATCGAGTCCCAGATCAAGCCGGCGCCGACCGAGGAGCGGATGGCGCTGGAATTGGCGATCTGCTGCGACGGCGACAGCGCGGCGATCGTCGTCGCGCTCGAGGCGCCGGTGGCCCACAGGCTGCCGACATCGGTGAAGGCGGCGACTTTGAGCCCGGCATCCTGCGGGATGAAGGGCACCGGCGCCTGCAGCTCGGCCGACGTGGTCCAATAGGCGTTGCCGCCGAGATTATCCATGGTCGTGCCGGGCGTGATGTCGCGCGGGCCAAAGCCGTTCGGCGCGAAGCCGCGCACGAGCTGTGGGCCGCCGAAGAAGCCGTCGAGCAGCGGCAATTGCTGGCCGCCCCACGGCGCGACATAGCCGCCCTGCCCGCGCACCATGCCGACAACGTCGCCGCCGAGCTCGTGATAGTAGCGCACGTCCTGCGTGGTGCGGGCGAACTTCGCCGCGCCACCAAGCCCAGCGACGTCGTTGTTGACTGTGGCCCATACGCCTTCGGTCGGATTTCTCCGATCGTCGAGCGTCGAATAGGTCACGCCATTGCCGATCGACGACACCCGGTAGGAGCCCATCTGTGCCGCCTGCTGGATCGGCAGCGACGCTGTGCCGATCGACGGGTCGAGCGAGAGGCCCTGCTTATAGAGAGAGTAATTCGCGCTCACGCTCAGGTTTTCGTTGATCGGCGCGCCAAACACGACCTTGCCGCCATACAGCTCGGTATTGAAGGCCTGATTGGTATTGGCGAAGGTCTGCTTGCCGAACAGATCGATACCGGCGGAGAGCCGCTGGTCGAGAAACCACGGATCGGTGAAGGAGACGTCGACGCCGCGGGCATATTGGCCGTAGATCGTCGAGACTTTGGCGATATCGCCGGTGCCGAGGAAATTCGTGTCGCTGATGGTGATCGAGCCGAGCCAGCCGTCCTGACTGGAATAGCCGCCAGAGACGAAGAAATTGCCAGTCTGCTGTTCTTCAACCGCGACGTCGAGCACGACGCGGTCCGGCGCCGAGCCGGGCTTCGTGGTAATGTTCACGTTCTTGAAATAGCCCAGCTGCTTGAGGTGGCGTTCACCACGATCGACCAGCGCGCGGTTATAGGCATCGCCCTCGCCGAAATCGAATTCGCGGCGAATTACCTCGTCGTGGGTCTTGATGTTGCCGTGAATATCGATGCGCTCGATATAGAGACGCTTGCCGTTTTGCACGGTATAGACGATGTCGATGACCTGACGGCCGGGCTTGCGCTCGACATGCGGGACGACATCGGCGAAGGGCTCGCCGTTCTTGGCCAGCTGGATCGACAGATCCTCGGCGATCTTATCGACAGCAGCCGCGTCATAGGTGTCACCGGCCTGCATGCGCAGAGCCGGGGTCAGCGAAGCCGGATCGACGCTCTTCAAATTTGAATTGAGCCCGACCGCACCCAAACGATATTGCGAACCTTCGTCGATCTTGAAGGCCACGGTGACGGATTTGGTCGCGGCATCGTAACTGCCGTCGGATGAAATCCGCGCATCGGCATAGCCATGATCGCGATAGAACTGCCGCAGCAGGTCGCGGTCGTTCTCGATCTTGTCGGCGTCGTAAGTATCGTTGTTGAGGAGGAAACTCACGACATTGGTGACGCCGGTCTTGATCACGGCGCGAAGCTTGGTCTCGGAAAACGTCTTGTTGCCGGTGAATATGACTCGCCGTACCGCGAGCTTGGCGCCCTCTTTGACCTCGAAGACGAGATCGACCGCGGTGATATTGCTGCCGGGTTTCGGCTCGATGATCTTCGGCACGATTTGCGCGTCGAAATAGCCGTTGTGCTTGTATAAATCGAGCATACGTACGACGTCGCTTTGGATATTGGCGCGCGACAGCGGACCGCCCGTCTTTGATTGCAAATCCTTCTTGAGATCCTCGTCCTTGATCTTGTGGTTGCCCTCGACGGCAAGCCGCCCGATCGTCGGATTCTCGACGACGATCACCAGAATGCGGTCGCCCGCGCGCGAAATCTTGACGTTGCTGAACAGGCCGGTGGCGTAAAGTCGCTTGATCGCGTCGTCGGTCGCCTGCGCATCAAGCTTGCCGCCAGCGCCGGCATGGAAATACGAGCGCACCATATCGGCGCCGGCATGCCGGTTGCCGATCACCGTGATCGAGGAATCGAGCGGGTCCGCTGCGGCGCTACCGGCGCCGGCAGCGAGCGCAACAAAACCGGCGAGGATGAAGGCAATCCCCCGGCAACGCATCAACAACGGCTCCCCACCAACAGGAGGGAACTTCAACAGACCGGCGAGGCGGGACCGTGACCGATTGTGTCGAAAACTGAGGTTTTATAGGAAATAATTGCCACAAAGGTTTACGAGGCGTTAGCCCGTCGCGCCTTCGTGGTCACAGCTACAGCGCACGCGTCGTATCGTCGAACAATTCCTCGACCGAATAGCGGCGCGGAATGATCTTCATTTCCAGCGCATAGGCCGACATCAGATCGAGCGCGGGCCGCACCGCATCGAAGCCGAACGGCAGCGTGTCGATGGTGCCGGGCTTGGGCAGGCCCGCGGCCTCCTTGCTATCGTGCAGCATGCGAAAGACTTCGCGCACCGCGCCGGGATCGGATTGCGACAGCGCATTCTTGACCACGACCATGTGATTGAGCGGCACGGTGCCGTATGTCTTGTACCAGTCCTGCGCCGCCGCGTCGGGATCGGGAATGACGCTCTTCAAGCGCGGATCGGCGGGAATGACAGTGCCGAAGATCGCGGCATCAAGCTCGCCGTCGAGCACCATTTTGGTCATGTCCTTGCCGTCGGCGGCGCGCTCGACGCCCGGCGGGTCGCGGAATTCCGCGATATGGGCATCCTCAAAGGTGACCCATTTCACCTTGGCGAGGTCGACGCCGTAATCCTTCCGCAGGATGCCGCGGATCCAGCAGCCAGTGGTCTGGGCGAAGGAGCGCACGCCGACGCGGCGGCCGGCGAGATTGCCCGGCGTCACGACACCTCGTTCAGAGTTGTACAGCAACGTGCCATGCTGGAAGCGGCCCATCATCGTCGCCGGCATCAAGGTGAGCGGCTTGCCGAAAGCCTTGGCCTGCAGATAAGTGACGAGCGCGATCTCGCAAACGTCGAATTTCAGCTCGCGCACCATCATGAAGAAGGATTTGTAGATCGGATTGACTTCGGTGAGGTGGAGCGCGATGCGGTCGGAGGTGATGGCGCCGCTTTTCAACGCCTGGGTCTGCGGATAATTTCCGAAACAGCCATCCAGCGTTTTGATCTTCTCCGCGGTCACTGTGCTCATCTAGACTTACCTCCGCAATGCGATTGATCTTATGATCCGCTGCACTTTAAGCCAGCCTCGCCTGCTCGCGGCCGAACATGCCAGCCGAACATGCCACTCTTGCCGCAAGAAAACATCCGAGGAAACACCCAAGAGAGTATCGATGTCGCAAGAGACCAGTGACCGCATTCCGGCCGAGCGGATCGAGCGCTTTGTCGCCGGCGCCTTCGTTGCCGCGGGCCTGCCGGCGGATGACGCGCAGACGCTTGCACGCCTGATGGTCGAAGCCGACCTGCGCGGCAGCGACACCCATGGCGTGATCCGCCTGCCGCTTTATACGCGCCGCATCCGTGCCGGCGGCATCAATCCGAAGCCGAATATCCGCGTGGTGAGCGATCGGCCGTCGGCGGCTTTGATCGACGGCGACAACGGCATGGGCCATCTGGTGATGAAACGCGCCGCTGAACTCGCCATCGAGAAGGCGAAGGCCACCGGCATGGGCTGGGTCGGCGCGCGCATGAGCAATCACGCCGGGCCTGCGTCGCTTTACGTGACCATGCCACTTCCACACGACATGATCGGGCTCTATTTCGCCGTCGGCAGCAACAATCACCTGCCGCCCTGGGGCGGCAGCGAAAGCCTGCTCGGCACCAACCCGATGGCGGTCGCGGTACCGGCGGCCAACGAGCCGCCGATCGTGCTCGACATGGCGCCGACGGTCGCGGCTTACGGCAAAGTGCGGCTCAAGGCGCAGCGCGGCGAACAGATGCCGGTCGGCTGGATGATCGATCGCGAGGGCAAGCCGCTCACCGACCCCAAACGCGCCGACGAGGGTCACCTCCTGCCGATCGGCGATTACAAGGGTTATGGCTTAAGCCTGATCATCGGGCTCCTCGCCGGCGCGCTCAATCGCGCCGCGCTCGGCCGCGACGTCATCGATTTCGTCAAGAATACCGGCCAGGCGACCAATACCGGGCAAGCGATCGCAGCTTTGGCGGTCGAGACCTTCATGCCGGTCGGCGCGTTCAAACGTGCGGTGGATCAAGTGATCCGCGACATCCGCAATTCGCAAAAGCTGCCGGGCGTCGCGCGCATCTGGCTGCCGGGCGAGCAGAGCCACACCAAGCTTCTCGACCGCCGCGCGCATGGCGTGCCGATGCCCAAAGCGCTGCGCGACAGCCTTGATGCGGTGGCGCGTGAGCTGAATACCGCAGTGCTGCAATAAGGAAAATTCGATGCCCGAGAATTCTGTCGACATTCCCGTCGGCCTCGTCGGCTTCGGCCTGATGGGCGAAGTCTATGCCGGCCGTCTCACCGCCGCAGGCTATGCCGTGACGGCCTTCGACGTCGATGCGGCAAAATCGGCGCGCATGGCGCAGATCGGCGTCCGCGCAGCTTCGCTGGCGGAGATCGCGCGCGACTGCGACCCGATCGTGCTTGCCGTGTTCTCGACCGATCAGGTCGAGGGGGTGGTCGAGCGCACGCTGCTCCCCGCCGCCCGTGGCAAGATCGTGATCTGCACCTCGACCTGCGATCCCGATCGGATCGCGGCGCTTGGCGCGCGGATCGATGGCCGTTTGCGCTTTCTTGAAGTGCCGGTGTCGGGCACCAGCGAACAGGTGCGCCGAGGCGACGGTGTCGGCCTGATCGGCGGCGATGCGCAGACCGCGGCGGATGCCGGCGCCGTGCTCGACGCATTATCTCCGCAGCGCTTTCACATCGGCACATACGGCGACGGCGGCAGAGCAAAGCTCGCGATCAATCTCATTCTCGGCTTGCACCGGCTCGCACTCGCTGAGGGATTGGTGTTCGCGAGCCGCCTCGGCCTCGATCCAGCGGCATTTCTGAAAGTCGCGCGGTCGTCGGCCGCGGAGTCGCAGGTGATGGGCACCAAGGGCCCGAAGATGGTCTCCGGCGATTTCAAGCCGGAAGGACGCGTGCGGCAGACGTTAAAAGACGTGCATCTGATGCTCGACCAGGCCAAGAAGCTCGGCCAGCAATTGCCGCTGCTCGAAATCAATGCCGACGTGTTGCAAGCCTGCGTCGATCATGGCGAAGCCGACCTCGATAACAGCATCGTCATCGAGGAAATCCGCCGGCGTACCTTTGAGGCTTAGCCGGCGCCGCCTTTACTGCACCTGAATGCCGGCCTTCTTGACCACATCGCCCCATTTGGCGATCTCGGCTTTCAGGAACGGCTTGATGTCGGCAAGCGGCATGTCCAAGGTTTCGCCGGCGGCCTGCGTAATTTCTTGCTTCACCCCTTGATCGGCCTGCGCCTTTTGGATTTCGGCATGCAGCTTGTCGATGATCGGTTGCGGTGTGCCTTTCGGCGCCCACAGCCCGAACCACACATAATTGGAGTAGCCCGGGACGCCGGCCTCAGCGACCGTCGGGACATCGGGCAAAAGCGGCGAGCGCTTGGTGCCGGTGACCGCAAGGGCGCGCACCGTGCCGCCTTTGATCTGGCCGAGGGCTGCGGCGAGATTGTCGAAGAATACCGGCACCTGACCCGACATGACATCGGCATAGGCCGGGGCCGCGCCGCGATAAGGCACGTGGGCAAGATTGATGCCGGCCATCAATTTGAACAGCTCCATCGACAGATGCTGCCCGGTGCCGTTACCGGCCGAGGCATAGTTGATCTCGCCCGGCTTCGCTTTGGCGAGTGCGATGAGTTCCTTCACCGAATGCGCCGGGAAATTGTTGCTGACCACGAGCACGAACGGAAACTGCGCGAGCATCCCCGCGGGCTCGAAATCGGTCACCGGGTCGTAGGGCAGATTCGCGAACAAAGACGGGTTCACCGCCATGCTGGCTGTGAGCCCGGTCTGCAGCGTGTGGCCGTCCGGCGCCGCACGCGCGGCGGTGACAGTGCCTGTGAGTGAGCCGGCGCCGGGAAGATTTTCGACCACGAAGGGCTGGCCGAGCTGCTTCGACAGCTGCTCGCCAAAGATGCGCGAAACGATATCGGTGCCGCCGCCGGGCGTGGACGCGACGATGTCGGTGATCGGCCGCGACGGATAGTCATCGGCGAAAAGCGGTTGTGCAGCGAGCCCAAAACCGGCCAGCGCGGCGGCGATCGCCACCGCATGAAACATCCTCATCACGGCGTTCCTATCCCTCATCCCAAAGGCGTTGTTCCGGCTCGAACGGCCGGTTGCGGCTTTATTCTATCGGGCCATACTATCGGGCCTCTTCACGAAAAACACCGTGACTCAACGGCGCTAAAGCGCCGCGGCCGGAAACTCGCGGCAATTCCGCCAGTTTTAATCAAAAACCAAGCATTTTTTTGCACCTTTGGCGGGTGGGCAAGGGCGCCACCGCAGGCCGTTAGCGATCCGGCCGCAGTCCGGCAGAAAGAACCTCTCGACATGCGCTTTTTGGATAACCTGAAGATTTCAGACCAATCTGCTCGCGCTCAATGCCGCGGTTGAAGCGGCCCGCGCCGGCGAAACGGGGAGCGGCTTCGCGGTGGTGGCTTCCGAAGTGCGCAGCCTTGCGCAGCGCTCCTTGCAGGCCGCCAAGGACATCAAGGACCTCATCACCAACAGCAACAGCCAGGTGAAGGGCGACGTCGCCTCGTCAACAAAGCAGGCGCGGCGCTGACCGAGATCGTCACCTCCATCAAGAGCGTGGCGGAAACCGTGGCTGAGATCGCGGCCGCCAGCGCCGAACAGGTCACCGGCCTCGAATAGGTCAACCGGTCGCTGACGCAGATGGACGAGGTCACTCAGCAGAATTCGGCGCTGGTGGAAGAAAACACAGCGACCGCCAAGACGCTCGAGGCCCAAGCCGTCGCCATGACCGAACAGGTTGCCGTGTTCCGCCTCGACGACGGCGCGCAGCATGAGGTCGCTGCGCCCGCGGTCAAAGCTTCTCCGCGCACTGCGGCGCCGAAACCCGCGGCCAAGCCAGCCGTGGTGACTGCCGCAACGTCCAAGGCGGCGAGCCGCATGAACGGCCGCGGTCCGGTCGGACGGATGCAGACGGCGCTCGCCGCCGCGATCAAAGACGGTCCTGAGTGGGAAGAGTTCTAGACGAACGCTCAGGCACGATGTCTTAAAGCGAGATCGTTGCGGCGAGTGGGGATTGCGCCGAGCAGACTACCGCGGCGGGTCCACTTCAGCTTCTGCGCGCTTCGCATCGCGAATCGTGTCGATCTTGGCATCAATCTTCTCGTCGCTCATGCGAAGCCTGTTCACTTCGTTGCGCAGCCGGACTGCCTCGGTCTCGAATTTGCTGAGGGCGACTTCGGCGATGGCGCGGCGTGCCTGCGCGTGCTGCAATTCCACATTCAGGTTCTGCATGGCGCTCTGCGCCGCGCGCGAATTGGCCTCGGCATTGGCGGTTTGCTTGACGAGCGACTGGACCGCGTCAGTGGCCTCGGCGGGGACAACCTCCTGGTTTTGCAGCTTCGAATTCAAGCTTTCGATCTCGCTCTCAGCCAAGGCCGATCTGGTCTCGGCATCCTCGACCCGGCGCACCAGGGATATTGCAATGTGTTCGGCCTCGGCGGCTGTGACCGGAGCGGATTGCTGGCTTTGCCGTTGCAAATTCAGGCTGTCGCTGAGCGCGGCCGCAATCCTGAGCTTCAGTCCTGGCATTGGCGCCGGCATGAGAGGCCGCCTTGGTCTCGGCCTCCGTGACGCGGAGTTCAAGAGATTTGGCCTTGTCTTCGGCCGCGGCGAGCGCAGCAGCACGCGCTTCAAAGGCTTCGAGCATGGCGCCCACCTGGGCCATCAGCGCCGCGCGCGAGCGTTCAAACTCGCGGACCTCGAACTCTCATGCTTGCAGCGAAGCCCGGACCTCGCGCAGGGCTTCGTCGGCGGCGTTGCGCAAGAGCGCCGCTTCCATTGCTTTGTGCAGCGATTCTTTGCTCTTGCGGTGCGCGCGGCCAGGCTGCGCCGCGCCTCCGCCAGCATATCCTCCGCCGTGGCAGCCCGCGTCGCCATGGCCTCGATCTGGCTATTGAGAAAATCGGCTTCGACCCGGCGGAGTTCTTTGGTTTCCTGTACCGCCACGGTCAGGCGATCGCGTTCGGCTTCGGCCGCGCGCAGGGCCGACTTGGCGCTTTCGACCTGCGCCTTGAGCGCGTCGGCTTCGACGCCGGTGTCCCAGACCCGCCCGGAGAGGCGTCCGCTCTCGCCAAGCGTCAGATCGAGCGACGCCTGCAGCGAATGGTTTTCATTGTCGCTATGGGCGATATCTTCGCGCGCCGAAAGCAGATGGTCCTCGAGTTCGGCAATCCGCTTGTCCTTTGCCGTTCCCTCGGCCGCGAGCTTGCGAATCCGCTCGTTGAGCATCTTCGCCGCCGTGGTCTTCACCGCAACCAGCTGCCGGAGTGCGGCGAGATCGGATGGGTCGAGACCGGTTTGGCTCGGCTCCGATCCGGACCGCTCAAATTTGGGGCGTTCTGAATTGGGCCGCCGTCGGGCGTCCGCATCGGGAGGCGAGGATTGCTGTGGCGCCGGAGAATCGTCCGTCCATTGAAGCGGCGGCAGGCTTTGCGGCGGCGGATCGACAAGCGCGAATTCTGTGGCCGCTGCCACCGGAACCAGGGCAAGGCACCGCGCCTGATTGCGCCAGCCGCCCCGCTCCATTCCCGTCGCAGTGAATGCCATGATTGCAAGTCGCCTCGGATGGCGAGTCACCTTGTCATTGGCGCCAACGTGGCTGCGCTATGGTTAACGGCTGGTTAAAGCCCGGCACCGGCCCAATCTCGGGCCAGCGCACCGCCCAAAGCCCAAAGCTTGACGACGCCGCCTCGAACGTTAGGAAGAGCCCTTGTCATTCCAAGCGGCGGCGCTCCGACCGGGACGTGTCAGCCGCCGTTTTGCAGCATGAACCCGAGCCCGGGCCGCCTTCGCTCTTTGCCTCAACAAAATCCGGATTGCTTGATTCAGGCCCTGCGATACCATTGCAATAACGGGGAAATTTCCTCCAGAGTGGGTAGCGATGCATCTTGAAAACCGCGTATTGGTGACCGGAGGGGCGGGCTTCCTCGGCTCGCATCTGTGCGAGCGGCTCTTGGCGCAGGGCGCGAGCGTGATCTGTGCCGACAATTATTTCACCGGCACGCGGCGCAATATCGACGCCATCATCGACCATCACCGCTTCGAGCTGATGCGGCATGACGTGACCTTTCCACTCTTTGTCGAGGTGGATCAGATCTATAATCTCGCCTGCCCTGCTTCGCCCGTTCACTATCAGCACGATCCGGTACAGACGACCAAGACCAGCGTGCACGGGGCCATCAATATGCTGGGCCTTGCCAAGCGTCTGCGCGCGAAAGTCCTCCAAGCTTCCACATCGGAGGTCTATGGCGATCCGAGCGTCCACCCGCAGACCGAGGATTACTGGGGCCATGTCAATCCGATCGGCCCGCGCTCCTGCTACGACGAAGGCAAGCGCTGCGCCGAAACCTTGTTCTTCGATTATTGGCGCCAGCACAAACTGCGCATCAAGGTGGCACGCATCTTCAACACCTATGGCCCGCGCATGCATCCGAACGACGGCCGCGTGGTGTCGAACTTCATCGTACAGGCGCTGCTTGGCCGCGACATCACCGTGTTCGGCGACGGCATGCAGACGCGCTCGTTCTGCTATGTCGACGACCTGATCGACGGGCTCATCCGCCTGATGGATTCGGCGGAAAACGTGACCGGGCCGATCAATATCGGCAACCCGACGGAATTCACCATGCTCGAGCTCGCCGCGCTGGTGATCGAGCTCACCGGCACCAAGTCGCGCATCGTGCAACGGCCATTGCCACAAGACGATCCGCGCCAGCGCCGCCCGGATATTTCGAAAGCCGGCGAAGCGCTCGGCTGGGCGCCGCGGACACCGCTGCGCGAAGGGCTCACGCGAACCATCGATTATTTCGAAAAGATGCTGAAGGACGAGGCGATTCGGCCCTTCGTCGTCCAAGACCAGGGCTGATGCGGTCTATAAAAACGACGCGCCGCAAAGTGGCGCCAAGAATCGCAAAAAAACGAGGCGCCGCAAAGCGGCGCCTCGTCGAAAACCGTGCCAGGCCGGCAAATCAGGAATTAAATTTCGCGACCGAAACCGTTCGATGAACTGGTCTCGGCGGGTCGAAATTAAATCCGATTACGCCGGGCAGGTGTCGAGACCGGAGCAGAACGCGAGCGTGAAGGCGCCTGCATTGTCCTTCACCGAACCCGCCGCGGCTTCCAGCGCCTCGTCGGAAACTTGGAAGGAGAGGATTGCTTCTTCGGTCTGCTCGATGGTGTGAGTCATAGCGATGTTCCCTTTGTTCGCCAGCCGCGCCGGCAGTAGTCATAAGGCAGGACGAGAAATTGCTTTAAGACCCCCCCGCCAGGTGCCCATTAAATCATCGGCTGCGGATAGTGTAAAGTCTGTCCACTGTGGGACATATGGCTGATTTATGAAGATAAAACGCTCGATTTTCGCGACTGTTTCGGGCGACAAAAACACCTCCGATAAAGCTCAAGCGGAAGGTGCGTCTGCCCGCGCGGCCACACCCGCAAAAGGCGAGAACGATTCGCCTGATGCCGCGACTGTGCCGCCTGACGCGGACGTTTCGGCATTTTGCGAGCACCTGACCCTGCGTACAACCACGATCGACGAGATCTTGTCGGACGCCTTTGCGCTGCCGCGGGAGCCGTATAGCGATACCGGTCTTGCCGCGAGCCTTGCCGCGCGCAGGCTTGCGGCCTGGTGCCGCTCGAGCACCGGCGGCGACCGAGCGCTCTTCGAAAGCCGCCTGGCGCGCGATGGCCTTTCGCTGCCAGACGTCATGGCGCGCCTCGGCGCGGTCCACCTTGAGGGACCCGCTCCGGCCTGGTTCGCCGACGCCGCGTGGACCGCGGCCGCCTTGCAGAACTGTCGGCAAGCGCCGCAGCCCACGGGCGGGGCGGAGAGCGGCGAGCCTTGTGCTTTCGAGCAGCTTTTGGCGCCGGTCGTCGCGCAAGCGCAAGCACAATTGCGTGCCGGCATCGGCCAACGCGCCTTTGGTCACTTCAGCGCGGCGGCGTGGGACGGCTCGGGCCGCACGCTGCTGCAGGAACTCTCCGGCCTCTGCGCGCCGGCGCTCTACGAGCGCTTCAGTCAAGCGCGAAACGCTGCCGGAGAGCCGGGGCAACGCGGGAGCGCGATCTACCAGCGTTTCGTCGCCGACATGCAAGCCGGCGGTTTCACCCGTCTGTTCGAAGACAAGCCGGTGCTGCTGCGCCTGATCGCGACGGTCACGCAGCAATGGATCGATACGTCGCGCGAATTCATGCTGCGGCTTGACGCCGACCTGCCGGCGCTCCGCCGCGATCTTCTAAATACCGCCGCACCAAGCCAGGTCGCGCACATCGACGGCGACTTGTCCGATCCGCATAATTTCGGCCGTTCCGTCCAGATCGTGACTTTCGCGGACGGCACACGCGCCGTCTATAAGCCCAAGGATCAGCGGCTCGACACGGTATGGCATGGCTTGATCGAGCGGCTCAATCGTGCCGATCCGCCGGTCGAGCTGAAAGCTCTCCGCACCATCGCCCGCGACGGCTACGGCTGGACCGAATTCGTCGCTCATATCGGCTGCGCGGATGAGCGCGGCTTTGCGGCATTCTTCTGCCGCGCCGGCGCCTGGCTCGCGCTGTTTCACGTCTTCGCGGCAACCGACATGCATCAGGAGAATATGATCGCTTGCGGCGATCATCCGGTGCCGATCGATCTCGAAACAATTCTGCAGCCGAGCGCCGAGGAGCACAAAGTCCGCGAGCCTGAGAGCGCGGCTTTCGACGCGGCACTCGAGATCGTCGCCAACTCGGTGATGACCGTCGGCCTGCTGCCGGCTTACGGACGCTCCGTCGACAACAATGTTTTTGCCATGGGCGGCATGACCGCGGACTGGGGCGCGCGAATCGTCATCACCTGGAACGACGTCAATTCCGACGCGATGCGCCCGGCCAAGGCGGTCGAAGCCGGCACCACCAACACCAATCTGCCGCATAGTGGCGGACGTTATGCAAAGTTTGCTGATCATATCGACGATTTCGTCGCGGGCTTTGCCGCTTACGCCGATTTTCTGCGCCGCCAATATGGCGCGGCGCCTGCCGCCTTGTTCGAGGGCTTCGCCGGCCTGCCGGTGCGCAAAGTCGTGCGCCCGACGCGGTTCTATTACATGCTGCTGCAACGCTTGCGTAACCACCAGCCGATGGACGACGGAGTCATCTGGTCAGCACAGGCCGACTTCATCGCCCGGCTGTCGGAGTGGGACAAAGAGAGCGATCTGCTATGGCCGCTGCTGCGCGCCGAACGCACAGCTTTGGCTGCGTTGAACGTGCCGCATTTCGTGACACCGACTGATGGCAATGAGATTTGCGACATCACAGGTGTGTCAGCACGGACCGCCGCGGTGCCGGGCCTCACCCGCGCCATCGAGCGCATGACGCATTTCGACGCGCAGGAAATCGCCTGGCAAGTCGAGGTCATCCGCGAGAATACGAATTCGGTTTTGCAATCGGCGGCGCCGGCGATAGTGCCTGAACCCAAGGCTGCGCCTCTTGATACGCCGGTCGCCCCGGGCCTGTTCGCCGCCGAGGCCGACAAGATCGCCGCCGAAATTTCCGAGCGTGTCATCCGCCGTGGACTGGGCGCGGCCTGGATCGGGCTCGATTGGCTGGGCGATTCCGAAGTGTTTCAGCTCGTCTGCCTCGGACCCGATCTCTATAACGGCACGTCCGGCATCGCCGTATTCCTGGCCGCGCACGCCGCGGTGGCCGGCCACGCGCCGTCGGCCGCGCTTGCGCGAGCGGCGCTGACGCATCTACGCAAGAGCCTGAAGAGCCGCAACGCCGCGCGC
>JBAUCK010000268.1:0-19153 GCA_049677525.1 Xanthobacteraceae bacterium
TCCACCCCGCGCCAAACGTTTGATTTTGCTCAGGGGGTCATGTAGCAAGCGCCCTGGCATAAGGGAAGTGCGGCGGGCCTTATTTTTCGCCATGATGTCACAAAGGAACCCATCGAAACGACATGCACGGTCCCGTAGAAGCGTTTATGGCCGAGAAACCTTCCCTGCAACCCAAAGCGGCAATCGGGCCGGCTTTGCGCGCTGTGGCGGCCGGCATATTGGACGAGGCGCGCCAGGCCATTTCCGACCCCGAGCGCTCCCAGGAGGCGGCCGTGCACCATTTCCGCCGCGCCATGAAGGAATGGCGGGCGCTGATGCGGCTGTTTGCGCCGTTCATTGCCGACGCCACGCGCTGGCGGCAGGAGGCCCGCGACCATGCCCGTTCGCTCGCCCAGGCGCGCGACGGCGCCGCGGCGCTCAACGCTTTCGACGGGCTGACCGACAAGGGCAATCTGGTGCTGTCGACACGCACCAGCGAGACGATCCGGGCGCGACTCGAAGCGCTGCGCGCCGGCGAAGAACGCTCAAGCCTCACGCCGACGCTACGCGACGCCATCATTGCGTGGCTCGATGTCGCCGCGTCCGCGGTCGCAATGTGGCCGCTCGATTCGCTCGACTTCGCCGCGCTCGCCGGCCAACTGGCCAAGAGCTATCGCAATGCGCGAAACCATATCCCCGACGATTGGACCACCGCCGGCGGCGAAGAGCTGCACACGCTACGCCAGCGCGTCGTCGACCTACGCTATCAGATGGAACTGATCGAGCCGCTCTGGCCGCGCTTCGGCCGCATGTGGATCGGCGAAGCCGAGCGCATTCGCGGCCGCCTCGGCCAGCGCCAGGACATCGAAGTGCTGCTGCGGCTCGCTGCGCCGCGACAGCTTCTGGCGCATTGGCGCTCGCGCTTGACGCCGGCGAGCAACGAACGCGCGATGGAATTTGCGCTGCGCGCCGCCCAGATCGCGCATCGCCTGTTCGCCGAACGGCCGAAAGCGTTCCGCCAGCGCATCAAAACGCTGTGGGAGCACGGCGACTAGAGCAAGATTGCTTTGGGTTGAATCAGTTGTCGCTCTAGCATCTTAACCTATCTCCAACGATGGACCGCTTCCGGCGCGAAGTTGCCGAGTTGCCGACAATCAATAAATGAACGCGATGCCTCCCGACACGGTATTGGAGACCGGAGCCGACTCGACACGGCAAATCTACTGGGCCGCCGGTTTGGCCTGAAGCACGGGCCGAATGACGCGAATCGGCGCATGCACTTTGGTAAAGGCGTTCACCGCCACATCATCATGCAGCACAGTGGTGTCGAGGGTGCAGTCGTCGAGAAGGTCCTGGTTGACAATACCCGCCGCTTTGCGGGCCGCCAGCGCGTGTGCCTTCTGGTCGGAAATCAAGTCCTGGGCAAATATTGGCGTGTCTGGATTGCCGGCCGTTGTCCTGATCTCCTCGGTGAACAGCCGTTTGGCGGCGGGAACCCGCCAGCTCTCGCCGTATTTCTTATAGAGATCGCTGAAGGAGACCGGCCCTTTCAGTATTTGCGCCGTCCGCGGTGACTGGTTGCACGGCGCTCGCTCCAGGAGGGCCTGGCAGTCCACTGGCATGGCGGGCCGGGGTTTTGCCCACACCCACGGCTACGTCGATGAAGACGCCGTACAGCGTTGCCCGCACCGCGTTGCCGCCGGCGCCGGTAATGTCGTACTCGCTGCCGTGGTGCACCACCTGCACTCCCGTGGGGGGCAGGAGAGGCTCGTCGTCGGCCACGGTTGTCGGTTTGCCATCGACGTAGAGGCGTTCGGGCTCGACATAGATTTCAACGCGCGTGCCGTCCATTTGCGCGACGATGGCCTTGTTGATGGCGGTGTTCGGCCAGGTCGGCGCGCCGGAGACCTGGCGGACGTGCACGCTGAACCCGGAAGAATCGAGCAGCACAAAATCGCCCGACGCCTGGAAGTCGTAATGCAGGCCGCTGAAGGTGGTGAGGTGTGTGTCGCCGATGGTGAGGGCATCGGCACAGTCGACCTGAACGACACCGTCCGCGTTGCTTTCGGTGAACACCAGGGAGGGACCGAACGGCGATGCCGGATGCCCGGGAAGCACCGGCAGATGCGATGCCATTAGGTAGACCGGCGCGTTTTCCGGCGGTGGAATCGCGGTGGAGGTCAGCGTCAGGTTGTTTGTCTCACCGGTAAATCCCTGCTCGTCGCAGGTGGGAGGGCTTGTTGTTCCGCTGTCCACGACAGTGCGCACCACCAGCGTTGATCCGGGTTGAAGACGGCTTCAGACCCGTCGCCATTACCAAAAATGTTGAACTCAGCAATCTGCCAATGCTGTCCAAGGTCAGGAATATTACTGTCACCCGGCGCGGAATACACAGTGTCGCCAACGGTCAGCGTCACCATATCGCCCGCACCTGGCCTGTGAGCCTGACGGTGGCCAATTGACTGATCGCGATCGGGGCGAATGTAACCGCATTTGCGCTGTTGATAAGACAGCCCCCAAAACCACCACTCCATCACGGCGGGCATGTCGAACCATAACCGAACAGCCAGGACTGAATGTATGCGCAGGCTGATCCATTGC
This sequence comes from Xanthobacteraceae bacterium, assembly GCA_049677525.1. Lineage (GTDB taxonomy): Bacteria > Pseudomonadota > Alphaproteobacteria > Rhizobiales > Xanthobacteraceae > BOG-931. The sequence goes on from JBAUCK010000268.1 coordinate 2,581, forward strand.
CGCCACAGCCGCCGTTGCTGAAGATGAACTGTTGCCAGCCGGTGCAGCTTGAAGCCTGACCGCACGCCGACGTCGTAAACGTCTGGGTGTTGAGCTGGAGGGAAAAAACGCCGGTGCTTTGCTTGCCGTTTGTATTCGCTGGTTATCCCGGTGACTTGGTCGAATAATCTATCCGCCTCCGAGATGAGCCCTGACGCAGGTTGTGCTGAGAAATCGGTTCCATTCCCGACAGTGGAGGGCCGCTATCCCCCTAGCCCGCAAAAGCGGTGTATTCGGCGGCTTGATCATGGCACTTCGGTCCAGGCGGTGGCGGGGTACTTCGCGGTAAAACAGGCTTTCCTGGGCCGCTTCGTGTGCACGATTGCCTGTCGCCAGCTTTCCAGTTGGTTGGCGCTCGGCGTGGGGTTCACCTTCGGAGGCGCTTTCGTGGCCTGATTCCCCTGCGCTGTTTTGGGCTTCGGCGCCGGGTGCATCTGGGGAGGTTCATCCGACGCGGAGGGCAGGCTTGGCGCGGCGAGTCCCGTGCTCCAGGCCACCGTAGTCAACACGGCGCAAACCCCCAGCATCCTTATCGTTTGCAACAGACCCCCCGCCAGACTTATCCATACGCCCCTCCCGTTGGCCATTTTGGCGCGAGGCGCCGAAGCATAATGCGGATCATGGCGAGGCGGCCGCGGTCGCGGCGTAACGTTTGAAGTCGCGAGCCAGTCGACGGTTGCGACTGATCCAGGCGAAGGTCCTCTCGACGATCCATCGTTTCGGCAAGACCTCAACTTAATAGAGCATGATCTCTTCGGAAAAACGGTTTCCACTTTTCCGGGTCATGCTCAAGTCACCGCGCCGCGGCACTGATCCCGAGATAAATCTCCTGCACATGCGGATCGCGCTTGAGTTCGGCCGCAGGGCCCTCAAGCGCAATGCGGCCGGTCTGCAGCACATAGGCATAGTCGGCGATATCGAGCGCGAGCGGAATAGACTGCTCGGCGAGCAGCAAGGTTAATCCCTGGCGGTGCAATTCGCCGAGCGTGTCGTAGAGCTGTTCCACCACCGCCGGCGCAAGGCCGAGGCTCGGCTCGTCGAGCATCAACAGACGCGGCTCGCTCATCAGCGCGCGGCCGAGCGCGAGCATCTGCCGCTCGCCGCCGGACAGCGTGCCGGCCGATTGCCGCCGCCGTTCGGCCAGCCGCGGAAACAGCGCATAGACGCGCTCGAACAGTGCGTTGATCCGCGAGCGGTCGGCCAACGCGGTGGCGCCGAGCCGCAAATTCTGCTCGACGGTCTGCGACACGAACAGCCGCCAGCCTTCCGGCGACAACGCCAGTCCCTTGCTGACGATGGCATAGGCCGGTTCGCCGAAAATGCTGGCGCCGCGCCATTGAATGATGCCGCGCGCCGGCGGCACCAGGCCGGCAATGGCATTGAGCGTCGTCGTCTTGCCGGCGCCGTTGGAGCCGAGCAGCGCAACCACCTGCCTGGCTTCGACGCTGAGCGAAATATCGGCGACGCCGACGAGATCGCCGTAACGCACTTCGAGATGTTCGACGGCAAGCTCCGCCATGTTGGTCCTATCGCTCAGGTGGGCGGCGATGCCGCCGGCCCAAATAGGCCTCGATCACCGCCTCCTCGCGCACCACCTGGTCCGGCGTGCCGCTGGCGATCACATGGCCCTGATTGAACACGAGCACGCGCTTGGTCAGGGTCATGATCACTTCCATGATGTGTTCGACGATGACGATGGTGATGCCCATGTCGTGAATGCGCCGCACCAGCGCGATGGCGTCGCGCAATTCGGTCGGCGTCAACCCGGCCAGCGATTCATCGAGCAATAAAAGCCGCGGCTCGGTGGCGAGCACGCGCGCGATCTCAAGCCGCTTCCGTCCCGGGGTGCCGAGCGAGCGCGCCGGCTGGTCGGCGCGCAGCCCGGTCAATTCGACAATGCGCTGGGCCTGCGCGCGTGCGTCATTGCGGTGCGGATGGCGCAGAAACGCGCCGACCATCACATTGTGCAGAATGTTCATATCCTCGAACGTGGTCGGCACCTGAAAGGTGCGGCCGATGCCGAGCCGCACGCGGGTCTCCGGCGGCGCCCAGGTGACATCTTTGCCGTCGAAGCGGATCGCGCCCGTGGTCGGGAGCGTCTCACCGGCAAGGCAATTGAAGAAGGTCGATTTACCGGCGCCGTTCGGGCCGATCAGGCCGACAATCTCGCCTTGGTCCACGGCGAAATCGGCGCCCGCGACCGCGCGGAAATCGCCAAACGCCTTCGAGACGTTTTCGGCCTCAAGCAGCATGGGCGCGTTTCCTAAAAAATTGCGCCACGCGATGCCACAGATCGAACAGCCCGCCCGGCTCGAAACGCGCGATCACGACGATAATGCCGCCATAGATAATGTAGGTCAGTCCGGTGCCGCCGCCGCCGAACAGCGAGTTCGTCGTGGTCTGCAGCGGAATGAGGATCAGCGCGCCGACCAGCGGACCGAACAAAGTGCCGGCGCCGCCGAGCGCGGCGACAATCACCATCTGCACCGAGACCAGAATGCCGAAGCCGGAATCGGGATCGATGAAGCCGGTCTTGATCACGTAAAGCGAGCCCGCGACCGAAGTGAAGGCGGCCGATAGCGCCAGCGCCTGCATCTTGGTCTGCCGCACCGGCACGCCGAGGCTTTTCGCCGCCCGCTCGCTCGCCTTGATGGCGCGCAGGTAGAAACCGAAGCGGCGGCGCTCGAGCAGCGCGGTGACAAGGAGCACAAGCGCGAGCACGCCGAGGAAGATGTAGTAATACAGCAGTTCGCCGCGAAAGGTCAGATCCCACCAGCCGCGCGCCGTCGCCGGGCCTTGCAGTCCGATCGCGGCGCCGACGAAATCCCAGGTGCCGGTAAAAATGTGAATGAGCTCGGCGACCGCGATGGTCGCCATGCTGAAATAATGTCCGGTGAGCCGAAAGGTGGGCAAGCCGACGACCAGCGCCAGCGCTACCGAGAGCGCCATGCCAAAGGGAATTCCGGCCAACGGCGGCCAGCCCCAGAGCGTGTAGCACAACAGCGGCAGATAGGCGCCGAGCCCGAAGAACATGCTGTGACCGACCGACACCTGTCCGGCATAGCCGCCGACAATGTTCCAGGCCGAGGCCGAAATCGCCGCGAGCAAGAACGCGACGCCGATGTCGCGATAGAACGCGCCCGAACATACCAGCGGATAGAGCAGCAACGCCACTGCGAGCAAACAAATACGCAGGCGCGGCGACAAGGGCATGCTCACGTTTTCCCCATCAAGCCTTGCGGCCGGAACCACAGCAGCCCAACGAACAGGCCATAGACGACGATGTCCTTATAGATCGCGCCGAGCCAATAGGCCGACATTACTTGAATCAGTCCAATGATGAGACCCGCATAGAGCGAACCGAGCACGCTGCCAAAACCGCCGAGCGCCACCACGACAAAAGCGATAAGTCCGAACGTCTCGCCGACCGACGGCGACCACGGATAGGCGGTCGCGAGCAAAGCGCCGGCAATGCCGGCCGATCCCGCCGACAGGCCCCAGGCCAAGGCTTGCATGCGGTCGGGTCGGATCCCCATCAGCATCGCGGCCGAGCGGTCTTCCGCGACCGCCAGGAGCGTCGAGCCGACGGTGGTGCGCGTGAGCAGAACATGCAGCGCAACGGTCAGCGCGATCGCGACCGCGCCGGCGACAAGCTGCGCCACGGGCAGAAAGATGCCGCCGATATTGATCGTCCCGGAGAGCGAATTCGGCGGCAGCGAGACGAAATTCGCCGAAAAGATAAAGAACGCGGTGTAGCGCAGCAGCAGCGCCAGCCCGAAGGTGGAGAGGATCTGCGACAGCATCGGCCCGCGAATGACATGGCGAATGAGCGACGCATAAATCCCAACGCCGAGCACGAACAAAGCCAAAGCCGCGGCAAGCGCGAAGACCGGCGGCCCGCCGTGCAGCCACATCACGACGAGAAGCGCCACATACATGCCGAGCATGACGAATTCGCCGTGGGCGAAATTGATGAAGTTCATCATGCCCCAGATCAAGGTGAGGCCTGAGGAAAACAGCGCGTAGATGGCGCCCAGCAACAGGCCGCCAACGATCACCTGCACAATGACCATGAACGCGCCGAGCCTCCCCCCTGCAGCACTTCCCCCACCGGCTTGGTCAGTCTGCCATCTGGCCGGGATCAGGAAAAGCGGGCATTGCCGCGGCTTGCGCAGCCGTCATTCGGAAGCGATGCCCGCGGCCTCGACCATGCGGCGCCGATTGGCTTCGTCGTCGGCAAGAAATTTGCTCAACTCACGCGGCGACATCGATGTCGGCGTGCCGCTGTCCTCAGCGAATCGCGCGCAGCTTCAGTGCAGCGGCAGCCGGTCCAGCAGCGCCTGCGCCGCCGTCATGGCACCCGCGAAAGCGTTGTGTTGCGACGCTTTCTCGGCGAAGCAGCGCAAGAATTCCGTATCGGATTTTCCGCTCAGTGCCTGGGATTTCTTTTCCCGCGCAGCGTCGCTCAACCCCGGCTCTTCGGCCGCCGCGACGGATTTTTTGACAAGATCGTCTCGCGTCTGATCGCAGGACGCGATCGGCCCGACCGCATCGAACTCTTTCGTATAGCCGATGAACACGCGCCCGCCCCGCGCCGTCACGATGAAAATCTCGTCGGCTTTGGCCGGAACGTCACTTTGGCTGCGCGCCGCTAGCATGGCGAAAGCAAAGTCGGCCCCCGCCGGTTTGCGAACAGGAAGCACGGCAAACCGCATGATGGCGGCATCGTTCTGGACCGCTGCGTATACAACGCGTCCACTTTAACGGGGGCGCAAGGATCCTGCGGGAGGCTCGGCGAGTCTTTGCCCCACCAATCCTTGTGCTGATGCAGCCAGCGCCGCAATAGGCCGTCGGTCGTCACGATGACACGGGTTTTGGCGTCGATCGGCCCGTAGACCATGCCGTCAAGCAGGCCGAAATCCTCGTCGCCTTCGATCAAAGTGTCAAGATTGATCGCGCCCTCGCCTTCCAAGCCCTTGATCGCGACCGGACCGAGGATGGCGCGCATCTGCACTTCAAGCCCCTTGCGCGCCTTTTCTTCGGCAGCAAGCAGAGCGGAATCGTCGCCGTTCGAAGACGCCGGCTTCGCCTTATCCGTATTCGCCTTGTCCGTATTCGCCTTGTCCATGGCCTTGATCTTCGCGATGGCAGCGTCGCGCGCGATTATGCAGGCCGCTTCGGGTGACGCCGCGCTTGCCAACGGCAAAATCCAAACCGCCGCCATTACGACGGCAAATACGCTGCTTGCGCGGATGAATAGTCTCTGCGGATTGGTCGTTCCTCGCAGGCTCAACGTTCAAGGCAGCCTGCATGCGCTTGATGATGCGCTACGTTGATACGAAGCGGTTCAACTCCGCCCCGACGCGGCTGATCACCCCGTCCCAATCCTCGAGCGCCGTCTGCCGGAACAGCCGCGCGGTCGGATACCAGGGCGTGGTTTCGCCGGTGAGCGTCCAGCGCCAATCGGGCGCGAACGGCACCAGCACCCAGACCGGCCGGCCCATGGCGCCGGCGAGATGCACCGGCGCCGTATCGACCGCGATGACCAGATCGCACAGCGCGAGCACGGCCGCGGTGTCGGCAAAGTCTTCAAGCTCGTTGCCGACATGAGTGACGCGGGTCTCGGCAGAGAGCGCAGCCGCATCGTCAGACCGCAGGTCGCGCTGGATGCTGATGAAGCTTGCTGGGCTCTTGTCGAATAAAGACGCCAGGCGGCCGAATGCGATCGAGCGATTGCGATCGTTGTCGTGGCTTGAATTGCCCGACCAGGCGATGGCGATGCGCACCTGCGGCAGTGCGCCGATCTGCGTCGACCATTTGGCGAGATGCACCCCGCTCGCCGACAGATAAGGAATAGCCGCCGGCACCTTGCCCGGCTCCGTCTTCAAGGCCAGCGGCAGGCTGCCGAGCGGACAATGCACGTCGAAGAGTGGCGGCGTCTCGCCGCGCGCGATCACGGTTCCGGCGCCGTCGAGCCGCGCCATCAGCGTTTTCAGTTCGGGCTGGACTTCAAGCACGACCTTGGCGCCGGCCGCCGCCAGCATCGGCACATAGCGCGCGAACTGGATGGTGTCGCCGAGCCCCTGCTCGGCATGCAGCAGCACGGTCTTGCGCGCCAGCGGATATTCGCCGAGCCAGAGCGGCTTGCCGCGGCTTTTGTGCGGCGCCATGCCGGTGCGGCGCCAGCGCGATTCGTAATCGTTGAAGCCGCGCTGATATTGGCCCTGCGTGAGCAAAGCAAGCGCCTGATTGAAATGAGCGTCGGTGTGATCCTTCTTGACCGCCAGCACTTCGCCATAGCTCGCGAGCGCTTCGTCATAGCGATTGAGCTGCGCCAGCGCCTTGCCGCGATTGAGCCATGCCGTCAGGTGGCCGGGCTCCGCCGCGAGCGCGGCATCGTTGGCTGAGACCGCCTCCTCGTAGCGGCCGAGCTTGATCAGCGCGACGCCTCGATTATAGGACGCGCCGGGATGGCCTGGCGCGAGCGCCAGCGCGGCATCGAAATCGGCCAACGCCTGTTCGGAAAAGCCGCAGGCGGCCTGGGCCAAGCCGCAATTGATGCGCGCCTCGACGTGTTGCGGCAGATGTTGCGGTATTTGCGCCAGCACCACCTGGAATTCGGCCAGCGCCTCGCTCGGCCGGTCGAGGCTCAATAGCACATTGGCGTGCTGATAAAGAATATTGACGTCGTCGGGCGCAAGCGCGCGCGCTTTGTCGATATAGTCCAGCGCCTCACCGCTGCGCTTGAGCGCATGCAGCGCCTGGCCGAGATTGCTTAGGCCCCGCGGCGCCACGGGATTGGCCTTCACCGCGGCACTGAACAGACGGTGCGCCTCGCCGATATGGCCCTGCTGCGCCTTGACGGTGCCGAGGAGATTAAGCGCGTCGAACTGATCCGGCACCGCCTTGAGCACGCGCGCATAGATTTTCTCGGCGTCGCGCAGCCGGCCCTGCTGATGCGCCGCGACGGCTTCACTCATCGCGTCCCTGATATTGAAGGGCGCGCTCATAGTCGATTGATCTTGGCGATGCGCCGGGTCACCTCGGCCGGCGTGGCATTGTCGGATTTGGTCTTGAGCGCCAATGCGGCGCGCGCCGCGGGCCTGTCGAAACAGCGGGCGAGCCAGGTCTTCAGGTGCGGCCAGGCCGACAGGTCCATATCGACGGCACGGCTGATGACGGCGGCGACATTGAGATCGGCGATGGTGAAATCGGCGCCGAGCAAATAAGGCCGTTGCGCCACGGCGGCATCGAGCACCTTGAACGGCGCGGCGATGACTTTAAGCGCCTCCTTGCGCAAGGCCGTGTTGCGCTCGGCCGGCGGCAGGCGCACCGCATGCAGCGACCAGATATTGACGCCGCGGTCGACCTCGGCGATGGCCCAGAAACTCCACTGCCAGGCGCGAGCCTCGTCCTCGAGTCTGTTCGGGTAGAGTTTGCCGAGCGAATGCTTCTTGGCGAGATAGAGCGTGATCGCGAGCGATTCCGGCAGCACGAAATCGCCGTCGACAATCACTGGCAATCGGCCGTTGGGATTGAGCGCGAGAAATTCCGGCGTGCGCGCGCCGGCATCGCCGATCTCGATTGGCTTGTGTTCGTAAGGAATGCCGAGTTCTTCCGCCACCCACAGCGCCCGAAAGGCGCGGGTGCGGGCGACGCCATAGATGCGCAGATGCTTGACTCCCGGCTCGTTCATTGGTCGAGGAATAGGCGGGGTCGGGCATTCCTTGTCAAGCGAAGGCTTGCCTTATCAAACGAGGGCTTGTCGAGCGAAGTGGAAACGGCGGCTTCGTGCCTGAGCGCAACGACCGTGCTGCCGTGAGCGGTCTATGCCGCCGGCTGCGGATCTGGCAGGCCGCTTCGCCAGCGCGTCATAGGATGGCGACGACCCGGACCGACGGCGAGGCGCTGCCCGCCTCCTCCTTGCGCTCCGCCAGATGGCGCCAGCGGCGGGCGGCTTCGGCGAAGCCGCGCTGGATCGCCGGTTCCCGGCATGCCAGAGCCTTACGGGCGCATTCAGCGGCTTTGTGCCGATATTCCTCGGATTCTTTTTGCATCTGCACTCGCTCTCACAGGAGCCCACCACCGCAACGTGACAGCAGCCATGATTGTTCCCTCGCCGGGCAGGCACACCAGGTCAAAGACGCGCGCATTTCGAGCAGGCCTTTGATTCAATGTGTCGCGATCTCGGCCGAGCCGAAGACTTGAGGGGCGCGTCCGCGACCGCCCTGACGCAGGCGACAGTGTTGGCCGCCCCACCGAGATCGCACGTGCGCGATCTCTGGCCGCCTTCGTCCACCAGACATGCGCGTGGTCGCCGCAGCGTTGTCAAGGCGCGGGCGGGACCGTAACCTGCCATCGTTTCGCATGCAGGGATTGCAAATGGAATTTGGAATATTCTCGAACGGTTTTCGCCCGCACACCACCGCGTCAGCAACTTACGAACAGGATTTGGCCGAAATCGTGCTCGCGGACCAGCTCGGTTTCCGCGATGTCTATATCAGTGAACACCATGGCGAACCGGTCTACATCGATAAAGTGGACACGCTGCCGGTGCCGGAGCTTCTGATGTGCAAGGCGGCCGCCCTGACAAAGCGAATCCGCATGGGCGCGGCCGTCAAGCTCATTCACCTCGCTCATCCGGTCGATACCGCAACGCAGGCGGCGGTAACCGACCACGTGATCGGCGGTAGCCGTTTCATCTTCGGCTTCGGCTCCGGCTTTCCGAGCCCGCTATTCGCCGATGAGCGCGGGCTGTCCTTTGCCGACCGCCACGAACGCTTGCGCGAATCGCTTGATCTGATCTTGAAGTGCTGGACGGCAAACGAGCCGTTCGACTGGGACGGCAAACATTGGCGCGGCAAGGGCATCGTTGTAACGCCGCGGCCGCTCGTTGCCCCGCATATGCCGATGGCGACGGCGACCGATACGCCGGCCATGATCGAACTCGCCGGTGCCCGCGGCTATACGCTTCTGACCGCGCAGCTCGAACCCGCAGCCTCGATCCGTAAGAAGGCGGACATCTACGCGCGCGCCGCCAAGGCCGCGGGCCGCGATACGCCGCTGCAACATGTGACGGCCGCGCGTTACGTCTATCTCGCCGACAGCCGCCGCGAAGCGATGGACGACCTGCGCGCCGACATCAATTACGAATTGGGCTATCAGATGAAACGCGGGCTGATCCGCGTCGTGACGTCGAGTTACGGCTTGAAGCTCAAGAGCGACACGGTGACATTCGACGAGCTAGACAAAGCCGGCATCTATTACCTCGGCGATCCGGATACGGTCGCGAAGGGGCTTTCCGAGTTCTACGAAGCCGCTGGCGGATTCGGCACGCTCTTGATCGTCGCGGGTAAGAAATGGGCGACGCCCGAAAAGGTCGTCCGCTCGATGCGGCTGTTCATGGATCACGTCGCGCCGAAGCTGCGCGATCTGGTGCCGGCCCGCGATCCTGAAAGCGCAGCGGCGTAACCTCGGCGGGCGTATTCGGCCATCTCATGCGAAGGCCGCTTACGCCAGCGCGGCGGCCACCGCTTTGCCGCATTCGACCGTGTTCGCCGCGCCGCCGAGATCGCGCGTGCGCAGCTTCGCCTCGGCGAGCACCCGCTCGATCGCCTTGACGATGGCTAATGCTGCTTCGGTCTCGCCGAGATGTTCGAGCATCAGCGCACCCGACCAGATCTGCCCGATCGGATTGGCGATGCCCTGCCCCGCAATGTCCGGCGCCGAACCATGCACCGGCTCGAACACCGACGGATATTTGCGCTCCGGATTGATATTGCCGGACGGCGCGATGCCGATAGTGCCGGTGCAGGCTGGGCCGAGATCGGAGAGAATGTCGCCGAACAGGTTCGAGGCGACGACGACGTTGAACTGGTCGGGCTTGAGCACGAACAGCGCCGACAAAATATCGATATGGAATTTGTTCCACTTTACGTCGGGAAAATTCTTCGCCATTTCTTCGACGCGTTCGTCCCAGTACGGCATGGTAATGGCGATGCCGTTCGACTTGGTCGCCGAGGTGAGATGCTTCTTCGGCGTCTTGCGCGCGAACTCGAAGGCGAATTTCAGAACGCGGTCGACGCCGATGCGCGACAGCACGGTTTCCTGCACCACGACTTCGCGGTCGGTGCCGGTGAACATGCGGCCGCCGATCGCCGAATATTCGCCTTCGGTATTCTCGCGCACCACCCAGAAATCGATGTCGCCGGGCTTGCGATTGGCGAGCGGCGACGGTACGCCGGGCATCAGCCGCACCGGGCGCAGATTGACGTATTGGTCGAACTCGCGGCGGAACAGGATGAGCGAGCCCCACAGCGAGATGTGATCGGGGATCTTTGCCGGCCAGCCGACCGCGCCGAAGAAAATCGCGTCGTGCTTGCCGATTTTCTCCTTCCAGTCCTCCGGCATCATGCGCTGATGCTTTTCGTAATAATCGTAGGAGGCGAAGTCGAAATCGTCGTTGCGCAGTTCGAAGCCGTATTTACTGGCCGCGGCCTCGAGCACCCGCACGCCTTCCGGCACCGTCTCCTTGCCGATGCCGTCGCCGGGAATGACGGCGATGCGATAGACGCGATTGGTGGGGTTTTTGCCGTTGCCGGAGGCGGTCATGGCGGCGTTCGTGGCGGCGTTCGTGGCGGCGTTCATGGCGGCGTTCATGGGATTCCCCTCCGGTGCGCTCTAGGTCGGCGGCATTTCACGATGTGGCATACGCGACCTCGTCCTTGACTTCAATTTCTCTCTGCGCTGCGGTGAGCGCAACGCGGCAGCGGAGGAAAGACAGATGCGTCTTGGCCTATTCATGATGCCGGTGCATCCCCCGGACCGGGCGTTCGCCGATACGCTGGCCGAGGACGAGGAGAAATCGCTCTACGCCGATGCGCTCGGCTTCGACGAATTGTGGCTGGGCGAGCATTTTTCCGCGACCACCGAACCGATCCCCTCGCCGCTGATGTTCATGGCGAGCTTGTTGTCGCGCACCAAGAATCTCACCTTCGGCACCGCCGTGATCTGCCTGCCGAGCCATCATCCGGTGAAGGTCGCGGCTGAAGTTGCGCAATTCGACGCCATGAGCCGCGGCCGCTTCATGCTCGGCGTCGGCATCGGCGGGCTGTTCTCGGACTTCGAGTTGTTCGGCAACAGCGACCGCAAGGTGCGTGAGCGCAAGGCGATGGAATCGATCGGCATGATCGAGCGCATCTGGGCGCAAGATCCGCCCTACGATCTCGAAGGCGAGTTCTGGTCGGTGAAGCTCAAGGACGCGATCATTCCCGAGCTCGGCATCGGCTATATGCCGAAACCTTATCAGAAGCCCGGCCCGCCGATCTCGATGTCGGTCGCGAGCCGCAATTCGCCGACCGCGCGCGTCGCCGCGCTGCGCGGCTGGGGCATCATCTCCGCCAACAATGTGCCGAGCGAGGCACTTGGTTCGCATTGGGAGATCTACAGCAAAGCCTGCGCCGAGGCAGGCAAGCCCGCGCGCGGCGACAATTGGCGCGTGGCGCGCAATATCATGGTGGCGCCGAGCGAGGCCGAAGCGCGCGATCGCGTGTTCTCCGCCCAAGGCGCGAACCGCTATTTCTATTCCTATATGCGCGAAGTGCTGTCGCGCGTCGGCCTCCTCTCGGCGCTCAAGCCGCGCGCCGACATGACGGATGAGGAAGCAACCGTCGACGCCATTACCGAAGGCTCGGCGATCTACGGCTCGCCGAAGACGTCTCTCGATAAACTCGTCGCCTTTCGCGAGGCCGCCGGCCCCTTCGGCACGCTATTGATGACCGGTCTCGACTGGAGTGGCCCGAACCGGGCCTGGGAGCATGATTCGATGCGGCTTCTGGCGCAGGAGGTGATGCCGAAATTCCGCCAGCACGCATTGGCGAAAGAAGCGGTGTGACCTGGGCGCGAAAGAAGTAGTGTGATCGGGAGGCAGGCGGCGCAGCGCTAGCTGTTCACAAAGACCGTCCGCGTCGCCGTGGTGTCAATTGCCCAATTGCTCTCGATCTCGGCGAGCGGAAGAATCTTCAGCGTGATCGCCAGCGAATGCGGCACGGCGGCCGCGAAGACCCGCGCGATGGTCGCAAGCATCTGCTCGAACGGAATGCTGCCCATGCCGCAGCCGATCAGTTCCAGGCCGGACGAGCGGATGGTCGTCGCCGGCAAGGAAATGTTAGGTCCGCCCGACGAGCCGATCTGGACGAAACGGACCAGCTTGGCATCCCGGCTCGTCTTCGCCGCCGCGGCGAGAAGACGCTCCGCGCTCGACCCCCAGAGATAATCCAAGACGATATCGACGCCGTCGCTGAAAAGTTTCTGGAAGGCGTCGTCGAGCGCCTCTTCCTCCTGCACCAGCGAAATGGTGCCGTCCGCGCCAAGCGAAGGCAGCGCCGCGAGCATTCTGGGATTGCGGCCGGTGGCGATGACTTTTCCGGCGCCGAGATGTTTGGCGATTTGCACCGCGAGGCGGCCGGAAATGCCGGTCGCGCCGTTGACCAGCACGACCTGGCCCGGCTCGAGCCTGCTGCGCTCGCGCAGCGCCGCCCATGACGACATTGCCGGGATCGCAATAGCGGCGGCCGTCGCATCATCGAGACCGTCCGGCAGCGCCACGAGATGCGTCGCCTTCACCACGGTCCGCTCAGCCATGCTGCCGAACGGCGCTCGCGGCAGAATGAAATAGACGCGCTGGCCACCGTTCTTGCCCTGTTGTCGCCCGACGCCGTCGAGGCCGACGACAAAAGGCAGGCTTCCGGCCGAACTATAATGCGTGCCGGAGGCACGATACCGCGTCACGTGACTGAGCGGCGCCGTGGTGACATCGACGAGAACTTCGCCGTCGCCGGCTGTGGGCTCGGCGAAATCGGTGTAAACCGGAGGCCTGCCCGAAACCGTCACGATCGCGGCTTTCATCGTGCGGTCTCTATGCTGCGGCGCTCAATGTGCCAAGCTTGGTGCCGAGATCGTCGAAGGCCTCGCTAAGCCGAAGCTGGACGACCTTGGGATCGGTCGCGGTCAGCACACTGCCGCGATACGTCTTCAGAAGATGCGCCGGCGTGCCGGCGACGGCCGCCGCCGTATCGAGCGCCCAGCCGAGATGCTTGCGCGCGTGACGAAGCCCGACGGCGACGCCGTAATGCGAAAGCATCTCCTCGTAGAGCGCGCTGACCAGGGCGAGTTGTTCGCGCAGCGCCGGCGGCGCCAGACGCTGGCCGGTCGCGAGATAGTGCGCCAGATGACCGGGAAACCACGGCCGGCCTTGCGCGCCGCGGCCGACCATCACCGCATCGGCGTCCGAAGCGGCGAGCGCGCGATCCGCGTCGTCGAAGCTTTCAATGTCGCCGTTGACGACGACCGGGATCGACACGGCCTCTTTCACCGCGCGCACCGCCGCCCAATCGGCATTGCCCTCGTAGAACTGGCAACGGGTGCGGCCGTGCACGGTGACGAGCCGCACGCCGGCCGCTTCGGCGCGCCGCGCGAGCTCGGGCGCGTTCCTGGAAAAATCATCCCAGCCGAGCCGCATTTTCAAGGTCACGGGCACGGTCACCGCCTGCATCACGGCGTCAATCAGCGTCAGCGCATGATCGAGGTCGCGCATCAAGGCCGAGCCCGACGCGCCATTGGTCACGTGCTTCGCTGGGCAACCCATATTGAGGTCGATAATGTCGGCGCCGGAGCTTGCCGCAATCCGCGCGCCCTCGCCCATCCAGTAACCTTCGCAGCCGGCAATCTGCACCACATGAAGGCCCGCGCCATGATCCTTCAGGCGCTGCTTCGCGATGTGCGCCCGCTTGTGACCCTCTTCGGCAAGCGCGGCGCAGGCGGTCATTTCCGAGATCACCAGCCCCGCGCCGAGCGTCGCCGCCTGGCGGCGGAACGGCGCATCGGTGATGCCCGACATCGGGGCCAGGAATACCGGATTGGGCAGCGCAGTCTTGCCGATGGAGATGCTTTGCATAGTCGTCACAGGCTTCGCGCCGAAAAATCACGCTGAGATTATTGGCCGGCATCGCTACGGTTTTCACCAGCGCGAAATTATGGCGCTTGGCCAAGGCCGTAACCTCGTCGAGGTCCCTTATACCCCAAGCCGGGTTTTGCCCGCGTAAATACCCGTCGAATTCCTGGTTGCTCGGGGCGGTATGGCGGCCGCCGATCTTGTAAGGGCCGTAGAGATACAAAATGCCGCCGGGTGAAAGCGTGCGCTCAGCCCCCGCCATGAGCCCCTCGCTCGCGGCCCACGGCGAGATGTGGATCATGTTGCAGCACACGATCGCATCGGCAGACGCGACCGGCCAGGACACGGCCGTCACATCGAGATGCACAGGCGCAAAGAGATTCGCCAAGCCCATAGCGTCCCGATGCGCCGCGATACTCGAAAGCGCGGCCGCATCCGGATCGCTCGGCTGCCAGATCAGCGACGGCAGCGCCTCGGCGAAATAAGCCGCATGCTCGCCCGAACCGCCGGCGATCTCCAGAACCAGGCCGCGCTCCGGCAGCACGCGTTTCAACACATCGAGGATCGGCTCCCGATTGCGAGCGACGTGCGGTCGATGTTGGCGGGGATCCGACATTTAAGACATGTCCAATCAGATATTCTCGCCTGGCGGCGCGGCTTCAGGCCCCCGCTTCAGACCGGCCAGCACGAGGCCCGCGACAAGCCCAACGACGGCGCCGAGCGGGCCGATGGCGAACACCGCCGTCATGTCGGCTTCCATGGAACGATCAAAGGTATTCCCGGAGAACAACTGGATCATCCAGTAGCCGATGAAGGCAAAGACCGGATAGCCGATCAGCAATCCCAGTACCGCCATCACTATCCGGCGCATCGAAGTCCTCCGTCCACGCAAATATCCGCTGCGTTCGGGCACAGCAAGACCTGATCGCCGAGCGGCGTTGCTTCGCTGCGCACGATACGAAATCCGCCGCGCTCCGCTAGCGGGCGGAAGCCGTCGAGGCCGCGCGGCATCAATTTGAATCGGCCGCCGGCGATGGACTGCCGGCGCAGCGGATCGGCGCTGGTAACGGAGCCGACAACCGCTTTGGCGCCGTTGTCATGAAGCGCGCGAAGATTGGCAGTGATCGCATCGTCGCTGCCATATTCAAACAAAGCGCCCTCCGAGGAGACCGCGATAATGGCGTCTTGCGCCGCCGCACGGCGAAGCAAGTCTTCGAGCAGCGCCGGCTCATTCCAATCGTAGTGTTCGTGCGCGAAGCTGATGCCGATCTCGGCGAGCGGCTGTCCATCGGCGGATAGCGCGGCCAGCGCCGCGGCGCCGAAATGCGGGCATGCCGGGTCGATATCCAGGACTTGAATCGCAATCGGTCTGTGCAGCAGGCCGCTTCCCGAGCGGTTGAGCAGGATCAGCGTGTTGATGCTGTCGGACGCCGGCCCGCCGCCGATATTGATCAGGACGAGCGGCGCCGCCGGAGCAGCCAGAAGCAGCGGCGCGAGCGCTGCGGCCAAGAGCTTGGCGGTCTGTTGCAGCCGCAAGCGCACCGCGGTCGCCTGCGGCGAGCCGGCCAGGCGGCGGTCGACGTCGCTATCGAACGGCGGCGGCAGATTCTCCGCGCCGAGCTTCATGATGTAGGTGGTCAGGCCGGCCAAAAAGCTGGTGTCCGGGTTGATGATATCCGCAAGCAGCTGCGATCGCCGGGCCGCCGATCGCAGCATGAAGCGCATGATGAAGCCCGGCACCAGCGCGTTGCGCCACTCGCTCTCGCGAACGGCCGCGTCCAAGGCGGCGACGGATTGCGGATCGTCAGGCAACGCGAAGGCAGGCAGGGTAATGTCGATGATGGGAAGGCGAAGCCCGTCATCGGTCGTTGCGAAAACAACAGCGGATTGAGGAACTGGTGAATTCACCGCGATCCCTTTGCTGTCTTCACGAGGCAAAAACCGCGTCGCGATAAACGCAATGTGGAAGACATCGCGCCAAACAAAAAGCCCCGCGGTTTCCCGCGGGGCTTTTGCTCTGAATATCGTCGAAGAGGATGTTCCGTTCTTTGCAGACCTGGCAGCGACCTACTCTTCCAAGCCTTGAGACTTAGTACCATCGGCGCAGAGGACTTTGACGACCGAGTTCGGGATGGGATCGGGTAGAGGCTCCTCGCTATGACCACCAGGTCGGCAAAGAACGGAAATTGAAGCAAACTGGATATCTGTATTGCCATCGGCGCACGCGCAAAGGCGCGCACGCGATGACGCTCATGAATGAGCATTGATAAATGAGAACGATCAAGCCAATCGAGCGATTAGTACCGGTAAGCTGAACGCGTTGCCGCGCTTACACACCCGGCCTATCAACGTGGTGGTCTACCACGGCTCTCAAGGGAGAACTCGTTTTGAGGTGGGTTTCCCGCTTAGATGCCTTCAGCGGTTATCCCGTCCGTACATAGCTACGCAGCACTGCAGCTGGCGCCACAACTGCTCCACCAGAGGTACGTCCATCCCGGTCCTCTCGTACTAGGGACAGATCCTCTCAATTCTCCTACACCCACGGCAGATAGGGACCGAACTGTCTCACGACGTTCTGAACCC